>CAZXXW010000045.1:20004-21661 GCA_964644835.1 uncultured Anaerolineales bacterium
GGCGGCTTGCGTTGGAGACATCGGTCTCGCCGGCGACACAGAAGCGTTCGAAGCCACCGCCAGAGCCGATGGAGTCGATGGTGATCTGACCGGCAAAGCCTTCATCCTGGAAACGGGCGGCCATCACTTCGGCCAGGGGGAAGACGGTGGAGCTTCCGGCGGTGACCACATCGCCCTCGACGGCCAGAGGGTCAACGGCGGGAAGCGAGACGCCCTCGCTTTCTTCGGTAGTCTCTTCCTCAGTTTCTTCAACTTCAGCCTCTTCAACCTCGGCTTCCATTTGCGGAGCCTCGGTTGGTTCTGTTTGTGGAGGAGCAACGGTTGCCTGTCCGCCACAAGCAGTGAGGGTGATGGCTGCCAGCATCAGCAGCGCAAAAACAGTGGTAAATCGGCGTTTCATGTATTAAACCTCCTAAAGTAGATGGATAAAATTTTTCATCTTGATATCATTCAAGCGAAAAAAGTTTAGCACCCTATGGTTAACGCACCAAAAATACCTATTTAACGGCACGTCAAGACTTTGTTAACAACAGGTTAATATCAACCCGGTATTAACAAAAAACGCCTGGATACCTTGAAGGTGCAGGCGTTTTTGGCGTCAATCAGATCTTGTTATTGGGCAATGGGGATGGTGAAAAAGAATGTGCTGCCTTGCCCCTCAACACTATCGGCCCAGATGCGTCCCCCATGGGATTCGACCAAATGACGGGCAATTGATAAGCCTAGCCCGGTGCCTCCCCCGGTACGGGCACGGTCGGACTTGTAGAAGCGTTCGAAGATACGGGGCAAGTCGTCGGCGGGAATGCCGAGGCCCTCATCTTGGATTGAAAATACAACCATGTCATCAATTTGATCAGCGGTTAATCGAATCTCATCACCAGGTTGTGAAAATTTGATCGCGTTATGAAGCAAATTGACAAAGACTTGTTCCAGCCGGGGAATGTCAGCGCGAACAGCGGGAAGCTCGTCATCGCATTTTAGAACTACGTTGAGATTGGCTCGTTCTGTTTGCATGCTGAGGCGGTTCTTCGCACTTTGAAGCAGGGATTTAGGGGAAATCGGTTGCATTTCCAAAGGCACTTGTCCGGATTCGATTCGAGATAATTCCAGCAATTCTGAAACCATGTGGGTCAAGGCGTCTACCTCCGTTTCCATGCGGCCGAGAAAGCGCCGCGCTGCCGGCGGGTCGTCCAGGGCTGTGCTGCGCAGCGTCTCCGCCAGGGCCCGGATGGAGGCCAGCGGGGTGCGCAACTCGTGGGAGATGTTGCTGATGAAATCGCTGCGCGCTGTCTCCAGACGCCGGATGCGGGTCAAGTCTTGAATGATCAGCAAAATGTGCCCTGAGGTAGTTTGCCCGAAGACGGCGGCAATGCCATGGATGAAGGTGTTGGTATGGGGTAATTCCAACGAAATGTGTTGTTCCTGGCCTGTTTGTCGGCACGCTTCGCAGATTTCAATCAATTGGTGGTAGCGAATAGCTTCCGCGAGCGTCTTCCCTTTGACCTGCTCGGCGCGGATATTGAAAATCGCCTCAGCCGCCGGGTTGATCAAGGTGATGTGATTGTTTTCGTCAGCGATGATGACGCCATCGGTCATTTGCTTGATGATCGACGCCAGAGTGGTTTGTTCTTGTTGGAGTGTGTTAATTTGGGAGGCC
>CAZXXW010000046.1:0-21329 GCA_964644835.1 uncultured Anaerolineales bacterium
ATCGAGGCGCTCCGAACTGATTCAATCCAATGGGTCAGCCCGCCATTTGGCGAGCATCACTATATTGAACCTGCCATTGCTGCGGGGCTAAAAGTTAGCCCCGGAATCATGCCGTGGGGTTGGAAGGATCGTGATAGGCCGGCGCCATTTTTGGAAGCTAGCCATTCTGGGCCACCCGCAGGATCGGTAGAGCTCGTCGAAATGGTTGCCGATGTCGGGATTTATGAACATATGGATGAATTCTATGCCGCTGTTGTCAATGATCAAGAAACAGAAATTTGTCACGCAAATGGAAATTCTGGTCGGATAGACGTGGAGTGCGATGTTCCTTTTGCCGGTTCACTGATTATCAAAGAAAACACTTATGCCGGCTGGAAAGTCTGGCGAGACGGTAAACGCGTTGCCTTGAAGGGAGAACAATGGCTTCAGGTGGACGCGCCAGAGGGCAAACATCAATATCAATTTCGTTATCGACCCTGGGATGTTCCTCTCGGCTTGGCTTTATCCGCCCTCGGCATGGCTGCCTGCGTTTGGCTCTGGGTTTCATCTTCCGAGGGAAAGGGCGATGATGATGAGCTGGGGGAGAATGCTGTGGATCAGCCCTGATTTGCTGTGATTGAATTTTTTCAAGAGATTGTATTAGGAATGGGCATGGAATCGACAAAATGGCTGTTTGGGATCTTCGTTCTTGCCGTGATTCTGGATGTGTATATCATTTGGGCGCGGCGACGTTATCGCCGCGTCAGGGATAAAGCGATGGAGAGAGAGCAACGTGGAAAGTTCACGCTGGAAACTTTTATGGAGAGCAATGATTCCCAAACAATTCAGGTGGCGACAAAAAATGCTGGAATCGGAGGAACAAGAGCATAAACGGGAAACTGCTATCGATAGTCAAGAAGATGAGAACTTGCTTTCAGCAGATGATCTCGGCAATCAATTACGGATCACGGTTTGGATCAAAGCGTTCCTGTTGGTAGCAGGATTTTCGCTTGTTGCCATCAGTTTGTGGCTTCAAAAGGAAGCCTGGGAGGGAGCCTGGCAATGGGCGAAATGGTTGTTTTTGCTCGTTGGCTTGATCGCTTTTGTATTTGGCCGCCGGTTGAATGAAGAGAAAAAGCCGCCTGTTTGGCTGAGCCGCAGCTTGACAACTGTTTCTAACTGGTTTGGGGTCAAGGTTTTCCAACTATTCTTGCTTTTCCTCGGCCTGATATTGACTGTTGTTGCCTCGCTGGCAGCAGACGATGGCTGGTTGATGAATCAAGCACTCGTCGCCGTTGTGGCCTGGTTAGCTGCTATCGGCCTGTCCATCGCCGGGGGATGGCGTTCGTTTCCTGCGATCAAGTTATCGAAGAGAACACTCTCCATAGTTGCGGTGTTGTTGGTGGCGTCTTTTCTCGTTCGGATTGTCAAGATTGCCGACATTCCTATTGTGCTCTCAGGGGATGAAGCTTCGGCAGGTCTCACCGCAGTCGAATTCGTTGAAGGAAACATGAATAATATCTTTCGAGTTGGTTGGTATTCTTTCCCCACGTTTTATTTTTTTATTCAGTCTATGCCCGTTGCGCTTTTAGGGCGGACGACGTTTGCCCTTCGCTTCACCTCCGCGATTGCCGGGGCACTGACAGTTGGAGCGCTCTATTTGGCGGTCAAAGCGATGTTCAATCAGCGTACCGCCTTACTCTCAGCGATCTTCTTAGGCTCCTTGCACTATCATCATCACTTCAGCCGGATTGGGCTCAATAACATCTGGGACGGATTCTGGTTTGTCGTGGTTTTAGGCTTATTATGGTATGGATGGCAGCGAGAGAATCGCTGCGCATTTTTGTTTGCCGGTTTCTCGTTAGGATTATCTCAATATTTTTATGTCAGTGGTCGTGCCTTGTTCCTTTTGGTTCCCTTGTGGTTTGCTTTGGTTGCAATTTTCGATTGGCCCAAGTTCAAGCGCAATTTGCCCGATTTGATTTTGTTGGGATTGGTTGCCATTGTGACATTTTTCCCTTTGGCGAGATACTTCATCCAGCATCCGGATGAGTTTATCGCTCCTATGCGTAGAGTGAGCATCTTGGGGCCTTGGTTGCAGCATGAAGTTCAACTGACGGGCAAACCTGCCTGGCAAATTGTAGGCCAGCAAATTTTTTCGAGCTTTTTAGGTTATACCCACATTCCAATTCGAGCTTGGTATAAACCCTTTGAGCCGATTTTGAGATTTCTGCCGGCAATCTTGTTTTTCTTGGGGTTGGCGTCCCTGCTGTCCAAGCCGCGCCGGCCGCGTACAATGTTGATTTTAGTCTGGCTGCTCATTATTGGTTTCATGGGAGGCCTGAGTGAAAGTACGCCCGCGGCCCAACGGTACATCGCTGTTGCACCTGGGCTTGCTATCGGGGTTGGCTATGGGTTGGCTGTCCTTGCCGCGGAGTTGGCCAAAATCTGGAAAACAAAACCAATCTGGATTACGATTCTAGCCGTTTTGGTGATGCTGGGCTTGGGGGCTGATGAGCTTCGCTTTTATTGGAGCGACTACACACCCAGCAGTGAATTTGGCGGGGCCAACACTAGAGTAGCCCAACATCTCGCTGATTATTTGCAACATAAGTCCGGCCAATACCAAGTTTACTTCTTCGGCCACCCTCGCATGGGATACCGCTCTATTCCCAGCATTCAATTTTTGGCGCCCCATGTGGAAGGGGTTGACGTTGTTGAACCGTGGGAATCTGGCGCGGTTCAGCCGGAAGGTGATTATTTGATTTTTGTGTTTCTGCCAGAGAATCAAGCCGAATTGGAGATGGTCCAGGACGAGTATCCCCAGGGGAAATTGATCAGAGAGAAAGATCATCACGAAAACCTTCTCTATTTGCTCTACGAAGTATCGCCGGATGAATAGG
Source organism: uncultured Anaerolineales bacterium (assembly GCA_964644835.1). Lineage (GTDB taxonomy): Bacteria > Chloroflexota > Anaerolineae > Anaerolineales > UBA11858 > JAYELX01. The sequence goes on from CAZXXW010000046.1 coordinate 2,883, forward strand.
AAAAGATGAAAACCAGACGCCCCTTCCTCGTAACTATCCTCGTTGTTTTGGTGTTGTTGTTTACGATTGTATCCTGGTTCGGTTTTTTTGAAGCGCTGCAACACAGGCAATTTCTCCAACAACTCCCCTTGAGCGTTTCCCCCTTGTATCTGCTTCTCCGAGGAGCTTTTTGGGGCCTGGTCGGCCTCGCTTTGATTTGGGGATTGTGGTTTGGGCATTCTTGGGCCTGGTTCGCTGGCCAGATTGTCGTTCTTGCTTATGCTCTTTTTTATTGGCTAGATAGACTCTTTCTGATGATTTCCGATGCGCTGGCGACGCGGTTGACTTTCGAAGCGGGTCTGACCATCGGATTGGTGATCTTTTGCTTTGGTGTTTTGTGGTTGCCAGCGAGCCGCCGATATTTTGGCTTCAAGCCAAGGTCGCCTTCGGCCAAGACGGAGTAGCCGCTTCATCAACGCCGAGCCTCAGCGAGTGAGTCCTGAACGTCAAATTTTTGTTTTGTGGAGCCTCTATGACAGATCCGAACATCCAAAAGCTGCGTCAACTGAAAGCAAAAGCACGTTTGGGAGGGGGCGAAGAGCGCATCGAGCGACAACATCAAAAGGGACGTCTCACCGCTCGGGAGAGAATCGAGCTTCTGCTCGATAAAGGTTCGTTTCGAGAGGTTGATGCTTTTGTCACCCATCGGACGACCGATTTCGGGTTAGATAAGCGCAAATATTTCGGTGACAGCGTGGTCACCGGCTGGGGGACGATCAATAACCGCCTTGTGTATGTTTTTGCGCAAGATTTCACCGTTTTCGGTGGCAGCCTGGGCGAAGTCCATGCTGAGAAGATCGTCAAGATTATGGAGATGGCGATGAAAAACGGTGCCCCGCTGATTGGTTTGAACGATTCCGGCGGCGCCCGAATTCAGGAGGGTGTGGTCTCGTTGGGGGGCTATGCTGATATTTTCTTGAAGAATACCCTTGCGTCGGGTTTGATCCCGCAGATTAGCGTGATCATGGGACCTTGCGCCGGTGGTGCTGTCTATTCCCCAGGATTGACCGACTTTATTTTCATGGTGCGTGGTTCCTCTTACATGTTTATCACCGGTCCCAATGTGGTCAAGACGGTTACCCACGAAGAAGTTTCATTCAAAGATTTGGGCGGCGCGGACGTCCATGCCGAGAAGTCGGGTGTTTGCCATGTGGCCGCCGATAGCGAAGAGGACGCGCTCTTTCTGGTTCAAAAATTGCTTAGCTACATCCCCCAGAATAACCTGGAAGACCCTCCCTTTGTCGATACGGATGACAATCCCCTGCGCCGGGAAGAGGCGTTGAACTCGATCGTGCCCGATGATCCCAGCAAACCCTACGACATCAAAGATGTGATCGGCCACATCGTCGATAGGGGTGAGTTTTATGAGATCCATGCTGCATTTGCCCAAAACATCGTGATTGGCTTTGCCCGCTTGGGCGGCCACAGTATTGGCGTTGTGGCCAACCAGCCATCTTACTTGGCGGGGGTTCTCGATATTGACGCCTCGGAGAAGGCGGCTCGGTTTGTCCGTTTTTGCGATGCCTTCAATATTCCTATCGTCACCTTTGTGGATGTGCCCGGCTTCATGCCCGGCGTGGATCAAGAGCATGGCGGTATCATCCGCGCCGGGGCGAAGCTGCTTTACGCTTACTGTGAGGCCACGGTTCCCAAGCTGACCGTAATCACCCGCAAGGCCTACGGCGGTGCCTACGATGTGATGAGCAGCAAGCATATTCGCGGCGATGTCAATTTGGCCTGGCCCGGTTCGGAATTGGCTGTGATGGGGCCGGAAGGCGCTGTTGAAATCATCTTTCGCAAAGAACTGGCCGCTTGCGACGATCCCGAAAAACGCAAGGCCGAGCTTGTGGCCGAGTACCGTGAGAAATTTGCCAATCCCTATGTTGCTGCTTCGCGCGGGTATATCGATGATGTTATCGAGCCCCGCGACACCCGCCCCCGCCTGATCAACGCCCTCGAAATGCTCTCGAATAAACGCGATAGCAACCCGCCCAAGAAGCACGGTTGCATTCCGCTTTAGCTTGGTGAATGGGTATACCGAAAGTCATCATCAGGATTCGGCCTGATTTCGCCAGATCTTGCAGCGCGTCTGCGGCGATAAAAGCAGTTTCCCGGAGGAGTTTCTATGTTCGACAAAGTTTTGATCGCTAATCGAGGTGAAATTGCTGTCCGAGTGATGCGCGCCTGCCGCGAATTAGGCCTGGGCACTGTCGCCGTTTATTCCGAAGCGGATCGCCGGGCCTTGCACGTCCGCTACGCTGATGAAGCCTATTTATTAGGGCCGGCCCCCGCTCGCGATTCTTATTTGCGCGGCGACAAAATCATCGAGATTGCCCAAAAGAGCGGTGCCGGTGCTATCCATCCCGGTTATGGCTTTTTGGCCGAGAGAGCCGATTTTGCCCAGGACGTGATTGATGCCGGTCTGGCGTTCATTGGGCCCAAGCCCTCTTCCATCGCGGCGATGGGAGACAAGGAAGTCGCTCGGGCAACGGTAGCAGCCGCGGGCGTGCCCGTGGTTCCCGGCACGGAAGGGGAAGGCTCCCTTCGGGATGACGATCTTCTCGCCGTCGCTCCGCAGATCGGCTTTCCTTTGTTGATCAAAGCGACGGCGGGTGGCGGCGGCAAAGGGATGCGCGAAGTCAACGATCTGGAAGAAATGCCCGCCTTGTTGCAATCTGCCCGGCGTGAGGCCGAAGCCGCTTTTGGCGATGGCAATGTCTACCTGGAAAAACTTGTTGAGGGCGCTCGTCATATCGAAATCCAAATCCTGGCCGATACGCATGGCAATGTCATCCATCTCGGTGAGCGCGAATGCTCATTGCAGCGCCGCCACCAAAAATTGCTCGAGGAAGCGCCCTCGCCCTTCGTTGGGAATGATCATGCTCTGCGACAACAGATGTGTGAAGTAGCCGTTCGGGCAGCCCAGGCGGTCGAGTACGTCAACGCCGGGACGATCGAGTTTCTTGTTGATCAAGACAAAAAGTTCTATTTCCTGGAGATGAATACCCGCTTGCAGGTCGAGCATCCGATTACGGAGGCGGTTACCAGCGTCGACATCGTCAAGGAGCAAATTCGCGTCGCCCGTGGCAGGCCGTTGGGCCATTCGCAGGAAGATATTCAGATGAAAGGCTGGGCGATCGAATGCCGCATCAACGCCGAAGACCCCTACAATAATTTTATGCCTTCGACAGGGCGAATCTCACACTTGCTCCTGCCTACGGGGCCGGGCGTGCGCGTCGATACCGGCGTCTATCCCGGTTTTGAAATCTCTCCCTATTATGATTCCTTGATCTCCAAGTTGATCGTCTACGGCGAGACGCGGGCAGAGGCGATTTTACGGATGCGTCGCGCCCTGGAGGAATACAGAATCATTGGCGTACGTACCAACATCCCCCTTCACCAGAATTTGATGGATTCGCACCGCTACATGGCCGGGCGTTTCGACACCCAATTTGTCGAGAAGCGTTTTTCGATGGAAAAGGCCGATCGCGGCCGTGAAACCGTGCCGGAGATCGCCGCAATTATCGCTACGTTGTTCGCCCATCAGCGCACCGAACGCTCCGTACACGTGATCCAGCGCGGGGAGCGGGATACCAGCAATTGGAAATGGACCAGCCGCTGGGAGCGCATCCATCGCTGAGATCGTCGAATCACGTTCCAGATGAGAGAAAGCTCATGAAATACATCACCACGGTTGAAGAGAAAGAATTTAGCATCGAGATCATCGAGGACGAAGATGCGATCCTCGTCGAAGGCGTTCGTTACGAGTACGATTTTACCGCCGTTGGCAACCAACCGGTTTTTACGTTGTTGTTGAATGGCAAATCGTATGAAGCCTACGTCTATGAGAGTACTGAGGGCTTGAAGGTCCTTTTGCAGGGGACGCAATACCCGGCTACGGTGATTGACGAGCGAGAACTGCGCTTGCGTTCGGCACTTGGAGGCCGGCCGACATCCGGCGGGGAATTCTATTTGAGGGCCCCGATGCCCGGTTTGATCATCGATGTGCCCGTTGAGGAAGGCCAAACCGTGGAAAAGGGGCAAGTTTTGTTGATTCTCGAATCGATGAAGATGCAAAATGAACTCACATCCCCGCGCCAGGGCGTTGTTTCACGCCTTCGCGTTGAAGCAGGGGATAATGTCGAGGTCAACGAGACCTTGCTGAGTGTGGTTTGAGTCCGATTGCGGATAGTCGTAAAAATCAGGGGGGCTTGGAGAGATGTTCTCTTACCGTGTCTTTTTTGAATTTCCAGGGTTATAGTACACGATGACGGATCGGCGTTTGATTGCATCCGTTATCGGAAAATTTCTTAAGCACAGATAATCGTATGATTGGTTTCTCGGAGAGATTTCCGATTTTGCATTTCTGCTAACGAAAGATTGTACGCATGGCAAGGAGGTAACAGTGAGAAAACGAGTCGTTGTCACCGGTTTGGGTTGTATCAGTCCTGTGGGGAATGATGTCGATACGGCCTGGAAAAACATCATTGCAGGTCAATCAGGTGTTGACCGGATCACGCAATTCGATACCAGTGAGCACCAGGTCAAGATAGCCGGCGAAGTGAAGGGCTTCAACGGAAAAGAGCGTTTCGGCCGCCGTGAAGCGCGGCGGATGGATCTGGTCTCTCAATATGCCCTCGCCGCAACGCAGGAAGCAGTCAAGAATGCCCAATTGACCATCGACGAAGACAACCGTGATCGTATCGGCGTCCTGATGGGCACCGGGATTGGCGGTATGCACACCCTCTTCGAGAACACGGTTACCTTCTTGAAACGTGGACCCGACCGGGTCAGCCCGTTTTTCGTCGCCAAGATGTTACCCGATTCCCCCGCTGGATTGATCGCGATCCATTTTGGCGTTCGCGGGCCCAACCTGGCAGTTGTCACCGCCTGTGCTACCGGTACCAACGCCATCGGCGAGGCTGCTGAAATGATTCGCAGTGGCCGGGCGGATGTCGTTTTGGCCGGGGGGACAGAGGGCTCGATCATCCCCGTGTCGATTGCCGGCATGAGCGTTGTCAACGCCTTGTCGACGCGTAACGATGAGCCCCAACGTGCCTCCCGTCCCTTTGATGCCGATAGGGACGGATTCGTAATGGCCGAGGGCGCAGCTACGTTGGTTTTGGAATCCTTGGAACATGCCCAAGAGCGGGGAGCCAACATTTTGGCTGAATTCCGCGGCTATGGCTCGACTAGCGATGCCTACCATATCACTGCTCCGGCTGAAGATGGCGCCGGTGCAGCCTTGTGTATGCAAGTCGCCTTGGATGATGCCGGTTTGCAAACCGAGCAAATCGGTTATATCAACGCACATGGTACCAGCACGACCTTGAATGACAAGAGCGAAACCGCGGCGATCAAGTTCGTTTTTGGCCCGCATGCTTATGATCTGGCCGTTTCCTCGACCAAATCGATGACCGGTCACTTGTTGGGCGCTGCCGGCGCTTTAGAAGCCATTTTTTGTATCAAAACCTTGCAAGATGAAGTCTTGCCTCCGACGATCAATTACGAGACACCCGATCCGGATTGTGATCTCGATTATGTCCCCAACCAGGCTCGATCGACTCATGTGGATCATGTTATGTCCAACTCCTTTGGATTCGGAGGGCATAACGCCACGATTATTTTGAGTCGATACGAACAGAAATCGTTATGATGCTCCAAGCGCACATCACTGGTTGGGGGATGGCTGTCCCTGACCGCGTCATGACCAACGACGATCTCGCTGGGATAGTTGACACCAATGATGAATGGATTCGCACCCGAACGGGCATCCACGAACGCCGCATCGCCGCCCCGGAAGAGAGCACCGCGACCCTTGCCGTCGATGCCGCTCTGGATGCACTCGGGGTTGCTAATCTGTCCCCAACTGAAGTAGATTTAATCGTGGTCGCATCCTCGTTCCCGGAGCATTTCTTCCCCGCTACGGCTTCGTTGGTCCAAGATCGGATTGGAGCGATCAAGGCCGGCGCGTTCGATCTTTCCGCTGCCTGCACGGGCTTTATCATCGCCTTGAATATGGCTGCCCAGGCGATCAAGACCGGCTCGATTCAAAACGCGCTTGTGATTGGGGCCGAAACCTTGTCCCGAATCACCAATTGGAAAGACCGCACCACATGTGTCCTGTTCGGGGATGGGGCCGGTGCGTTCGTGCTCCAAGCCAGTGAGGATCCAGGGGGCATTTTCTCTGCTGTGATGCGCTCGGATGGCTCCGGTGGTGATTTGCTCTCCATGCCGGCTGGGGGCAGCAAGATGCCCGCCTCTGAGGAGACGGTTGCCAACAACTTGCACACCATCCACATGGATGGCCGTAGAGTTTTCCGCTTTGCCACCCGGGTGATGGCCCAGGCCACACGGGACGCAGCCCAACGTTCGGATCTAAAATTAGCCGACATCGACTGGGTCATCCCCCATCAAGCCAACCGACGGATCATCGAATCGGCTGCCAGAAACCTGAAACTACCCCTGGACAAAGTCGTCATCAATTTGGAACAGTATGGCAACACCTCCACGGCGTCGATTCCCTTGGCAACCGTCGAAGCAGTCGAAGATGGGAGACTCAATCCCGGTGATCAGGTCGTTTTTGTCGGCTTTGGCGCCGGACTTAGCTGGGGTGCCCTGGCGGTTGAATGGTCTGGACCCCTGGAAAGGGAGATTCAGAAAGCTGCTTGGCCTTATCGTTTCGAAGGGATTTATTCGCTGTATGTCCGGGCTCGTTCAGCATTCTTGCGCCTGATCCGGTGTGTCGAGGGGTTGATTTGGAACAGGCGTCGAGAATAATTTTTCTCCAAAGGCTGCTGGCTAATTTGGCATCATCCAGCGGAAGGGGTGCTCACGTTGTTTTGAGCACCTTTCTCGTTCGGTTGCATCTCCATCTTGCCCATGTTAGAATCAACTTGCATCGTTCGAACAGTGCAAACAAGTGGAGTTCTCTATGCCTGAAATGTTAGAAGTAGTCATTGACAGTATTCGCGTTAGCTTGATGAATCAACAACGCATTGTCATTCTGCGAGAATCCGAAGCCGAACGTTATCTGGCCATTTGGATCGGTGTCTATGAAGCGGAACATCTCACCATGGCTTTGCAGGATGTCAATATTTCCCGCCCTTTGACCTATGATCTTTTCTTGAATGTGATTGACTCCCTCGGTGCCCAAATCATCCGGGTGGAAGTCGTTGCGCTGCGAGATGAAACCTTCTATGGCAACGTCGTCCTCGAGATCGGAGGCGAGTTGGTCAATGTCGACTCGCGCCCCTCAGATGCGATGAATCTGGCCGTGCGGTGCCATGCGCCTATCTATGTTTCTAAACAGGTAATGGAAAAAGCGGGTATTATTCCGGGTGAGGACGATGTTTCCATCGATGATGCGCCCGAAGGCACAGCGCCTCTTGAAGAGGGCAGTGAGCGCCTCTCCGTTTTCGAAGATTTCCTTGAAAATCTGGATGAAGAAGAAGATGAAGGTGAGGAAGACGAGGGCGAAGAATAGCCTTTAACCGTTTGCGGCTGGTTTCTCTATCTCAGCAGAACTCTCTCCGACCGCCCATTTCTGAAACGATCGGCGGTTTTTTTCTTTCCAATTCTGTAGCAACAGATTCGCCAAAAAATTTAAGCTTAAAGTTATCCTTTGACACGTCAGAACGAGCGGGGATATGATATAACTTGATCCAAGTATTCTTGTCTCCATTTCGATTTTTTCCGTCTTCAAACTGATTTGGATACCACCAACCTATGAGCAATTCATCCATTTTTGAACCCGAAACTTCCTCCGGCGCTCAACTTGTTCCTCAGAGTGTTGAAGCGGAGGAGGCCGTCCTTGGGTCGATCCTGATCAATCCGGATGCCTATTACGATGTGGCCGAGTTTCTGGAGGGAGATGATTTTTACATCCACCGGCACAGGTGGATTTGGGAATCCTTCTCCCGTTTGCAGGAGAGCCGCACCCCGATCGATTATTTGACCGTCGTTGAAGATTTGGATCAACAAGGGCAATTGGCCGAGATTGGTGGGGCTGCTTTCATCACTTCGTTGATCAACAATGTGCCTTCCTCGTTGCATGCCATCTCCTACGCTCGCATCGTCGAGGAGACCGCCGTTCGGCGCCGGATGCTCGCGGCAGCCAACAAGATCGCCAAGCTTGCCTACACCGAAGAGACTGGCCTGGACGCGGTGATGGGAGACGCCGAAAAGGCCGTTTTTGGCGTCAGTGAACGCCGCTTGACGCGCGACCTGGCCCCGATTCGGTCGGTGCTCAGTGAGTATTACGATTACATCAGTGAGATGGCGGCCCGCGACGAGGAGATTCGCGGCGTACCCACCGGCTTCATTGATCTGGATAATTTGCTTGGCGGTTTGCAGCCCTCCGATTTGCTCATCATCGCCGGGAGGCCGGGTATGGGTAAGTCCGGCTTTGCTTTGTCGGTGGCAAAAACAGCCGCCCTGCAACACAAGAAGCATGTTGCCATTTTCTCTTTGGAGATGTCCAATGAGCAGCTCGTCCAGCGGTTGCTGGCCCAGGAGACGGGCATCGATTCGCAGAAACTGCGCATGGGCAAACTTCAGGAGCACGAGTGGGATACCTTCACCCACGCCATCGAGGTGATGAGCGACACGACCATGTTCCTGGACGATACCCCCAGCATTACCCCTTTACAATTACGCACCAAGTGTCGCCGCCTGCATATGGAGTATCGCCTCGATTTGGTCATTGTCGATTATCTTCAGTTGATGTCCGGTGACACACGCACGGATAACCGCGTTCAGGAGGTTTCTTACATCTCTCGCCAATTGAAAATTCTGGCCCGCGAGTTGAACGTGCCTGTTCTCGCCGCCGCGCAGCTCTCTCGCGCTGTCGAGAAACGCTCTGATAAACGCCCCGTGCTTTCGGATTTGCGCGAATCCGGCTCCCTCGAGCAGGACGCCGACATCGTCATGTTCATTTTCCGCCCTGACATGTACGACGACGAGGACCCCAGCAAGAAAAACATCGCCGAGATCATTGTCGCCAAGCACCGTAATGGGCCCGTCGGCGATGTCCAACTTATCTTCCGGGAGAAATTGGCTAAATTCGAGAACGCCGCTACCCGGCATGTGGATTTGTCGCAGGTGACCTGATGACTTTTGAAGGCTTCCCCGAGGGCAAGGTCGACTTTGCTCGCATCCCAGAACCCTTTTTCAGCCAATTGTTGCCCCAGATCGACCATCTTGGCGAGTTGAAGGTGACGATCTATGCGCTTTGGCGGCTGGGACGGATGGCCGGAGATTTTCGCTATTTGCGGAAAGCCGACTTTTTGGCCGATGAGCGCTTTATGCAGGGGATTGGTGATTCCGTTGATGACGCGGAATCAACCCTGAGGGAGTCCCTCCATCGGGCAACGGAACGCGGCTCTCTGTTGGCTGCCCCCGTTGACCTGGGTGGGGAAGAAACGATCCTGTATTTTTTCAACACCCCCAAGGGCCGTGCCGCGGTGGAGGCAATCCAAAAAGGGGAATGGCGCTATCGCCCGGATGAACGCGTCGCTGTGGAGCTGGCCCCGGAACGTCCCAACATTTTCCAGCTCTACGAGCAGAACATTGGCCCGATCACGCCGATCCTGGCCGAAGCCCTGGCAGACGCCGAGGATGAATATCCCCAGAATTGGATCGAAGAAGCGTTTCGCATCGCAGTTGAACGGAATGTGCGCCATTGGCGTTATGTGGAGGCAATTTTACGCCGTTGGCAGGAGAAAGGTTATGATGTCAGAGAAGATCGACAAGACACTGAAGAAGATGTCCCCGAAGACTTCCGCCGATACAGCCGCGGAGGCCTCGCCGACTACCTCCAAAGCGAAGACTGAATCGGAGCCCGAAGATAATTTTTTGGGCGATCCCAATTGCCCCATTTGCCACGGCACAGGCTATTACCGCGAGGATTTTCCTGTGGGACATCCTCAGTTTGGCAAGCTGCAAGTTTGCACCTGCCGCAAAAAGCAGCTTGAGCAGTTTGCCTACGAGAAGCTTTTTTCGCTGAGCCAGTTGGATGAGCTCAGCCATCTCACCTTCGAGAATTTCAACCCCCGTGGCCGAGCCGATTATTCCGATTTCATCGCCGACTCTGTTGAGCGCGCCTATCAGGCTGCCCAACGCTATGCCCAGACGATGCAGGGCTGGTTGTTGATTCAGGGGAAGTATGGTTGCGGCAAGACTCATCTCGCCGCCGCGATTGCCAACTATGGAGTCGAGATGCGCATCCCGACCTTGTTTGCCACCGCGCCCGATCTCTTGGACTTGTTACGCTTTACCTACAACGACCCGGATACCAGTTTCGAGGAGCGCTTCCGCGATTTCCGCAGCGTCAAGCTCTTGATCCTGGATGACTTCGGCACCGAGAACGCCACCGGTTGGGCGCGGGAGAAACTGTTCCAGATTCTCAACTACCGTTACATCAATAAACTTCCCTTGGTTATAACCACGAATTTAGACCTGGATGAAATCGATGCCCGCATCCGTTCGCGCTTGCAAGATGAAAAAATCGTTGAGCATGTCCGCATTTTGGCGCCCGATCACCGTCTGAAGGAAGGCGAGACCAGCACCCCGGCCCTTTCCGCTTTGGAATGGTTGAGCGATAAATCCTTTGGCAATTTCGATTTGCGCAAGAATGAGATTGGCCAAGAAGCCCGGGTCAAGACGACGATGGAGCGCAAAGGTCCAGGCGGTTCCAAGGAAAAAGAAACCGTCGTCACGGTGACAACGGTGACCTCGGAGGACGTAAAAACCTTGGAAAGGGCTTTTCAGGCCGCGGTGTCCTTTGCGGAGGAGCCGGAGGGTTGGCTGGTTCTTTTAGGACAATCTGGTTGTGGCAAAACACATTTGGCTGCTGCGATTGGCAACTATCGTCTTGCATCCGGTGCGCCGGCTATTTTGGTTGATGTCACCGATGTGCTCGATTATCTGAGGGCCACCTTCGGTGACAGCATGGTCACCTATCAACAACGCATGGATGAGGTCCGCACCACGCCGGTGCTGATCTTGGATGGCCTTGGAGCAATGCAGCTATCCTCCTGGAGCGAGGAGAAACTTTATCAGATTTTGAATTATCGTTATTACAACAAGCTCCCCACGGTGATAACCTCCCCCTTGAGCTTGGAAGAAATCGAGAAGGATTACAGTGCTCTCTTTGTGCGCATGGCCGATAAGCGTTTGTGCAGCATTTACGCCATCCAAATGCCGATGTACCGAGCAATGGGGTAAAAACTTCCGGAACTATAAACCCAAAAAAAAGTCCCGCCCCTAAAGGTCGGGACTTTGCTTTTTGCAGGGCAAGTATAAGTATCAATACGTATTTTTTAAGTCGAATATTTTTTGTTGCAGCGGTTCCAGAAGTTCGTTGGCGAGGGCTTTTTCTCGCGGATATAAGTTGTCTAATTCTTCGGGGTCATTGGCGGTGTCATAAAGCTCGATGTGATTTTTCTGTTCTTCCTCTTCTCCATAGCCCAGCAACCACATCAATTTATGATTTTCCCGCACCAACATGGAGGCCGCCTGGCGAATCTCGCCTTTGTTATCAATGTAATCAACTTGCACCGAGGTGATGTCCCGCTCCGGTGGGCGCGTTTCTCGGAAAGGTGGCAAAATGATCCCCTCGGACCAGGTAGGTGTTTTTTGTCCGGTAACATGCATGAGGGTAGCCAGAAGGTCCACCGCGGTGGTTGGGTCGTGGACATCCACCCTTTTTTGCTGGTCTGGCGGAAAGATAAGCAAAGGAACTTGCATCAGCGATTGATAGAAGACCGGATCCGAGTGTCCCAGGATGCCGCGTTCGAACATTTCGCCGTGATCTGAGGTCAAGATAATCCAGGTGTTTTCCAGCGTCCCAGCCTGTTCTAAAAGATTGTAAAGACGGGCAAACTCGGCATCAACATACAGGATGAACTCGTCATAAAAGCGGCGCTGCTCGATTAAGGTTCGCTCGGTTTGATCGCCCATCAAAGGATGATCGCTTTTCAGGTTGGGTAGGTAGCCGTCATCCTTAAAACGATTGTAAAAATCTTTCCGTGTGTTGTAGGGTGCGTGCGGGGGATAAAAATGATAATAACCTAAGAATGGTTCCGGAGCGGACGTGGCCAGGTTGAACAAACCTTCAATTCCTTGTTCAAGGGTGAAGAATTCCAGCCCGTCGTGATCTGGCAATCCACGGGGGAAGTTGGGCAAAGCCTCCTCGACACGGTTGATCTTGTAAGCTTCGTACAGTTGGGAAAGGAACAAAGAGTACGAGTATTCTTCTTCCAATCGCTTGATCGCCCGATTCCAGCCTATTGAGGCAGTGTCATAATCATTTTGAAGCCAATTGCTGATAAAGGGATCGCTTTCCAGGTAGTATTTTTTCCTGCGGATGTAGTCGTCAATATAGGGTGAAAAATTGCGCAATAGATAGTTTGCCAACGGATTGTGCGTGTAAGCTATGCGGTGGTACGAACGGAAGGCGTGGAAAAGATTGCGCTTGTCGATGTCGCCGTCAATCTTGCCGGTGACATGGAAGGCGCGGTGAGTCCACGGAAAAGTGCCTGTTAGGATGGATGCTGTACCCGGAGCAGTAAAGTGCCCCCCTGCAAAATGATTGTGATAAACAACGGCTTTTTCGGCTAAGCGTTCAAGGGCCGGCGTTGTCTTGCGCTCATATCCATAAAGCGATGTGTTCGCCGCTGACCAAGCATCGAAGAGGATGATGAGTACATTTTGCTCTTCCTCATTCTTCTGGGTCTGGTCAAGCTTCTTAAGCGGCTGAGGGGCTGCGTACGCCAAGGAGAGCAGCCCGGCCGCTTTGAGAAAATCTCGTCTTGTCAGCTTCATGCAACGTTCCGGATGATCACGATGATCAGCCCAACCACATCGAGAAATAGATACAAGACTGTCAAGGTAGAAAGCCGTTCCATCACGGTTTCGATGCCTTTGACGACTTTATTTGATTGGAGCACGGCAGCGTAAGGCAGCACCACGCTGATGGAAGCGAGGGCAAAGCTGGTGCCGTAGAGTATCCGTAGGGGGTGGGCAGAGTCGATCAGAAAACGCATCATCCCCCTTGGCAAGGTTGCCCCAAACAAGAAATAAAGCTGGTTGATGATCGCCCAGATACCAACAACGAAGATAGTCACAAACAGCAGCGCCAGGCGGCGGTCCTCTTCCCACTTTCTGGAAATCAGAAAACTGAGCACAAGGGCAACGACGAAAACGAAAACGCTCTCCGCAAAGGCGACCAGTAGGCCGTACGCTCCAACGCCGATGGCGTCCCACGAGTTGGTCCGCTCCGTCACCCAGGAATAATCCTGCAACACCAGGATGATGGTCCATACATGGGTGGGGAAGGCTGCCATCAGAAAAAGCGTCCACAGCTTTTGTTTCGATAATTGGAAGATGTTCAAGGGGAATTTATAAGTATCCAAGGCCTTTTAACCTTTCTTCGATATCCGCTTGCTCTTCGTCTTTCAACTCTGGCCCGGAGGAGGGACTCTCTTTTTTAGGCCTCATCCCGATGGCGAGTTGGGGGAAGTCCCGGTAGGACGGCTTTGGAATTCTTTTGAAGCCTTGATTAGAGAAAATCACGCCCGGAACAAGGTCCGCATCGATGCAGTGGTCGGCGTGCCAATGATCCTCGTTGGTGCTGATCGCCTCTGGGCCCCACTTGCCTAACCCGGTTTCGGCCGAGGCCCGGTAGCCGTCAGCGAATCCGAGCAGCAAATCCGGGGCGTGAGGGGAGGAAACATCATCGTAGACTTCGCTGCTCAACTTGACAGCCCGGAAGACGTTCTTCCCGTCGGGGCCTTCCCATTGAAGCATCTTCTGGCGGATTTCATCGATCTTGGCGTCCTTTTCGGAGGGCTCCACCGCGCCTTGCCCCTCTCTCCCTTTCAAGTTGAGATACAGGCTGGTCAAGCCGACCGCGTAGGCTTCGCTTTGCGGCCATTTCGCTTTGCTCAGCGAACCGTCTTGATCGGGGTCACCGTCGGTGACCAAATAACCCTGTTCGACCAGCCAGCGGTTGACATGCACCTTGTGATCGAATTTGGCAAAACCGTGATCCGAAACGACCAGAAGCCGGGTCTTGTCTCTGCAGGCATCAACGCGTTCCAGCACCTGGCCGACAAATTGATCCAGGTTGATGTACCAATCTTCGACGATGTCGGGGCGATCGTGCAAGAACATGTGCTGCACCCTGTCGAGCGAATCGAACACGCTGGCGAGAATGCCTTCTTTGTAATCATCAAGATGGTGCCAAAAAATCTGCTTTCTCGTCTCGCGAATCTGGGTGCATAGGGCCAGGAACTGCTCATCGCTGATGTAGTCTTCTTCCAAAGCGGTCGTGTCTTGCGGCCAGCCGAGTGACAAAAAGCCCCCAACCGACACGTTCCAGGTTTCCTTGACGAATCCGCGCGGGGCGGCGTAGGGCCACAAGGGCCGCAGGGGATGAATCTGCAGCGGCATGAAATACAGCCGCGGGGAGGTTTGCCCCTTTGTCAGGATCACCCGCGTGATCGCCTTGACCGAAACCAGGAATCCCATTTTGAACTTCAATTCAATGATCGGACTCCACGTGCCGCGCTCCAGATCGACCGAGCTTTTTCCGATGTTCAAGCTGGCGTGATCCTCATCCCGGAATTGTAGCTGGAACTTGATGGATGAAGCCTTGTCCCTCTTTGATGGTCCCGGCAGATTCCCGCTAAACGTACCCTCTCCTTCTTTGGAGAGCGCGTGGACGGGAATTTTTCTTTCCGCAGAGTCGTCCGCTTCCATGGCAAAGGCCACCCCCACCCCCAGGCGGCCATGAATGTCCGGTGTCCCCAATCCGGGGATGTTGCGCACCGGAGAGCCCATCCGTGCTGGGAAGGTCGCCGGCCACCAAAACGACGTCGCCGGATACCCTTGTTGGACAGCCTCGTCGAAAATCGTATGGCTGTTGAACGGTTGGGCAAATTGGGTCCCCAAGGCGGTCTTCTGGGTAGGCAAGAGCGAGACGAACAAGTTGTAGCTTTTCGGGTTGCGGTGGACGAAATCGAACATGCCATGTCCGGCCGGGCTTAACCCTGTTGCAATGCTCGTCCATGAAACCTCGCTCTGAGGTGGATTGGAAACAGCGAAGGGAGCGTAATCGCCCTGCTCGGCCAATTTGGTCAAAGATGGCAATTTGCCTTGTCCGCTCAACGTTTCGAAGGTCTCTGGGTCAAAAGCGTCTAATCCAAGGATGATTGTTTTCATAGTTGGTTTATATCAAAAGAGAGTCCACGGCAGGGAATCGTGTTGATGCGGCTATTCACCAGCATGTCGAGGCCGTGCGAGATATAGGTTACTCCTCGGCAGTGGTTGCTTCGCTCGAAATGTCTTCTGCCTCGTCTTCGTCTTTCCCCTCACGAAGATTTCTGAGCAAGCGGCGATACGCCATTTTGATCTTGCTTGAGAAGAACAAAATCAGGCCTGAAAACAGGCCAAACGCTACTGCTAAAATTTGGAAGAGCATGCCGCCGGTACTGGGATCGATATACATAGTAACTCCTTAAGTTTGATTCTAAGAACGCTGTAAAAGGCGTTGACAAACTTTTAATTTCATTTCTTTATCTGCCTCGGGAAGGTGCCTGCCCACTTCCGCGAGGCCTGATTTTAGCATGTTTGCTATCTTATCGAAAACGATTTCATCATTTCGTTTTATGAATACGTTCGTCCTAACTTCTCAACTTCGGCTCTCAAAATGCCTAGAAATTCATCGACAAGCGATTTTCTCTCCGATGCCAGATTGCTCAATTCCTCGGGATCCTCTGCGAGATTGTATAACTCGATGATTTCATCTTCTTCTTCCAATTCTGGATAGCCAAAGGACCACATCAGTTTGAGATTGTCACGCAACAGCATCGCTGTCGCCGCGGAAACTTCTCCTTTTTTGTCGAGCATTTCTACCTGGATGGTCGAGATGTCGCGTTGATGAGCGGCGGAGTCTTTGGAGAAAGGGGGCATGACGATACCCTCAGCCCAAGCGGGAATCTCCTGACCGGTCACCTGACAGAGCGTCGGCAATAAATCGATTGCGTTGGTATTTTCATAGACGTCAACTCGTGACTCCTGTCCTGGCGGAAAGATCACCAACGGGATATGCATCATCGGTTGGTAAAAGACCGGGGTGGTGTGTCCGATGATGCCGCGCTCAAACATCTCCCCGTGATCTGTGGTTAACACAAGCCAAGTGTTCTCTAGAATCCCGCTTTGTTCCAATTGTCGGTAAAGACGCTCGAATTCGGCATCGACGTAAAGGTTAAATTCATCGTACCAGCGCCTCTCTTCAAGGATGTTTCCTTTTGCATAGGCACCCTTGAAAAAGTGATCAGGCTTGTCGATCGGCAGATAACCGTCATTGGCAAAGGCGTTGTAAAAATCTATCCGAGTGTGATATGGATCATGAGGGGGAAAAAGATGATAATAACTCAAAAAAGGTTGTTGAGATGCTTCAGAGACAGATGCAATCCAATCGATGGCATCCTCCAAAATGAAGAACTCCAACCCATCGTGATTGGGTACCCCGCGCGGGAAAATCTGTTGCAATCGCTTCGAGCGTCTCTTTTTATAGGTTTCGTAAAGTTTGGTCAAAAAGAGAGAAAAAGAAAAGCCATCATCTTGCTGTTTTAGCGCCCGATTTTTGCCGATCGAAGCGATGTCGAAGTCGTTCCGGAAAGTGGAACTGAACAGCGCGTCGTTCTCAAAATACAAACGCTCCCACGGGGTCAACTTGTCAATGTCATCCATAAATTGGAGCAACAGCGTATGGGCCAAGGGATTGTGGGTATAGCCCATCCGTTGATAAGACGAAAAGGACTGGAAAATTGTTTTTCGAGCGAGATACTCTTCCACCGTTTCATCGTAATTGAAAGCGTGATGGGTCCAGGGTGTTGTGCCTGTCAATAGTGAAGCTGTTCCTGGGGTGGTGTAGTGGCTGCCGGCGTAATGATTGTGATAGACAATCGCTTTTTCGGCCAGTTCTTCAAGTTTGGGCATCGTCTTGCGGGGATAACCATACAAAGATGTGTTCGCCGCGGACCAGGCATCGAAGACAAGGATGAGGATGTTCTCTTTTTCCACGATGCCAGAGCTATTTCCGTATGAAGTTAGCTTCCGGGGCAGGAAATAGCTCAATGGTAACAATCCGGCTAATTTTAGAAAATCTCGACGGGTAAGTGATGAATTCATATGTCTATAATGGACTCTTTTAGGTGATCAGTAAAAGTTTTCGGGTTGGATTTTACCATCGAAACTTCGCATTGATATTAGACTGATCTTAAAATCGCTTGACTAGAACAATTGTTCTAGTATAATAATAAAAGCGGCGCCCCACGCTATCGGAGGTGGCGGGGCGCCAATATTCAATCCACTTGGGGAGTGGCCTTGAACATTGTTTATTATACCAAAGAACGGGTAATTAGTAATTCTCTGGGACTCTACCTTCCAACTTGGAGCAGCCCTGGTTTTTCTATCGGTGATGATAACTTTGTTGCAGGTCATTCTCCGCCATTTCTTGAAAGGAGTTTGAGATGACCAAAGTGATCATTATTCAGGGAGGCAGTCTGGAGAGCTATTATGAACAGACCATGAATTACCTTCATGCCAAGTATCATAATTACCCCTCCAATTTGCTCGATTTGCACGTCTGCCCGGAGGAACGCAGTAGGCAAAGTTACTATGAGGCCCAGGCCCGTCAGATTGCTGCTGGCGCGAGTGCTGATGGGGGAGTCCCGCTCGGTAAAATGGTGGTTTGATAAATCTGATTCGATTTTCGCCTCTCACTAGGCCACCGGTCTCACTCGATCGGTGGCCTAGATTTTTCTCTAACTATCGAATCTGTATTTTTGACTCATCCTGCTTTTGTGGTAAGATTCCAGTGAACAAGTTTGAAACAAATAGAGGTTCTATGGAAGAAAAAATTACTGTTATTGAAGGTCCTACCCCTATTTTTACCGTTACCCCGGGCATCTGGGCCTATGGTTTAGTTGAAAGCGACCGTCATGCTGAGATTGTCGCAACCCGCTTGCGCACCTTCGACGGCCAGGCGTTGATTGATCGTTGCCAACGCGCTTGGGACAACCAAAAAACGAT
Organism: uncultured Anaerolineales bacterium; assembly: GCA_964644835.1. Lineage (GTDB taxonomy): Bacteria > Chloroflexota > Anaerolineae > Anaerolineales > UBA11858 > JAYELX01. Next base: position 21,024 of record CAZXXW010000046.1, read on the forward strand.
CCATCTGGAATTTCGAACACCGGATGGTTTGATTGATCAGGTGCCCATCATCGCCGCGCGCACACAAGAAACCGAGGAAGGCGAGATTCTGCTCCTCTGGGTACGCTTCTCGGATGAATCCGTCGGCTTGGAGATGGGCTATTCCGACGATGACGATTATTTCCCCGACGATCTCGATGATTGGAACTTGGATGATCTCTTTTGATCGTCGTTGATCAGCCCCAAACGAGAAAAGCCCGATCCAGCGATCGGGCTTTTTGTGTTGTTGGGCAGTCGGGGTCAATTTTTCAGCAAGAGGGCGCCGAT
>CAZXXW010000047.1:0-21239 GCA_964644835.1 uncultured Anaerolineales bacterium
GGGCTAACCAAGCTCGGCTACGAACCCGGCGAACCGGGCATCTATTATCCTGCAGGCCGACGAAATTTTTTCCGGGTGGTGCCAAGCGATGATGTCCAGGGAGTTGCGGCCGCGCGCTGGGCAGATCAATTTCTGATCAAAACAGCCTATATCGTTGATGAAGGCACCGCCTACGGTCAGGGCGTGGCCGGCATCTTCAAGATAGCAGCCCAAGACCGGGGAATAGAGATCCTCGGGCATGACAGCTTTGATTCCGGGGCAATCACCGATGAAGAGATCGAAGCGGTTGCAACCAAAGTCGTCGAAAGCGAAGCCGACCTGCTCTATTATGGCGGCTCTTACGCCACAGCCACGGTTGGAGCAACCGGCTCGGTAGGCGGAAAGCTCATCAGCACGATCAAAAGGATCAACCCTGACATCCGCATCATGGGGCCGGATGCGCTGGTACAGGACGATCTCATCAAAGAATTTGGCGCCGATCTGGTCGAGGGCATCCTTGGCACCAATGTCGCCGTTCCTCCAACGAAACTTGAATCCGCAGCCGATTTCGTAGCAGATTACCGGGCAAAATGCGGCAAAGCGCCACCTCCCTATGCGGGTGGAGCCTATGATGCCATGAAAGTAATCCTCAAGTCTATCAAACAAACCGACGAAGTCAGCCGCGAGGGCGTGCTGGATGCCCTTAAAAACATCGACACCCATCAAGGCGTCCTGGGAGAATGGCGTTTTGACTCCAGTGGCGATATTTCCCTGGAAACTATTAGCGGTATGCAAATTCGTGATGGTGAATGGATATTCGTTGAAATCATCGATTAGCAGGTGCTATCGTTCATCTACCTCTGTTCCCATGAAGAATTGGAACAACCGGAAACTCTAATTATGAATAATCAAAATCCTCCCAGCTTACGCAGTACCAGTCTTAGCACGCAAGGTATCCGGCGCGTCGTTGCCTTAAGCCTGATTACGATCTTCAGCTTGGGTTTTGCGGTGGTTTCCAGCCTGCTCAGCACCTTAAGGACTGCCCAGCGCCAACTCGAAGACACGGCAGAACAATCCGTTCAGCTTTTTGACGATTTCATCGGCGACATCGAAGAAGATTTACGCATCACAAGCAGCACATTGTCGACAACTAGAGATGTCAAAGTGCCGCTCCGACAAATACTGGAACGACAAGAAGCCATTTTTGAAACTTTGCTTGTCTACGAACAAGGACAGGTATTGACGCAACGGCGACGGGTTGGCAGCGGGCCAACAACCCTGGAAGAACAACCTTGGTTGGAGACGGTGCAAGACGATCAAGTTTATATTGGCCCCATAGATTACGAAGCCTACGGCGTGCCATTTGTTAATATTGCTGTCCCCGTCTATGACAATGAGGGCTTTTTCTGGGTAACGCTCTTAGCAAGAGTAGACTTGACCTCTCTCTGGGACACAATTATTGGCCTGAGAGCGGGCGAAACGGGTTATGCCTATGTCGTAGATAACAATGACCAATTGCTGGCGTACCGAGATATCGAAATCGTTCAGAGCAATCTCACCGTGCAGGAACTGGCCGGGCTGACCCTGGAAGAAATCAGGAAAGATGGTCTCCAGCTTTACAAAGGGATAAGCGGCGAGAGCGTTATCGCATCAGATGCATCGCTAAACACCGTGCCCTGGTATGTCATTGTTGAACAACCGATTAACGAGGCATTACGACCCGTTGCTCAATTGTCTATTGGGGCAGTGATTCTGCTCTCCCTGGTCGGCCTGTTGATCTATTCTACAATACAGTTTGCCCAAAATAGAATCGTAGGCCCCCTTTTCGCCTTGCGCCAAGGTGTTGAAAATATCCAAAGGGGGAATCTAGATCACCGGATCGAATTGTCCAACAAGAATCGCGATGAGCTCTGGGAGTTGGGCGAAACATTGAACACAATGACAGCACAACTGGAAGAGATGATCGGCAACTTGGAGGAAAATGTAACCGAACGGACCGCCGACCTTGCTCGAAGGGCCAGACAAATGGAGGCTGCCGCCGCTGTGGCTCGTGATGCTGTCTCGATTCGAGACGTCGACCAGCTTCTTGACGAGACAGTCCGCTTGATCTCGAAACAATTCGGCTTTTATCACGCCGGTATCTTTCTGGTAGATGACGTCGGGAAATACGCCATCTTGGCGGCGGCTTCATCCCCGGGAGGGCAGCAGATGTTGAAACGAGGACATAGGCTGAAAGTTGGCGAGGTCGGCATTGTTGGCTATGTCACCGGATCCGGAGAACCGCGCATCGCTCTAGACGTGGGTGAGGATGCCGTTTACTTTGATAATCCCGACTTGCCACAAACCCGCTCGGAGATGGCTGTACCCTTGATGGTGCGCAACGAAATCATTGGGGCGCTGGACGTCCAGTCCACCAAGGCAAAAGCGTTTGACAAGGAGGATATAGCCATCCTCAGGACGATGGCTGACCAAATCGCCGTTGCCTTGGATAACGCTCGCCTGCTGCAAAGAAGTCAACAGGCGATTGCAGAGCTTCAAATGGCACAACAAGAACAGCTTCTCTCAGCCTGGCAATATCGCCAACGGCTCCCGGCCTTCGAATATGACCGAATCAACGTCACAGAAGCGGAACCAGGCGACGAGCAAGTCAGCCCATCCACCCAAGACGACATTGAAATTATTTCTGATGACGGTGGTAAACGCTCGGTCTTATCCGCCCCGCTCCGATTGCGTGATCAAACTATCGGCGCGCTGTCCCTGGAACAACTAGAGTCAGAACGAGGTTGGACAGAAGACGAAATCGAATTGGTGGAAGAGGTCAGCGAACAAATTGCCCTGGCCCTGGAAAACGCCCGCCTCTTCGAAGAAGCCCAGGAGAGAGCTATCCGAGAGCGTGCGATGAGCGAAGTAACCAACAAGATGAGAGAGACTCTCAATGTCGATTCCGTGATCCGAACCGCCGTTGAGGAAATCTATGCGATGCTTGATCTCGAGCATGTCACCATCCGTTTGTCCGACGAGGTGGCAGATCGCCCAGAAGGCGAGGAAGGTGCAGCATGAATCTATTCAAACCGGTAGAATCGTTCTTCACCTTGGAAATAGGTTCAGAAGAAGCAACGCTTACCCGCTGGCGTCAACGCGCTTTTTCTTTGCTGCTTTCAACGGTCGCCCCAATGGCGGGGATCATTTACATTGCCAGTGCGATCACCTTAATCCGCCAGGGGCAATGGGTGCAATTCGGTATCAATACCTTCGTTTTCTTCTGGATACTATTTGCCACCTACCTGCGAAAAGCATTATCACATAACCTGCGCGTAGGGATGGTGTTGGTTTTGCTTTACTTCTTGGGGATCAGCACGGCTTTATCAAAAGCAACGGTTGGTGATAGTCGTATTTGGCTGGTCACCATGGCAGTTTTGGCCGCGGTTTTCTTAAGTGGCCGAGCAGGTTTGGTTGTCGCCGGTCTCAACTTTATCAGTTGGATTTCGTTAGGGTTTTTATTTCGGATCAGGGCCTTGCCTTATCCTTACGAACACCTCAACGAACTGATTCAGCAAGACAACTTCTCGCTATGGTTCAACACCGGTCTTACCGCATTTGTTGCCGGCGGCGTCATTGTGCTTTCCTTAGCTGTAGTGCTGAATAACCTCAACAAAACGGTTCAACGCAGCCAAGATCTAACAAACGAGCTTGAGGAAAAAGCAGAGCAACTCCAGGAGCAAACAGAATCGCAAATTAAATATTCTCAGTCGCTAGAAGCTTCAGCGCGTATCGGCCGGACAATCGCTACTCTTCTTGACCCCAATCGACTTCTTTACGAGGCAGCAAGGCGAATCTGCACATCCTTCGATATGCTCCACGTGGGCATCTTTCTGCTCAGCGCCGATAATTCTGAAGTCACCTTGCGGGCCAGCAGTGGAGGCAGGGGCAAAACAGTCCCTACCTTGGGTTACCGTATTCGGCTGGGCGAGGGGCTGATCGATTGGGTCATCAAAAACGCACAGCCCTATGCCACCTCTGTGCTCGATGAAGAATCATCCCCATCCTTACGCGTCAAGCTCCCAGACACACAAGCCCACGCGGTGATGCCGTTACAGACTCGCGATGAATTACTGGGCGTCATCGTCTTGCAAAGCCAAAATCCACGAACGTTCGACAGCAACACCTTAACAACACTGCAAATCCTCGGCGACCAAATTGCTACGCTACTCTCCAACGCTCGTCTCTTCGCCGAGCGCGAGTCAGCGCTGCAAGCAGAAAAACGCGCTTATCGAGAATTTACTCGCTCGGCATGGACTGATTTCATCCAAAAACAAACCTTGAAAGGCTATCGCCAAGACCCAGAAGGCCTAAAACCGCTTGAGGCCAGCGCTGCCCGCCACCATCAATCCAAGGATCCGCGCGCAGAAAACATCCCCATCAAAGTGCGCGGCCAGCTAGTTGGATATATCGAAGCCAAAAAACGAGAAGATGCGGTCTGGACACCCAGGGATAAAGAAGTCTTAGAGACAGTGGCTAACCGTCTCGAATCCGCGCTTGATGCTGCTCGCCTGTATCAAGAGACACAACAACGCGCCCTCCATGACCGCATTGTCAGCGATGTGTCTGCCCGGATGCGCGAAACATTGGACTTAGAAACCGTACTAAAAACTGCTGCAAGAGAAATTCAGCAGGCGTTGAACCTTGCAGAAGCTGAAATTCGCTTGGGAAGTGCTCCAGAGTCAACAGAACATTCTTAAAAGGAAACATCGTCATGATAACAATCCACACTCAGGAGCAAACAAGCCGGAGGTAGTATGAGATTGAGATTACAAATAGGACAACGGATGGGATTGGGGTTTGGAGTGATGATATTTCTGGTGTTAATCACCAGCATTTCCGGTTTGATTTATGCAAACGCAGTCCAAAGGGCCTTATCCACCCAACGTGAAGGCGTCGAACAAAAAGAGATGCTAACTGAGATACGCATCAGTTGGTTCAACGTTGCCACCACAATTGACAATATGCTTGTTAACCAACAAGCGGGCTTGATCACCCGACAATTAGAAGATCAAGTGGATGACTTCATCGAAAAAGTAATCTCACTGGAGGACCTTCGCCCTGGAATTACCGCTGAAACCATTGAAAATAATCAATCCATCATCGAAAACCTGGAAGAATTGAGCACCGACTTATCAGATCAAGTTTATCAAATGACTGACTTCATGAAGGAAGACCGATGGGTCAGCGCTCAGGTCATGCGGCATACAGATTTATCATCCATCGTAATCCGGTTCAATCAAGATCTAGATCAACTGGATGCGAACATCGAAAACGACTTGGAACTTATCTTGGTTCAGGCCGTCCAAGCCCAGAAGATTACACGCACCATTTGGATCATCACATCCATTGTTGCCTTGGTCGCGGGCGCCGGGATCAGTTTTTTGACCACAACCAGTATTACCACGCCGATGGATAACTTGGCATCTACAGCTCAAGCAGTTAGCCAGGGCGATTTATCCAAACGGATTGAAGACATAAGAGGTCATGATGAAATCAGCGAGGTGGCTGTATCATTCAATAAAATGACCGATGAACTTCAAATGACCCTTGAAAATCTAGAGAAGATGGTCGCCGATCGTACTGCTGCACTAGAGCGCCGTGCAGTTCAATTTCAGGCCGCGGCCGAAGTTGGGCGCGCAGCCACAAATCTGCGCGATCTCGATGAGCTCTTGCCCGAAGTGACTCGTTTAATCAGTGAGCGGTTCGGTTTTTACCACACCGGCATCTTCTTGCTCGACTCTTCCGGCGAATACGCCGTTTTGCAAGCAACCAATAGCGAGGGCGGCAAGAGAATGTTGGAACGCCAGCACAAGCTCAAGGTTGGAGAAGTCGGTATCGTAGGCTATGCCACCGGAAAGCGGGAAGCCCGCATCGCCCTAGACGTAGGTCGGGATGCGGTCTTCTTCGACAACCCCGACTTGCCCGAAACGCACTCCGAGATGGCTCTACCCCTCATTGCCGGTGAAGAATTGCTTGGCGCCTTAGATGTGCAAAGCAAACGTGAGGCGGCTTTCTCCGACGAAGATATCGCCGTTCTTCAGGTGCTGGCCGATCAAGTGGCAATCGCGATCGAGAACGCCCGTTTGTTCCAGCGAAATCAAGAGATGCTCGAATCGGCCCGCCGCACCTACAGCGACATCAGCCAGGCCGCCTGGGGCGAATTGCTGCGCACCCAACCGGAGCTTGGATTTTTAGCCACCAGCACCCAGGACAGCCGTCCGGTCGCAAACAAGTGGGATTTTTCTGTCTTGGCCGAATCGGAACAGGGTGATGTCACATACATTGACCAAAGAACGATCGCCATTCCAATCATCTTGCGCGATCAGTTGCTTGGAGCTGTCCGACTGAAGAAGCTCGAAGACGCTAACCCCTGGACGGACGACGAAATCGAATTGATGGATACCTTAATCGACCAACTTGAGGTCGCCCTCGAAAGCGCCCGTCTCTACCGAGAAACCCAACGTCGCGCTGAGAGAGAGCAACGCGTCACCGAGATCACCACTAAAATTCGAGCGACGACCGATCCGCAGGCAATGCTTCGTACCGCTGTGAGCGAATTGAAAGAAGCGCTGCAAGCTCACCGGGCACAAGTTGTACTCAACCCCAACAATAATGATGAATAGCAAGGAAGCGATAGGTCGCGAAGCACGCTGTCAGCGATAGCGAAATTGCGAAAATCGCAGCGGAAACAGAGACAATACTATGGAACGAGATGGTAAGCTTCAAATCATAGCCGTTGCCAACGACAAAGGTGGGGTCGCCAAAACCACAACGGCGATTTCCCTGGGAGGTGCCCTGGCGCAAATGGGCCATGAGACCCTGCTGATTGATCTAGATCCCCAGGCAAGTCTCACCCTGGCGCTGGGTATCCCACCCCACAAAGTCAAACGCGGCATCGCCGATTTGCTTATCAATACAGCATCGCCGGTAAGCGTCAGCTGCGAGACGGCTGTTCCCGGCCTGGATATGATTCCATCCAATGATGACATGAGATTGGCCGAGCGCTTTCTGCCCATCCGGGCGGACTACCGCCACATTTTGCGCAAAGCGGTTCAAACTTGTCGTTATGACTTCGTCATCCTGGATTGCCCTCCATCCCTCGGGGCGATCGTACAAAACGCGCTCGTCGCCGCTACCTTGCTGATCATCCCAACTTCCCCCGACTATTTATCTGCATATGCGCTTCGCAATATGTTATCGACGGTTCGCAACGTTCGCGAAAAGGAAAACCCAAAATTGAATTATCGCGTTCTTGTCACCATGCTCGATTTGCGCGTCAAATCCCATAGCCAATTTAGCAAGAAGCTAAAGAGAACCTTCAAACACGCCATCTTCGAGACCGCAATCCAAGTAGACACACGGCTCAGAGACAGCGCCATGGCAGGGTTGCCGATCACCCACTATCTTGCCAGCACCCGGAGCGCAGAGCAATATCGCGCCCTGGCTCAGGAGTTACTCCATTATGTCTGATCAAAATAAGCTCAACCAACGGATCAACGATTTATTCGCCGAATTAGAACAAGACAGCGTCAATTTGTCCGGCGAAGGTGAAAATTTGAACGGATGGGCCTGGGAATGTGATCTGCACAAGCAGTACACATTCTGCAGTCCGGAAGTGAAGGATATTTTAGGTATCCAGCCGAACGATTTCTTGGAACAAAGCCTGACAAGCTTTCGGATAACGGCAAAAGACAAAGCAAAGCTAGAGTCCGTTCTCGAGAGCGACCAGCCACGAAGCGAGATCGCCATCCAGTTCCAGACCAAGGATGGCAGCTACGTCCCCGTAAGAATGCATATCATCAAGAAAGACGAACAGGGCTGGCACGGCTTCAATCACGTCATCGCCGAAATGGAGAGCAAGGCGTCACAGCCAGCATTCGAGACCCCCGAAGCGATGACCCGATTTTCGCCCACAACGACAACGTTTCCCACATTTTCAGAGGCCCAGGGTGTTGCCGTCGAAAACAATCAATTTATCAATGTCTTCTCGCCATACACGACGCTCGGAATCCAAAGCATCCAAACCAGGCAAACCTTGTCAACAGGATCGTCTGCCGAGGAAAGCGCGGCGATGGCCGTACCGATCGAGTTGCAGCAGCAAGCCCTGGGGCTCTTGGAAATCATCGATGATGATCCCCAACGCCAATGGAGTCAGGATGAACAACAACTGGTCGAAGAAGTGGCCAATCAACTATCTTTGGCGCTGGAAAACGCCCAACTCTTCGCCGCCCAACAGCAACGCGCCCAGGAGATGTCTGCATTGCAAGATATTTCCTTCGAGCTAGCCCAGCAGCAACTCGACCTCGACGCTGTACTGGAGATCATCGCCCGCCGCGCCATGGACCTGCTTAACGCTGACGGCGGTGGGGTTTGGCTATGGCAAGAAGATGACCGGGAACTTGAACTGGTGATCACCTATCAAGTTGGCGAAACCGATATGTCTGGCCGCCGGCTGAAACCCGGTGAAGGCCTTTCGGGCCTCGCCTTGAGCGAACGAAAAATCCAAGTTGTTGACGATTACCTGGCCTGGTCAGGTCATGCAGAATCGTTCGAAGATGCTCCCTTTCATGCTGCTGTTGCCGCCCCGATGATCTGGCAGAACGAGATTCTCGGCGTTCTGGTGCTCACACGCAGCCAACCGCAGCGCCCCTTTCGCCAAAACGAACAGAACCTTGCTCAATTGCTGGCAAACCAGGCTTCGGCCATGATCCGCAGCGCGTCTCTTTTCGAAGAGATTCAATATCGCTCCGAAGAACTCGCAACGATCAACCGGGTCGTCTCCCAGGTGGCCACATCCCTAGACCTGAAAGAAAGTTTGAACATTATTGCCAAGGAATTGGGCCAAGCCCTGGACGTGCAGACGGGCATCGCCCTCATGAACGACAGCAAAGACGCCCTCACTGTAGTAGCGGAATATTCCCCCAATCCCGACCGACCACCGGCTATTGGGATCAGCTTCCCCACCACCGGGAATCCTTCCACCGAAGAGGTGCTAGAGACAAAAGAACCGGTCATCATCGAAAATGCCAGAAAAGACTCCCGCACAGAAGCGATCCGGGATACATTAATTGCCCATCATATTTATTCCCTGGCGATCTTTCCGCTGATTGCCCAAGATGAGGTCATGGGCACCGTTGGCCTGGACATTATCGAAGAGGGAAGAAGGTTCACACCAAATCAGATCCGCCTCGCCGAAACAATCATCACGCAGGCGTCCACCGCTATCCAGAACATCAACCTTTTCGAACAGGTGCAAACCCGCAGTACCCAGCTTCAGGCCGCGGCCGAGGTCTCCCGAACGGCCAGTGGCATTTTGCAACCAGAAGAATTGATCCAGCAAGCTGTAGACCTAATTCGAGATCACTTTGAACTCTATTATGTCGGTATCTTCCTGGTGGATAAAAGCGGCACCTGGTCGGGAGAAGCAAACCGTTGGGCCGTGCTGCGCGCCGGAACAGGAGAAGCCGGACGCCTGCAGGTGGAGCGTCGCCACATGCTCGAGATAGGCGGCAAATCGATGATCGGGCAATGTGTTGCCACAGGCGAGGCAAATATCTCTCAGCTTGCCCCCCAGGAAATGCAGCGGTTCGATAACCCTTTGCTACCCGAAACACAATCGGAAATGGCGTTGCCGCTGATCAGCCGCGGTGAAGTGATTGGAGCGATGAGCATCCAAAGCGAGGCAGCTTACGCCTTTTCAAAAGAAGACATCGCCGTCTTCCAGACCATGGCCGATCAGATCGCCAACGCGCTTCAAAATGCTAATCTCTATAATCAGACCGAACAAAATGCCAAAGAGCTTGGTGTCCTCAATCGGATGGGCCAAACATTGAGCAGTCAATTGGACACGGACGAGATCATCCAAACCATCTATAGGTTTACCTCGCTGCTGATGGAAACGACCTATTTCCTGGTCGCTCTCTACGACGAAGAAAACGAAGAAATTTCCTTCCCCCTGGTGGTCGAAAACAACCAACAAAGCAGCATTCCGGCGATCAAAAAGGGCAAGGGCCTGACGCAACATGTTATCGATTCTCAAGAATCGCTTCTCATCCGCGGGGAAGAAGAAATGGAGCAGGTATTCGAAGAATTCGGCTTGGAAAGAATCGTCGTCGGTGAACCGGCCAAGTCCTGGCTGGGCGTCCCCATGATCGTCGGTGATAGGATCATCGGTGTGATTTCAGTCCAAAGTGTAAGCCCACTGGCGACGTTCGACGAACACCATCGCGAGCTGCTTCTCTCTGTGGCACGGCAAGCCGCGATTGCCCTGCAAAACGCGGAACTCTTCCAGCAAACAGAGCGGCAATATCGCAACATTGCCACCATCCAAGAAACGACATCTGACCTCAACGCTGCTCTCACCCTAGATGGCGTTGTCAATACTCTGCTTGCCCACCTTTCCTCGTCCGTTCAGGTCGACATCTCCAGCCTGCTTCTGATCGAAGACGCGCGGCTCAGGCGTGTCGGCGTCTACCCTGCCAGGGCAGATAAAACTTCTTCGCTGCAAGAAACCATCTCCCTTTCCAATTATCCGCTAAAAGAGCAAGTGATCGAGAAACAGGAACCGGTGATCATCTCCAGCGAGGTCGAGTCAATCCAGCAACTCGCCTACGAGGCGCCACAAGATCAAGAGATCGCTTACAACGCAACCCTTCCGATCCCCGGAACAACCGGGACGCTGGGGTTGATCTCCTTGAGCCGCTACCACCCGGCCGAGACGTTCAACGAAGAGGAAATCGGCTTGATCACAACGCTGGTGAATCAGGCAGCCGTCGCCATTCAGAACGCCCGCCTATACGAAGAACAACGCGAAACCGCCGAGCAGCTTCGTGAACTAGACCAGCTGAAATCGCAATTCCTGGCCAATATGTCCCACGAGTTGCGCACACCGCTCAACTCGATCATTGGCTTCTCGCGGGTAATTATGAAAGGCATTGATGGCCCGGTAACCGAGCAACAGTCGCAAGACTTAGGCGCAATTTACCAGTCTGGACAGCATTTGCTCGATATGATTAACGACATCCTGGATATATCCAAGATCGAAGCCGGCAAGATGGAGTTGGCCTTCGAAGAAGTTGATATCGGTCAGGTAATCGAAAGTGTTCTCTCGACAGCCCGCGGCCTGGTCAAAGACAAACCGGTCAAGCTGGTTACCGCTATCCCCGACGACCTCCCCACCGTGAGCGCGGATCCGACCCGCATCCGCCAAATTTTGCTCAATTTGATCTCGAACGCGGCCAAATTCACCGACGAAGGCAGCATCACCATCAAGGCCGAACAACAGGTCAACGAAGCGGGCGAACCCGAACTGCTGATCAGCACCATCGACACCGGAATCGGCATCGCCCCGGAGGATCAAATCGATCTCTTCGAACCGTTCACCCAGGTGGATGGCTCCGCCACCCGCAAGACAGGCGGTACCGGCTTGGGCCTGTCGATCACCAGGCTGCTGATCGAATTGCACGGAGGTGAGATCAACGTGGAGAGCGAAGTCGGCAAAGGGAGCAACTTCTACTTCACCCTTCCGCTGACCACAGAGCAAAGCTACACTATCCTCGCCGTCGATAGCGACCATCAAATTATCGACCTGTATCAACGCTATAGCGAAGATACGCCGTATAACATCATCCCCGTGCCCAATCCCGACGAGACGGTGCAACTGGCCCTTGAATTACAGCCTTTTGCTATCACGCTGGATATTAATCTGCGCGAACATGATGGCTGGGAGATTCTGGACGCCCTCCAAGCTGATCCCGACACCAAAACGATTCCCGTCTTGATATGCAGCGTCAAGGACGAGCAAGAGAAAGCCTTCGAGATGGGCGCAACCGATTATCTGCTAAAACCAATTCTCAAGGATGATTTGATCGATTCATTCAAACGCATCCAGGATGAAAGCTAAACACGCCAAGCGTCTTGGCACATTACTACCTTGGCTCATTAATGGTACTCACTTACCTGTAAAGGAAAACAAACTTGTACGAACATCTCATCGCCGAATGTCTTGACTGTGGAAAACAAAGCCCCTATACCCCTGAAATATCGACTTGCCCCCATTGTGGAAGTGGCTGGCGCGAGGCCCGTTATGATTACAACCACATCGGGCCAAAATTAATCGAGGCCATCCAGGGGCGGCCCTTCGATATCTGGCGCTTCCGCGAACTGCTGCCCATCGCTGAACACCACCCAATCACCAGCATGGGCGAAGGGGGAACGCCGTTGCTCAAAGCTCCTCACTTGGGGATGATGTTAAACATCCCCAATCTGTACATCAAAGATGAGCGCCAAAATCCGACCGGTTCGTTCAAAGATCGACAAGCATCCGTCACGGTGGCCTCCTTGAAAGAGGCGGGAGTCACCGAAACGGTGTTGGCCTCAACAGGCAATGTAGCCATCTCCTATTCGGCTTATGCCTCTCGGGCGGGAATCAAGCTATGGGCCTTTCTGACCAGCCTGGTTCCAACCGAGAAGATGCGCGAAGTAGCCGTCTACGGCACGCAAGTGATTAAAGTAACCGCTACTTATGACGATACCAAAAAATTTGCTGCCGAGTTCGCCAAAAAACGGCCCAGTGGTTCTTATCTGGAGCGGGGCGTCCGGTCTATTCCAGCTTTGGAATCGATGAAAACGATTGCCTTTGAAATCAGCGAGCAACTTACCAACGAGATGGGACCCCCTCAAAGCGCGGCCGGGAAAAAGGTGCCCCCTTGGCGGGTGCCCGATTGGTACATCCAAGCGGTCAGTGGGGGCTTGGGACCGGTCGGCGTGCTCAAAGGGTTCGAAGAACTGAAAACAATGGGGCTGATCGACCGGATTCCCGCGGTGGCCGGCATTCAAACGGCAGGGTGCGCCCCGATGGTTCGCGCCTGGCGGCAAGAACGTGAGGTGGCAGAGCCGATCACCTCACCGCGAACACACATCGCCACGCTGGCTACCGGCGATCCCGGACGAACATACACCGCCCTCCGCGATCGCATGCTTCGGGGCGGTGGAGGCACCTTCGAACTCGCCAGTGACGAAGAAGCCTTCCGCTCCATTCACGTGCTCGCCAAAATGGAGGGGATGTCCATGGAGCCAGCTTCGGCGGTAGCATTTGCCGGGCTGATCAAAATGGCCCGCTCTGGGCAGATCAAGCCTGACGACGTTGTCGTTGTCAACCTGACCGGCCACACCATGCCGGTCGAGAAAATGATTCTCGGCGAAGGCTGGATTCAGGATGTCGAACTGCCCCAAGAACCGCACGGCAAAAAGCCCGAGGAGGGGCTGCTCTCCGCTCTCAACCGGATCACGCCTGATCAATATTCCAGCGTAGCCATCGTAGACGATCATGATCACGCTCGTCGCCTGATCCGGCGAATTTTACAATCCCAAGGTGAGTACACCATCTACGAGGCCACAAACGGACAAGAAGCTGTCGAGTTGGCCCGCCGCGAGCACCCCGATGTGATCATCCTCGACCTGATGATGCCCGAAATGGACGGCTTCGCCGTTTTGGATGCCCTCAAGTCCGATGAGAGTACCGCATCCATCGCCGTCATCGTCGTGACCGCAAAAGCACTCACCCCGGACGAGCAAACTCAACTACGCGGCCGCATTCACAGCCTGATGCAAAAAGGGGAATTTCTCGACGATGAACTTGTAGACGAAATCAACACCCTGCTCAACACGAACAAAGGGGATTCATGAATAACATCCGCTCTCAGGGGATCGTCGCGGCTTTATCCTCGGCGTTTTTCCTGGGAATGGCGCCCATCTTTGGAAAACGCGCCATTATCTCAGGCACATCACCACTAGCAGTGGTGGCTATCCGCACCTTATTAGCAGCGCTTCTATTGCTGCTGCTGATGGTGCTTTTCAAACGCAAGTACCTGTTCATCTATCCGGCGGGATTGCTGGGCTGCCTCTTAGCCGGTTGGATCAATGGACTTGGTTCCCTGTTCTATTACAGCGCTTTGAGTAGAATCGACGCTGGTGTGGGACAATTACTTTACTCTCTCTACCCCCTGTTTGTCGCTTTGTGGTTATTTCTCGATCGTCAACCCCCTAGCCGTCTGACCCTCTTTCGGCTTTTTCTCTCTATTCCTGCCGTCTATCTACTCACTCAGGCCGGACAAACCAAAATCGACCTTCTCGGGATGATCGAAATGTTGATCGCGGCCGCTCTTTACGCCCTCCATTTGCCTATCAACCAGCGCGTTCTTTACGACATGCCGGCGCCGACGGTGACGTTATACACGCTTCTGGCGATGAGTGCCATCGTTGTGCCGACATCCTTGTTCTCTCCCAGCGCGCTGGAATCGCTTCCCATGAGCGTGTCGTCATGGGTCCCTATCATCGGTTTGACTTTGGTGACCTTTTTCTCCCGTCTGATGCTCTTTTTAGGCGTCAAACATCTCGGGGGAATGCAAACCTCGGTGCTGGGGCTCAGCGAGCTATTGGTCACCCTCGTGGTCGCTCAAATTTGGCTAGGTGAGCAGTTGAACATCTGGCAATGGATCGGCGCTTTCTTGCTCGCCCTCAGCCTGATTCTGGTAGGGATAGAAAAACCACCCCCCAAGAAAAAATCTCCTGGAGGGTGGTTAAGTTGGTTGAGTCATCCAAGATTGCCAAGCGATTTACCCTGGCAACCTCACGAATAAGTTCGAAGGCTAAACGTTATTGAGGCGGCATCTCGGCATCGAAGACGTATCCCGTCCCTCGGATGCTGGAGATCCATTTCTCACCACCGTCGAACTCAGAAAGTTTGCGGCGCAAGCGGCTGATCAGGGGGCGAAGTACTTCAGGGGCCTCCCATTCGGCCACCTGGTAACCCTGCACCAAGAAGACCAACTCATCATGGCTCATCACCCGGCCCCAATTTTCCACAAAGACACGCAAGAGCTTGCCTTCTGTCGGGGTCAGGCTGACCGATTCGTTACCACGCCACAATTCGCGTCGGGCCAAATCGGCTTTAACGCCATCCGGCAAGTTGACAACCTGGGCGCGCGGTTTCTTCAATTCGGTGACGCCTTCGACGTCTTTCAATTGGCGCAAAGAAGTCTCTAATTGGCTAATCAAAATTCGTTTGCGCTTCTGCTCATCAAGATTGGCCAAAGCGCTGGCGACACTGCTCAAAATCTCTTGTGAAGAAATTGGCTTAAGCAGATAATCATGTGCATTCATCCGCAAAGCTTCGATGGCAGTCTCCATGGAACCATGCCCAGTCAACAAAATGATTTTTGTGTCCGGAGAAATCTCCTCCGTCTGTTTCAAAACATCCATGCCGTCCATGCCAGGCATCGAAATATCCAGAAGCATTAGGGCTATATCTTTCTCTGCGAGAATTTCCAGAGCTTCCTCGCCCGATTCCGCAGGAAAAACTTTATAGTCTTCCGCTTCCAAAATCTTGGTTAAAGTTACTCGAATAACTTTTTCGTCATCTACAATCAAAATGTTCTGTTCACTCATCAGATACCTCCCAAAACATTGGTTAGTCTTTCAAAGAAAAGGATTAGTTGTCTCTTTCCTAGGTTTTCAATTTACTAAAGGACTGTTGCATAATAAGATTATAACAATTTCTCCTCGTAGAAGCAACCATTAATAAATAACCCGTTTTGGCTACATAATCGCAGCGGAACAGCGATTTCCAGTTTTGACAGAGGACTTCACCCTATGAAACTTCGCGAGTTGATGAGAGCGGCTTGGTTAAAAAATTGTTCGGCTATGCACTGTGCCGTTGATCTTACCGCAAATGGGAGCTGGCATCTATTGCCTGGAAAATTAGAGAACATTGAGTAAAACATGCCCGTTTTTCGGCACGGTCATGATATACTTTTAGGGACAAAATTTCGATCTTATTGTGGAGGCTAGAGACAATGAAAGATTTTCTTGCAATTGCAGATTATTCTCCCCAAACGCTAAAATCCTTGCTTGATTCGGCAATAGCGCTCAAGGAGGAGCTTCAAGATAGGGGGAACGAACTCGTCTTGAAGGATAAAGTGCTGGCAATGATTTTTCAGAAACCCAGCCTGCGAACGAGAGTGTCCTTCGATATGGCTATGCGCCAATTGGGCGGTGATGCCCTCTATCTCTCTCCTCAGGAAATCGGCCTTGGGAAGCGCGAATCCATTGCCGATGTCGCCCGGGTGATCTCCGGTTATGTCGACATCGTCATGGCTCGCGTTTTCGCCCACGATCATGTGGAGGAGCTAGCCCGGTGGGCCAGTATCCCGGTTATCAACGGACTGAGCGACTACAACCACCCCTGTCAGGCAATGGCCGACGCGCTGACCATTTACGAAACCTACGGCATGATGAAAGGGATCAATGTGACCTACATCGGCGATGGCAATAACGTCGCCGTATCGTTGATGCATGTATGTGCCAAGCTAGGCGCCAATTTCACCATCGCTAACCCCGAAGGCTACGACATGCCTGAGGATGCCATCCAAGTGGGGCGTGAATTTGCCCGAGAAAGCGGTAGCACAATCACCTTGCTTAACGACCCCCACGAGGCAGTCCAAAATGCAGATGTAATCTACACCGATACATGGACCAGCATGGGGCAAGAGGAAGAAGCGCAGAAGCGAGCCCGGGTGTTCCCTCCCTACCAGGTCAACCAAGAACTGGTGGCGGAGGCCAAGGAGAACGTCATCGTGATGCACTGTCTACCGGCCCATCGCGGCGAAGAAATCACCGACGCGGTTGCGGACGGACCTCATTCAAAGTTGTTCCCTCAGGCCCACAACCGGATGCACGCTCAAAAAGCCATTTTGGTTCATTTGCTCCAAATGTAAGCAATCCCCCATTTGTGTTCTCCTCGAAGAAAAGGAGAGCACGCTTTTATATCTATAGGAGAGAGAGTGACCCATGAATATCTGTATCCCCAAAGAGCGACGCGACTCCGAATACCGAGTTGGCTTGACGCCTGCCGGCGTCCGTTTGTTGACGCAAGGCGAGCATACTTGCTTTATCGAGCACGAGGCCGGTGTCGGCAGTGGTTTTAGCGACTACGATTACCAACAAGCGGGTGGACAGATTGTCTACAGCGGCGAGGAGATCTATGGCCGAGCCGATCTTTTGCTAAAGGTCGCCCGCCCTACCGAAACAGAAGTCAATTGGATGCAAAACGATCAAATTATCGCGGGGTTTCTCCACTTGGCTGCGGGATCATCGAAAAAAATCAATATATTACTCGAAAAACAAATCACGGCTATCGGCTATGAAATCATCCAAGAAGATGATGGCAGCCTACCCGTGCTGATTCCCTTAAGCCAGTCTGGGGGGCGGATGGTTCCCCAAGTAGCAGCCACGTTAAGCCAGAACAACTATGGAGGCAAAGGACTCCTGTTGGGTGGCGTACCAGGTGTCCCTCCCGCTGACGTGATCATCCTGGGAGGTGGTACCGTAGGAGCAGCGGCTGGGCGCAGTTTCCTCGGCATGGGCGCATCGGTTTATATCCTCGATAAAAGTCTGGAACGGATCCGAGAGTTGGATCAATTGTTCCAGGGTCGCGTTAAAACAATGGTTTCCTACTCCTTCAACATCGAAAAAGTGTGCCAATTCGCCAATGTTTTGGTAGGAGCTGTTTTGATCCCCGGCGAGAGAGCGCCGATATTGGTCACCGAAGAAATGGTTCGATCTATGCGGCCGCGCTCGGTGATCATAGATCTATCCATCGACCAGGGTGGATGCGTGGAAACCAGCCGACCGACCACACACAGCAATCCTACCTTTATAAAAGAAGGTGTTATCCATTATTGTGTTCCTAACATGAACGGCGTCCTGGGGCGCACGGCGACCCACGCGCTGGGGAATGCTTCCTGGCCATTTATCAAAACAATTGCGGAACTGGGTATTGAGAAAGCAATAGAAAAAATGCCTGCCTTAGCGCGCGGGATTTACACGTATCAAGGCGATACCAAGCATCCATCCCTACTAGCTTCGCAAAAAGGAAGAAAATAAGACGATGACCTGGACTGAACAATACAAAAATAAAGTTGTCACTGCTGATGAAGCCGTAAGGGCAATCAACTCAGGCGATCGAATTTTTCTGACAGGCAACTGCTCTGTTCCAAAAACTGTACTGGCGGCATTGGTTGATTACGCCCCCGAATTAGAAGATCTTGAACTTTGCCAGGCTCTCACGATTGGCTCAGCGGATTATGTCGATCCAAAATTAGAGGGCCACCTGCGGGTGAACACGATGTTCATCAGCCCCAACAACAGAGAGGCCGTTCAAGCCGGACGAGCCGACTTCACCCCTGTGCTACTGTCCGAATTTCCGCTGTTGTTCAAAGAAAAGCATCTTCCGCTAGATGTGGCCTTGGTGCATCTCTCGCCACCTGACGAACACGGCTTTTGCAGCTTTGGTGTTGAAGTTGGGCTCAGCAAATCACCGGCAGAATCATCTAAAATAATCATTGCAGAAGTCAACGAACAGATGCCCCGCACGCTAGGGGATTCGTTTATTCATGTAAGCAAAATAGACTACATCGTTCCGGTGGATTATCCCTTGCCCGAGCTACCGATGGGTGGAGAGGGCTCTGAGGTGGTTCAAAAAATTGCCGGACACATTGCAGAGTTAATCCCCGATAGAGCGACAATGCAGATGGGCATTGGGGCAATTCCCGATGCGGTGCTCAACTATTTGTATGAGAAGAAAGATCTAGGCATCCACACTGAATTGTTTTCCGACGGCGTGATCGAATTATTCGAGGCCGGCGTGATTACCAATGCCTGCAAAAATATCAATCAAGGCAAAATTACAGCAGGCTTCATCCTGGGAACAGAAAAGCTCTACAAATGGGTTCACAACAACCCTGTTATCGAATTCCGGCGCACCGAATATGTCAATGATCCTTTTGTGATCGCCCAAAACAACCGCATGGTGGCGATCAACTCCGCTATCGAGGTGGATCTGACCGGTCAAGTATGCTCCGACAGTATTGGCCCCAAGCTCTACAGCGGTGTGGGTGGACAGTTAGACTTCATTTATGGTGCTTCGCTTTCGAAAGGCGGCGTTCCTGTCATCGCGTTGCCCAGCACGGCGAAGACTTTCAGCCGGATTGTCCCCTTGCTCAAACACGGTGCCGGAGTTGTGACAACGCGCAACCATGTTCATTACGTGGTAACGGAATACGGCGTTGCCGACCTGTATGGTAAGACGATTCGCCAACGAGCCCAGGCACTGATTAATATTGCTCATCCCGATTTCCGATCTCATCTGAAGAAGAGAGCCAGCGAACTCAACTATATCTGAGTCAAAGAGAAGAGGTGCCCATGGAAAATCGACGCGCAAAAATCGTAGTCACGATTGGCCCAGCCAGTCAAGACGAGGCAACCATCCGGCGGCTTCTCCGCTCTGGTATGAATATTGCCCGGATCAATTTCTCACATGGCACCCACGAAACTCACCAGCAATCGATCCGGCGGTTGCGACAAGCCTCCGAGCAACTCGATATCCCCTTAACAATCATGCAAGATTTGCAGGGCCCCAAAATCCGCACAGGCGAGATCGAAAACGGGGAAGTTGAAATTGTTCCTGGCCAAACCTTCACGCTGACATCCAAAGAGGTGCTTGGCAATGATGAAATCGTCTCTGTGGATTATCCTGACCTGCCCTACGATGTCAAGCCCGGCGGGAGGATCCTGCTAGATGATGGCAATCTGGAGTTGAGGATCACATCGGTTGGTGCAGACCACGTTGAAACCAAAGTAATCATCGGCGGAACGCTCAAGCCGCACAAAGGCGTCAACTTGCCGGGTGCCAATTTATCGGTTCAGGCGTTCACAGAAAAAGACAAGAAAGATCTGCGCTTTGGTTTGCAACAAGACATCGACTGTATTGCCCTATCGTTTGTTCAGTCGGCAAAAGATATTGGGCGGCTGCGACAAGCCATTGTCAGCGAATGCTCAGATCGGTGCAATATACCCATCATTGCCAAGCTAGAGCGCCCCGAGGCGTTGGATAATCTCCATGAGATCATCCACGCTGCCGACGGGGTAATGGTAGCGCGCGGCGACCTGGGGGTGGAGATGTCGCCCCAATCGGTGCCGATCATCCAGAAGCAGATCATCAAGATGGCCAACAAACACGCCAAAGTGGTGATCACGGCCACCCAGATGCTTGAATCGATGATGCACAACCCACGCCCCACCCGTGCTGAGGCCTCCGATGTGGCTAATGCTGTTTTTGATGGAAGCGACGCGGTGATGCTATCAGGCGAAACCGCGGTGGGCAAGTACCCGGTCAAAGCCGTGGACATGATGGTCTCGATCATCCAGCAGGCGGAGGGCCACATGCTGGAATGGGGCCACGGGGAAATCGTCCCCAGCGACGATGTACCGCACGCCAACGCCTTTTACATCACCAGAGCAGCGCACGAAATGGCCAAAGACAAAGGCGTTGCCGCCATCGCCGTGTTTACCAGCAGCGGGCGGACAGCCCGATTGATGTCGAAAACCCGTCCGGGGGTGCCCATCTTGGCCTTTACACCCTTGAAACAAACTTATCAATGCATGAACATGCTCTGGGGCGTGATTCCGCACCTGGTACCCCATGCCGAAACGGTCGAGAACATGCTCGCCCACGTCGAAGCAGCGATCATCTCATCCACTTCCATCCGCCCGGGACAAGAGGTCGTTTTGATCGCCGGATTCCCGATCGGAGAAAAAGTTCCGGCCAACTTTGCTCTGCTCCACTCGCTTGGCCATCGCTAAACCCATCATCGAAAAGAGGCTTCATGAACCAAACAGATCGAGTACTTTCGGAGCGTTTTGAAGATGCACTCCGTTTGGCGACCCGGCTTCACGCCGGGCAAACGCGCAAGGAGAGCCAAACCCCCTATATTGCCCATCTTCTCAGTGTGACTGCTCTAGTTTTGGAAGCTGGCGGCGATGAAGAGATTGCCATCGCCGCGCTGTTGCACGACGCGGTCGAAGATCAAGGCGGTCTGGAAACGCTAGGACAAATTCGGAGACAATTTGGAGCGCGGGTGGCCGACATTGTTAATGAGTGCACCGACTCATACACCATCCCTAAACCTCCCTGGCGAGAGCGCAAAGAGGCTTATCTCGCTCACTTGCGAGAAGCCACTCCTGAAGCGCAACTGGTCTCTCTGGCGGACAAACTCCATAACGCCAGAGCGATCCTGCGCGATTTGCGCCAACACGGAGAAGCAACCTGGGGAAAATTCAACGGGGGCAAAGAGGGCACACTGTGGTACTACACCACCCTT
>CAZXXW010000048.1:0-20995 GCA_964644835.1 uncultured Anaerolineales bacterium
TACGGGCCGCGCGGCGATGACATCATCACCGAGGAAAGCGAACCGGGAGACGATTTCCTGGCGCAGACTTGCGTCCAATGGGAAAATGTGACTCGACCTGTCGAAGCGATGGGCGTGCGCCGGGCGATCATCCGCACCGGAATCGTGCTGAGCACCGAGGAGGGCGCCTTGCCGCGCTTGTTGCTGCCCCACCGTCTCTTCGTTGGCGGCCCTTTCGGAAACGGAGAGCAGTGGTATTCCTGGATTCACCTCGCCGATGAGGCCGCGGCGATCCGCTTTGTGATCGAAAACGAGCAAGCCGCCGGCCCCTTCAACCTGACCGCGCCCCATCCGTTGAAGAACAAAGCGTTTAGCAAAACGCTCGGCAAGATGATCGGGCGGCCCTCCTGGCTACCCATCCCCGGCTTCGCCATGCGCACCCTCTTCGGCGAAGTTGCCACCGTCGTGCTCGATGGTCAACGCGTTCTGCCCAAAAATCTGCAAGCGCTGGGGTTCGAGTTCCAATATCCCACCGCCGAGGCTGCGCTGCGTGACTTGTTAGTTGACTCGTAGCCACAGATGAATGGGATCAACGCAGATAACCAGGGAGGACAACCTAAAACAATTTTTCAAGGCATGCTTGAGGCGAATGTAAACTTTCAAGCCAGGCGCGATTATGTGTTAGAATTTCGAACTTAAGAGCCATAATAGAACCGAGTTTGCCTGGAGAAAGCTATGTCCCATAAAATCGCTCTCATCACCGACAGCACCTGTGACATTCCCCAAGACTTGATTGAAGAATACGACATCATAGTCTTGCCCCAGATCGTCATCTGGGGAGAAGAAACCTTGCGCGACCGTGTCGACATCACGCCGAAGGAATTTTATCGCCGCCTGGAAACGGACGATCAACTTCCCAGCACGACTCAGCCTTCTCCAGGGGGCTTTCGAGCCATTTATCAACAGGCCATCGATCAGGGAGCGGAAGAAATCGTCATCCTGACGGTCAGCAGCGAGATGAGCGGCACCTACGAGTTAGCCAAACAAGTCGGCGACCAGATGGAGGTGCCCGTTTATGTGATCGATTCACAAGGCCCGACAATGAGTCTCGGCTGGCAGGTGCTGGCCGCGGCCCGGGCTCGAGAACGCGGCGCCGACGCGGAAGGAATGATTGCCGCGGCCGAGCAGGTGCGCGAGAACCTGGTCCAAATCGTGTTGCTGGATTCTTTGAAGTTCCTCCAGCGTGGCGGACGAATCGGCAACGCCACCCGTCTGATCGGCAGCGTGTTGAGGATTAAGCCGTTGGTGGAAATCAACCATCAAGAGGGCATCGTCGAAGAGGCCGGGCGGGCTCGCACCCGCAAACGGGCCATCGAACAGATGATCAACCGCTTTTTCGAGCAAATCGGCTCAATTGAAAAGTTACACATCGCTGTGCTGCACGGTGACGCCCTGGAGGAAGCCAAAGCAATCGCCGACCGCATCCGGGAGGAATACAACCCGGTCGAGCTGCTGATCAACATCACCGGGCCAGTCTTGGGGGTCAACACCGGCCCAGGGGCACTGGCATTGTGCGGGTACGCCGAGTAAAAGCGGGGCAAATAGCGTCTTCGTCGCTATTTGCCCATTACCAAAGTACCCCATCTAGAAAAACACTCGTCTCTATGTTATAGTCTAGCCATAGACTTTTTCTTTTGCAGGTAGGAGAACGAGTGATGAATGAGACCGACCGCGACCCAAAAGCTTCTCGAATCCAGGCCAATTTGATCGCCAAGGGTATTTTTCGTCAATTTGTCTGGCAGGGTAGAATCATGCCCGCCTTCTGGACGATCACGGGTGTGATCTCGCTGGCCGTTAACGTGATCTTGATCGTCGCGTTGATCTCCATAGGCCAGCAGCTTTTCACACTCAAAGAGTTAATCTCCGAGCAATTGATCGCCGGGCTACACGAGAATTTTCAACTGATGGATGAGGCCAACATCGAGCAAACCATCGTCGTCAATGACAGCATCCCGGTTCAATTCGAGCTGCCCGTCTCAACGGAAACCTGGGTGACATTGACGGAACCCACTTCGATCAAAGGGGCGGAGGTCCTGATCAAAACGAGTGTCTTGAACATCAACGCGCCCGCCGACATCGTCCTGCCAGAAGGAACGCGGCTGCCCATCGCTCTGGACATCACCGTCCCTGTCGATGAAACCGTCCCTGTGCTGCTCAACGTGCCCGTCAACATCCCTCTCAACGAGACCGAGCTACACCAACCTTTTGTGGGTTTACAAGGGGTGGTTGAACCGTACAACACAATGCTGATGAGCATGGAAGATTCCTGGGAGGATACACCGCTATGCCAGGGAACTTTGGAATTCTTTTGCGAATGGTTCCTGATCCCCTAATCTGAAACTTGATCTCCTGACCTTATCATCAGGAAGCCAGGAACACAGGAAACACTCAAGGATTCCTGGTTTCCTGATAAAACAACGCTACGACAGAATACGAAAATTATCCTACCGAGGTATTGATGAAACAACCGGTTACAACAGAAACGCTCTCCAACGGCTTGCACGTGATGCTCAAGGAGATTCACACCGCTCCGATCATCAGCCATTGGGTCTGGTATCGGGTCGGCTCACGCGATGAAATCCCCGGCAAGACGGGGATTTCGCATTGGGTCGAGCACATGCAATTCAAGGGCACGCCCCAATTCCCCGCTACCGTACTCGATAAGGCCATCTCGCGGGAAGGCGGTATCTGGAACGCGCTCACTTACGTGGACTGGACGACCTATTTCGAGACGATGCCCGCCGCCAAAATCGACCTGGCCTTGCGCCTGGAAGCCGACCGGATGGTCAACAGCAGCTTCGCTCCCGAAGAAGTCACCTCCGAGCGCACCGTGATCATCTCGGAGCGGCAGGGCAAAGAGAATGAGCCGATGTTCCAACTCAACGAGGCGATGCGTGCGGCGGCCTTCCGCGTCCATCCCTACCATCACGAGGTCATCGGCGATATGGCCGACCTCGAAACGATGGAGCGCGAAGATCTCTACCAGCACTATCGCAATTACTACCGCCCCAACAACGCCGTGCTGACCGTGGCGGGGGATTTCGAGACCGACAAAATGTTGGAACGAATTCGCGAGTTGTACGCCCCGCTTCCGGAGGGAGAGCCGCTTTTCCGTCAGAGCAGGCTGGAGCCGCCCCAACGCGGCGAACACCGCCTGGTCATCGAGGGGACGGATGACACCACCTATGTGCAGGCAATTTATCATGCGCCCCCCGCCAGCGAAGACGATTTCTTCCCCCTGATGGTCCTGGACAGCTTGCTCAGCGGCCCGGCCAGCCTGAACATGTTTGGAGGCGGGATCTCCAACAAGACGTCCCGGCTGTACCGCCGCCTGGTCGAGAGAGATGTGGCTGTTTCGATCCATGGAAGTCTGCCAGTGACGATTGACCCGTACCTGTACCGGGTGACCATAACCGTCCGCTCCGACCGCAGGCCGGAAGAGGCGATCAGCGCGCTGGACGAGGAAATTCAGCGCCTGCAAGAGGAACCACCATCCAAGAAGGCGATCCAACGGGCGGTCAAGCAGGCTCGCGCCCTCTTCGCCTACGGCAGTGAGAGCATCACCAACCAGGCCTTCTGGATGGGCTTCTCGGAGATGTTCGCCTCGTACGAATGGTTCAACACCTACTTGGACCGCCTCCAGGCTGTCACCCCTGAAGATGTCCAACGCATCGCCCAAACCTATCTGGTACCGCGCAATCGCGTCCTGGGCACCTACCTCCCCACCAAGAACAGCGAGGTAAGCGCATGAACAAACAATCCCGCTTCTCCGCCAATCACGCCGTCTCATCTCTGCCGGGTCCAGATGACATCACCCGCGTGGAGCTGGATAACGGCATCACCGTGTTGACCCGCTCGAACTTCAACAGCCCATCCATCTCCGTGCGGGGATATATCCGCGTGGGAAGCCTTTTCGATCCTGTGGAGAAATTAGGTCTGGCCGACTTCACCGCCACGGCTCTGACCCGGGGCACCAACAAGCGCGACTTCCAGGCCTTTCACAATGCTTTGGAGACGGTCGGCGCCACCTTGGGCTTCAACGGTGGTGTGCATACGACCGCGTTCGGAGGTAAATCGCTGGTCGAAGATTTATCGCTATTGTTGGATTTGCTCAGCGAAGCGCTGCGCCAACCGGCATTTCCTGACCGCTATGTCGAACGGCTGCACTCACAATACCTGACCAGCCTGACCCTGCGCGATCAGAACACGGGCGAAATGGCCTCCCTGGCCTTCGACCAGATTGTCTACCAAGGTCACCCATACAGCCGCCCGGAAGAAGGCTATCCCCAGACAATCCGCTCGATCAACAGGGAAGATTTGAGCGAGTTCCACCGGCAGCATTACGGGCCCGATGGGATGATCGTCGCGGTGGTCGGCGCCGTATCGGCGGAACAGGCGGTCGAGCATGTCCGGAAAACGCTCGGAAATTGGAAAAACCCCCAACAAGCGGAGCCTCCCGCCCTGCCGCCGGTGACGCCCCTCCAGGAGGAAGTCACCCAAAAGGTGACGCTTCCCGGCAAGATTCAATCCGACATTGTCATCGGTGCAGCCGGGCCACCGCGCCAATCCGAGCATTTTTACCCTGCCGCGCTGGGCAACAGTATCCTCGGTCAATTTGGGATGATGGGGCGGATTGGCGACGCGGTCCGGGAAAAAGCTGGCCTGGCTTATTATTCCTACAGCCAAGTGAGCGGCGGAATCGGCCCCGGGCCCTGGGCGGTGATGGCGGGTGTCAACCCGGCCAACGTGGAAAAGGCCACCGAATTGATCCGTAAAGAAATCGAATGCTTTGTCACCGAGCCGGTCAGCGAAGAAGAATTGGACGATTGCAAGGCCAATTTCATCGGGCGGCTGCCCCTGGCGATGGAATCCAACAGCGGTGTGGCCAGCGCTCTGCTCAACCTGGAGCGCTACGATCTCGGCATGGATTTCTATCTGCGCTACGCCGAGATGATCAAGGCGGTCACGCCTGCGGACGTTCTGGAGACCGCTCAACGCTACTTGCATCCCGACCGATTAGCGATCGCCATCGCCGGGCCGGAGGGGGATCAAGAGACAAGCTGATGATCTTGCGAACCGGCGTGGACCTGATCGAAATCGCGCGCATTGAAGGCGTACTCGAACGCCACGAAAAGCGCTTCTTGAAGCGTGTCTATACGCAACGAGAACGAGAGCTTTTCGGGGGCAGTGCCGAAGAGATCGCCGCCCGCTTTGCCGCCAAGGAAGCAGTCAGCAAAGCGCTGGGGACGGGCATCGGCCCGGTGTTCTGGCGCGAGATCGAGACACTGCGTAACCGGGCCGGCGCGCCGGTGCTGCACCTCCATGGCCAGGCCCGCCAGATCGCCGATCGTCTCGGCTTGACGAATTGGTCGGTCAGTTTGAGCCACTCCAACGAGCATGCCATCGCCTTTGTGGTTGCCATGGGGGAAGAAAACATTTTGTAGTACAATTGCCCTTCTGCAATCAAGCTTTATTGAGAAGTTAGCCACCTATCACTTTTAGAACAAGCGGCAAAACGCCGGTTTGCGAAGCATGCCGTTGGCAAGTGTTTTCGAACAGCGTGAGAAAATGTATCGAAACCCAGGTTTGCCGCTGTCCTGGTCTCGATACTCCTCCGCGTCAGTCGCTTGCCAACGGCACGCCTTGCCCAAAGGGCACGCACAGCGCGGCGACGCTCCGGAACTCGACCGACGGACAGCTCAAAGTGATAGGTAACTAGATTGAGGAGTAAAATTTTTATGGGTTTAACACATCTGCTAGACGCCGTCGCCATGTGGGTTCAGGACGTTATCAGCGCGATGGGATACCTCGGTTTGGGCATCGTCATGTTTCTGGAAAATGTCTTTCCGCCGATTCCGTCCGAAGCCGTGCTTCCCATGGCCGGATGGCTGGCCTTCGAGAAAGAGGGCAACTTCACCCTCTGGGGTGTCACCCTTGTGGGAGCAATCGGCTCGGTCGCCGGCGCTCTGGTATTCTACGGTATAGGCTATTGGTTCGGTGAGCAGCGGGTGCGGGAATTGCTGCGCCGCTTTGGAAAATATCTATTGCTCAAGGAAGAGGACTTTGACGTCGCCCTGGCCTGGTTCGACTGCTACGGCGAGCACGTCATCTTCTTTGGACGGATGGTCCCCATTGTGCGCAGTCTGGTCTCGATCCCGGCGGGGATCGCCAAGATGAATCTCGGACTTTTCAACCTCTACACCGCCTTGGGCACCGCCCTGTGGAGCTTCTTGCTGGCTTTAGCAGGATACCTGCTAGGGAAAAACTGGACTTTGGTGATGGATTGGATCGGCCGCTACGAAAAGGTCGTCCTCGTTCTGACCGTCGCCGCGGTGGGCTATTTCGTGGTGCAGCGTTTGCGCAAGCGGGGCTCACAAACGCCAGAAGCGGAAACGCAGTAAAAACAAAATAAGCGTTAAACTATAAAGGTGGGGCGCAACGTGCGCCCCACCTTTTTATTTTCATCTAGCGTCGAACTCACTGCTCCCGGATGGAAATGGTGATGATTTCGTCGCCCGGGGGCTGATTCGAACCTTCATCGGGGTTGCGGGGGGTCAAGTCTTCGACCACCTCCAGTCCATCGGTAACTTCTCCAAAAATAGTATAACCGCCATCGAGATGCTCGGCAGGCGCCAGGGTGATGAAGAACTGGCTGCCGTTGGTGTCCGGCCCGGAATTGGCCATCGCCAGCAAGCCGGCGCGGTCAAAACTCAAAGCCTCGGATGTCTCATTCTCGAAGGCATAGCCGGGGCTGCCCGCGCCCGTCCCGGTGGGATCACCAGCCTGGGCGACAAATCCGGGCAAGACGCGGTGGAAGGTAACCCCATCAAACCAACCCTCTTCGGCCAAAAAGACAAAGTTGTTCACCGCCAAGGGAGCGACATCGGGATAAAGCTCGACTTCGATATCGCCTTTCTCGGTTTCGATCGTAGCAGCATAGTCTTTTTCAGGGTCGATCACCTCGGGCGGGCAATCTTCATATTGCTGGTCGACGAACTCGGTCAGTTCGATCAACCGGGCGATATTGGCTGAATCGAGTGGGCCTCTGTAGGGGCTGTTGTTGACCAGGAAAAAGGGCGTTCCCGGAATACCCACCTGCTGGCCCTCTTCCCAGGCATTTTGAGCTAAAGCAACGATCTCGTCGCTGGTCAGATCAGCTTCAAACTGATCAACATCGAGATCAAGTTCCCCGGCCTGATCGACAAGCCAATCCTGGAAGGCCTCGGGAGACAACTCAGCCCATTCGCCAAAGCGGGCATAGAGCAAATCGTGCATCGCCCAAAATTCGCCTTGAAGGCCGGCAGCCTCGGCTGCCTGGGTGGCCAGCAAAGATTTATCATGGGAAGGAATAGAAACAAGCGGGAAGTGGCGATAGATGACACGCACGTCCTCGGGATAATCTGCTTTGAGTTGCGCCAACACGGGCGCAATTTGAGCGCAGTACGGTCACTGGAAATCGCCGTACTCGATGATCGTGATGGTAGCGTCTTCGGGGCCGATGCTCCAATCATCTTCTTTGGGGCCAAAGCGCTCGACAAACTCGGCGGGAGGCTCGGGCACGGAACTGGCGAGAACACACTCACTGCCGAAGGGGCCGGAAACGGTCTCCACCTCGGGGGATTCTTCCGTAGGTGTAGCCCGCGCCTCGGTGGCCGTGGCCGGGGGCTGGGTGACCGTTTCGGTAGCGGTAGCCTGCTCCGTGGGAGTCGGGGACTCCCCGCCGCAGGCAGTGATCAAGATGGGGAGCATCAAGATCGACACAAGGATCAAAAAACGTCTGGACATAAGTTTCTCCTAAAGGTTAAGATTTGTACCAATAAAGTTAGCTGCGATCCGTTGATTGGACCGCGTTTTGCAATTGTTCGTAAGACCAAATCCAAGAAATCCGGTTGAGAAAAGCAGCCAGCGAGGGACTCTGGGCCCGCAACTGGCGCACCGCATCGCCGATGGGATCTTCCAAGCTGCCCGCAGCGCCGCCAGGTTGAGCGGCGTAAGCCCCATAAAACGCAAAATAGGCCTGGTTCAACTTGCGGATGCGGTAGCCCTGCTCCCAGAAAAGTTGACGGCGGGATTCCATGTAAGCTTCGGCCGCTTCGATCTCGCCGTCGGCAAGCATCTCGTCGACGGTCAGACGAGTCTCGTGCATCTCGGCTCGGAAGTCGAAGGTAGGCGGATCGGGTTCTGCTTCTTCATCCTCGGAGGGCGGCGGAGGCGGAGGGGGCATCAATTCGGGATAATAGCGCTCGAGGAAGGCATCTCTGATCTCCTGGTCGGCGATGCTGGCCGTGGTCTCATTGATGATGCGCAGTTCCGGCGTGGCGCTATAGTTCGCGCCGAGGGGCCGCAGGGTGAGAAAATTATGCACCCACTCGTGAGCGATGACTTCGGCCATCCAATTGAGGTTGGTGGTCTGCATCACCATGGTGGGATAGAGGCCCATCCCGCCGATGTTGACCACCAGCGAGGAAACGTCGAGGTTCTCGGCAACATCTTCCTCCAATTCAACAATTTGGTCGATGGTCAGATCAGGCTGGATAGAGATGCTGGCATCCTGGCGGATGGTATCACGGGGAGATACGATCAGAGCTTTGGGCAGCGGCGTGACGTGATAGAGCAAGGGGGGCACGGGCTGGCCGCCCAGAGAGAGGCCCAAATCGGCAACTGTGGCGCTAAGCTGATCCTGCAAGATCGATTCGGCCAGCGGAGCCATGTTTTGGCGTTGGGCGTAAAGACGATCAAGCTCTGCACGGACCAACCGGGAGGTCGCATCGGGATCATCGATGGTGGGGTCGGCGTAATACTCGTTGAGATAGCCTTCCTGCTCGAAGATTCTCTCCACCAGCGCGAAGTAATCTAAAACCACCTGGCGCTGGTCTTGAGGGGATAGATAGGCGGGCGCGCCGAGCCCGACCTGCCCCAGCTTGACACCGACAGCATTGACGGTCCAACGGAGATAGTCGAACTCGATCGAGCGGGTGAAGGCGCGCACCCGTTCGCTTCGATTGCCGGGTTCAAGAACGCTGCGCTGCAACAGCAGCATCGCCAGGAAAAGGACAAACGCGAGACGAACATAGAGCCACAAAGCTTGCCAACGGTTTGATCTCATCGGCAAGATTGTATCATATGTCACAAAATTGAATTTCTCCACTTGCGCTCATAGGGGTTTTCGGGCAAAATACGTTTAAGGTCACATGGTTTGAATTTTTTGGTGGACGAACATCAACAGGGAAGCTGCCTGTTTTTCAACAACTCGCGAATGGAGCAAAGACAATGGACGAAAAACTCAATCAAAGAATGGACCGTTCTGCAGAACGCATCTTGGGCAATGAAAGTCTAACCGCCTATCTGGATGACGATGCGGCCGACGTTCTGATCGATTGGGGCTTGAATTGCGCCCGGATGATCGTCCAGCGCACGGCCGAGATGGACGAGGCCGAGGCCGAGGAAGCAATGTACCAACCAATGCGAGCGACACGACGACTGATGAAGGCGGTCAACCAATGGATCGCCGACAGTGATGACCTCGGCGAGGACGAGCGGGCTGAATTGCTCCACAAGATCATCGACCAGGCTGCGGTCATCTACGGGCCCGGTTATTCGCCACCGGGACAGGATCAGCGTCGTACTCTTCTTTCCAAGTTCAACAAGGGGGACAAAGCAGCGGCCACAAAAATCAAAAACCTGCGCCGGTTTGTCGAAAACATCGGCTTGCGCTAAACGCAAAAACAAGAACAAGACAGACGCTAACAGGAGACTTTCATGGCAGACCAAAATTCGAACCAAGCGAACACGCTTCGGTTGTTCATCATCGCTATTTTTATTATTTTGGCAGGAGTTTATTTCTTCACCGGAACCGATCCCCTGGGATTGTTTACCGAACCGACTCCCACGCCGGTCCCCGAAATTGTCGGTGGAGGTGGCGACTGGTGGCATGTTTATTTCACCAACCCGGTCAGGGTCAACGATCCCAGCGTGATTCAAGGATCGATTGCGGCCAAATTGATCGAACGGATCGACAGCGCGGAGCAATCGATTCACATCGCTTCGTTCGAGTTCGATCTCACCCCCGTTGCTGAGGCGCTGATCGCGGCCGACGAGCGGGGCGTGGATGTCCGCTGGATCACGGATGACGAACACGGCCTGGAAGCTGATGAAGAGGAGGATCACGGCCAATTTGCGATGCTCGAAGAGGCGGGCATTCCGATCAAAGATGACCACCGCGGCGCCTTGATGCACAACAAGTTCTGGATTTTCGACGGCGCCACGGTGTGGACAGGGTCAACCAACATCACCAAGAACGGCAATTTCCGCAACAACAACAATGTCATCGTGATCGACTCCACCCGGCTGGCGGCGATCTTCGAACGCGAGTTCGAAGAGATGTGGTCGGGCGAATTCGGCCCAAGGTCACCGTCTAAGTTGGGGCAGCAATCCGTGACCATCAATGGCACCCCCATTCAGGCTCTGTTTGCCCCCGAAGACGAGGTCGTCGCTCAGCTTGCCCCCTTGATCGAATCGGCCCAAAGCAGCATCCGGTTCATGGCCTTCTCGTTTACGCACAATACGCTTGGGGACGCGGTCCTGTCCCGGGCCAACGCAGGCGTGGATGTGATGGGCATCTTCGAGACCCGCGGCAGCGAGACCGAATACAGCGAAATGCCCCACTTGTACTGCGCCGATGTTCCCGTACGCCAAGACGGCAATCCGGGCACCTTTCATCATAAAGTTTTCGTCATCGATGAGAAGATCGTCGTGACCGGCTCGTTGAATTTCTCCAACAACGCAGACGAGAGCAACGATGAAAACGTCTTGATCATCACCAATGCCGACATCGCTGCTCACTATCTGGCCGAATTCGAAGCCCGCTGGGCTGAGGCCGAGCCGCCCGACCCCGCCGATATAAGTTGCGAGTAAGGCCTATTCCCCTTCCATATCTTTAATCTGTTCCAGGAAGGCGTCCACCACGCGAGGGTCGAATCGTTTTCCCTCCTGCTCGCGAAGATAATCGAGGGCCTTCTCCTGGGGCCAGGCATCGTGATAAACACAATCGTGGGTGAGCATATCCCAGCTATCCACCACGGCAAAGATGCGCGCCGATAAAGGGATCAACTCTTCACCCAGTTGGCGCGGGTACCCGGTTCCATCCCAACGCTCGTGGTGGCAATAAGGAATATCCAAAGCTGGCCGCAAATATTGAATCGCAGAGAGCCATTGATAGGCATAAACGGGATGCTGTTTGGCAACCTGCCATTCTTCTTCTGTGAGCGGGCCAGGTTTGCGTAAAATCTCTGCAGGGAGGCCCAATTTACCAATATCGTGCAACAAAACCCCGCGGCGGATGTGAGTCATCTCATCCCCGCGAATGCCCAAGCGCACCGCCAAACGCATCGTCAATTTGAGCACCCGCTCGGTGTGCCCCTCGATCTCGAACTGGATCTGTTCAAGCACCTGCGCCCAACTCTCCAGGGTGGCATCATAAGCGCGAGACAAATCGAGGTTGGAACGCTGGATCTCCTGGAAAAGGGAGGCGTTGTCGATGGCAATGGCTGCCTGTCTGGCGAGAGTCTCCAAGAACGATAACCACTCCCTGCCGGGCTTAATCCGTTTGCGATGGAATAATTCTAAGACGCCAATCAGTTCTCCTTTAGCAATCAAAGGAACGCCGTAATAAGCCTTGAACTGCTCGCCTTCAAAGAGTCCTTTACGGGCAAGGGGTTCGTCATGTTGAGATAAATCGGGGATATATAATTTTTTACGCTTAAGAGCGACATGCCCGGCAAGGCCTTGCCCCAACCGGAGATCGGCGCGTTTTCCACCCTTGTCCAGAAACCCGTTACCGAGAAAGAATTCCAAGGTCTGCAAATCACTGTTGTAGAGCATCACCGCAGCAGCGTTGACCTTCAACTGTTCCATCACCGCGTCTAACAGGATGTTGAGAGATATCTTCACATCCAGGCTGCTGTTGATCGCCAGGTCAATGCTGCGAAGCGACTCCAACCGGTCCATACGCCGGGCGGCCTGTTCGAAAAGACGCGCGTTTTCGAGCGCGATAGCAACTTGACGGGCAAAACTGGAGACCACCAGGGCGTCTTCTTGGCTATAAAAACCGCCTTCGTGATGGTCGACTGTGATCAGGCCAATGACCCTATCTTGTACTTGCAAGGGGACGCCGATCCAAGAACGAACATGTTCTGTGCCGGGTACAGCCACCCAGCCGTCATATTCGGTAATATCATCACGGACAACGACTTCACCGCCATACAAAATGGGATGAACAAATTCATCTTCCTCGACCAAAAAGGATTTGCCGAGCACTTCGTCAGGATGATCCACACCGGTGGCGGCCCGAATGACCAAGCGGTCCCCGTCGACGATCTCCACCGCGGCGCTATCGTAAGTGATGACGCGTTTGAGCTGCTCCAGGATCAAGTTCAACACCTGGGCATGATCGGTCGTGCTGCTGATGATCAGACCCACCTCGCGGAGGGTCTCTGCTTCCCGGCGGCGACGATCTTCGGCTTGGAACAAGCGCGCGTTTTGAATGGCAACAGCGGCCTGAGCCCCGAGCAACTCGAGTATTTCGGCATCGTCTTGGCCAAACATGGCAGGGGTATCGTGATCCAAAACAATCACGCCGAGAATTTCATCCTGCCAGCGGATGGGCGCAGCGACCACGGCGCCATGACCAATGGCATCCACCCACCCCTGAGTCGGCTCGTCCCAGGCTGCGTAGTCATCGACAACCAACGCCTGGCCTGATTCCCACACCTTACCGACGACCCCTTCCCCCGGCTTCGCCCTCATAGAGGGAGGCTCCAGGCCAAGATAAAAAACATATTCCAAGAAATTTTGTTCTGAACGATAAAGGGCCAGCCCGCCCGACGTAGCCTTGACCAGTTCGATCGCCCGGGAGGTGATGAAGTGGAGAAGATCATTCAGGTCTAGATGGGCGGTGAGTTCAAGTCCGATATCGCGAATAGCTTCAAGTTGCTGGGTGCGTCTCAACAGAGCGGCTTCGGTTTGTTTGCGAGCGCTGATGTCGGCAATAAAGCCTTCCAAGATAGACCGGCCCTGCGAATCAACTCCCACGGCCGTGCCTTGCTCCCAGACCCATTTTTGGCCCTTATCTTTGGTGATAATCCGGTATTCCAATTGGAAAGGTTCGTCTTTTTGAATCGCGACCTGGGTACGCTCCCAAACCATGTCGCGGTCATCAGGATGAATGATGTCACCATAATCGCTTATGCCGTCAGGCATGTAACCGGTCAATTGATAAGCTCCCTGACTGACGAATTCCATCGGCCAATCGGGGTGGTTGAGACAGCGATAGGCCATCCCTGGCAAATTGCCCATCAAGGTTTCGAGTTGGCGTTCGCGCTCACGCAGCGCTTCTTCGGCCTGTTTTTTCTCTTGAATCAAGTGTTGCTTGGCCAACATCTCCTTGACATCGGCGAGAACTTGATCGAGTTGCAACGGCTTGGTGGTATAAGCTGTTGCCCCCTGGTTGAGAGCCTGTATGGCGGTATCCACCGAGGCGTAACCCGTCGCCATGATGATGTCGATGATCGCATTCTCGGCTTTGAGCGGTTCAATGAGATCAACGCCGGGCATATCGGGCAACTTAATATCGAGGACAGCGAGGTTGAAATCCCCCTTTCGCCCTTTCTCAAGCCCTTCCGCACCGGTATGAGCCGTCTCAACCTGGTAGCCCTTCTCTCCGAAGATCAGCGCCAGGGTGCGGCAAGTTCTCCGATCATCATCAACGATGAGAATCCGGGGCGGTGATGACTTCTCTCCATCAGGTGATTTTTGTTCGGTTACCATCATCATTTGCTATTCCAAATCAAGCGTGATCACTCGCAGACTTTCTCGACATAGGCCAACAAGGCGTCCATATCGAGCGGTTTGTAGAAACAAGCACTGGCGCTCCTTTGCATCGCCAGATCGATCAATTCATCCATTTCATGGCGATAGGCGGTCATCATGATCGCCACAGTTTTGGGATTGGACTCACGAATAGCCAAATAGGTCTCCAGGCCGTTGATGGTCGGCAATTTCATATCAACAAAGATGATATCGCAAGCATTTTCTTCGGCGATGGCAATCGCTTCTTCGCCGGTCAAAGCTGTCAACACCCGGTACCCTTTGCCGGCCAAGATGTTCCGCATCGTTTTGCATGTTTCCGGATCGTCGTCGATGACCATAATCAAGGCGCTTTCTTGTTTTGCACGCGCTTCTTCGATGATCGCGATCATTTTGTCGATATCGAGGGGCTTGTAGAGAATACCGTAGGCACCGTCATCCAGGGCCTGTTGAATCAAGGTCTCCACCGCATAGGCCGTGATCATCACGACGGTCGTTTCAGGACGAATCGCTTTGATCCGCCGATGCGCTTCCACACCGTTCATCTCCGGCATTTTGATATCCATCAGAATGACATCGTACTCCCGCTCTTCGACCATGTTGACCGCTTGGAGCCCATTTTCGGCGGTTTCAACGGCGTAGCCTTTCCGCTCCAAGATCATTGCGGTGGTTCGGACGGTGCTGGGATCATCGTCGACAATCAATATGCGGGCTTGTTCGGCATGCATAGATCGCTCCTATCTCTACGGAATTCTGTGATTTCTCCGAGCGGCTCTGTGTTCCAGATTTAAGGCAGCTCTTCCGTCGGCAACATCAGCGTGAAGGTGACACCCTGGCCGGGGACACCGCTGCTTTGCACCTCGATCGTCCCGCCGTGACCTTCAACCAGCATTTTGACCAGGGCCAAACCCAAGCCAATACCTTTCGTCTTTGTAGTGAACAGAGGCTCGAAGAGCTTTTCCTGCTGCTTTGGCGGGATGCCTACGCCTGTATCGGATATTGCGATGAGAACACAATCTGCGTCTTCCAGACGGTCGGGGGGACAACGCTTGGCTGCAATCGTCACACGACCACCTTCGGGCATAGCCTGAAGGGCGTTTTCGAACAAGTTTCGGAAAACGATCCTGAGTTGGTCAGGATCGACCATCAGCGAGGGTAGGTCGGGCTCCATTTCCAGGCGAATGTCGATCTGGGAGGGAATCTCAAGCTTTGTGACGGTCTGGTGAACAAGTTGCTCGACTCGGACTTGCTCCCGGTTGGGCGGCCCGGTGCGCGCAAAGTTAAGCAAGCTGTCGATGATCGCCTCGGAATGATCGATCTCCTGACCGAGCGTTTCGAGGGTGTCTTCTATCTTGGGCCCGACATCTTCCAAAACCATATTGAGGTAATAGGCAACATTTTTGATCGTTCCAAGCGGCTGGCGCAATTCATGCCCAATTCCACCAGCCATCTGGCCAAGTACGGACAACTTCTCCTGTTGAATCAACTGTCCCTGGGCTGCTTTCAGTTGTGCCGTGCGTTGGCCGACCATGTCTTCCAATCGCTTTTGATATTGGTAAAGCTCTTGTTCCGCCTGTAAGCGTTCGGTGATGTCGTTCATAGCAATCAGCGAGATTCCGCCCAAGGGCGTCATCTTGAATTCGACATGGCGAACAGAACCGTCTTTGGTGGTCAAATCCCATTGTTGCATTTCGATCTCGCTGTCGTTTTCGACCGCTCGGGCGACGGCTTGCTCCCAGGCATCTCTTACCCTGTGACGATATTCTTCAGCGGGATAAGCTAGACGCCACCATTCTTCGGCGGTGGAAACGTCATCGAGGGTGTAGCCAAACTCTTCGATGAATTTATCGTTGAAGTGGAGAATATCTTGGTCCGAGCCGGTGATCACCATCGGGATGGGCGCTCGCTTGATCGCCTGCTCAAACTGGTCCCGGCTCTCTCGAAGCATCTCTTCCGTTCGTTTGCGATCGGTGACATCAACGGCAAAACCTTCGATGATAAAGATGCCATCTTCCCGGCGCTGGCTGACGCGAGCATTCATGCTGATCCAAATTTTGGAGCCGTCACGCCGGAGAGCCTGAAACTCAAACCCGCTCACTTGCCCGCTTTGCTCCAACTGATCAAGGAAGCTTTGGCGACGTGTCGAATCGACGTAAAGCTGCTCGGCCAAGTCGTCATAGACCTGAAGCGTTTCCTCCTTGCTTTCGTAGCCGAGCATTTCTGCCATTCGCTTGTTGATCTTCAGAACACGCCCATCCGAGGTGGTCTGAAAAACGCCCATCGGGGCCAACTCAATCATCTGCCTGTAGTTGGCTTCGCTCTCTCGCAAATCTTGATGAGCTTTTTTCAAGCGTAAAGCCGAGTCCACCCTGGCACGCAACTCCCGGTTGGAGACAGGCCTGGTCAGGTAGCCATCAGCCCCGGCTTCAAGCCCCATGGCCTGGCTTTTAGAATCAGTCTTCAGACCCGACAACAAGATCACATAAACATCCCTTGTTTGGGGATCTGCCTTAATCCGCTGGCAAATCTCGATGCCATTTCCATCGGGCAGGACAACATCAAGCAAAACGAGATCAGGGTTCCACGAGCGGACAAGTTCTAAACCCCGATTACCCGTATCGGTAGTTTTGACCTCATAGCCGGCCCGATCTAGCGTTTTTGCTACAGCGCGCAACAGGACCCGGTTATCGTCGATGACAAGAATGTGGACCGGTTCGTTAATCAAGCCTGGCCCCCGTGTTGAAGAGGCAGGCGAACGTGAAAGGTGGTTCCTTCCCCAACCTCGCTTTCGACATTGATCTGACCCCCGTGCCCATCGACGATCTTTTTGACGATCACAAGCCCGAGGCCCGTGCTGGTCTCTCCCCCGGTGGTCTGGACACTGGTGCGGCTAAACGGCTTGAATAATTTGTCCATCTCTTCTGAGGGGATGCCCTGGCCGCGATCTTGCACCGAGAGTTGAACCTGATCCCCTTGCCGGGAGAGGCGGACATCCACCACGGTGCCAGAGGGCGAATACTTGATCGCGTTGCTGATCAAATTATTCAAGACCTGCTCTATTTTCGCCGGGTCAACCAAAACGGTGGGGACATCTTCCAAAGCTAGGCGCAGTTCGATTTCTTTGTCGCGAGCCAGACGGCGGTTCAAGGTCACATTTGAGTCAACCAGTTCAGCCAGATCGGTCGGCTGCAACTTGAGGTCCAACTTCCCCGACTCGATCTTGGCCACATCCAGCAAGTCGTTGATCAACTGGGACATGAATTCGCTCGAAGAATGGATCACGTCGAGAAATTCAACTTGTTCCTCATCGAGTTGGTCGTCGAGATCAGCGAGCAAAAATTCGCTGTAAGACATAATCGCGCTGAGCGGATTGCGCAGATCGTGGGCGGCAATGCCCAGGAATTGATTCTTCTGCTGGTTGAGGCGTTCAAGCTCGGCGTTTTTGCGGGCCAGTTCGCGCTGCATGGCGACCAATTGGTTGTTGAGACGAGTGATCTTTTCATAAAGGGAGTTGCTGCGCTCCACCTGGGTGCAGGTGCGCTCAGAAGTCTCTTTGACCGCAGCGCGCAAAGCGTTGATATGCTCGTTGTTCATTTGCATCATCTGCTCATAAAGTTGCATCACGCCGTTGCTGGTCTTGGCCCCTATGATGAGCAAATGTTGATTAAACACAGCGCCGACAAAATGAAGGCTGGTGACTCCATCCGCCCAGGAGACATTCATCTCCCAATCGTAGACAATATCTTGTTGCCGCAAAGCAACCATGAAGTTGAGCCCTTTTTCCAGGCTGCCCGGATCCAGAATCACCGTCCAGGGTTGGCCCGGCAGTGCTTGATCGGCGGCACCAAGTTTGTCGTAGAAAATTTCTTCGATCAATCCAGTTGGGTCACAAAGCAAAGCCAGCCCAGAGGTTTGTTCTTGATTCGGCATGCGATTCTCCTATAGAATTTTTTCGGCCACCTGCAAAGCATCCTGTGCATCGGCAGCGTATCCGTCGGCGCCAACCTGACACCAAAGCTGCGAGGACGTATTGAAAGGATAACCCCCGACCAAGATGTTGACATCCACCCCCGCTCCGTTGGCGCGCACCTGTTCGATCAAAACGGCCACCTCGCTGACATGCATGGTGATCGTCGTCGAGATCGCCAGGATGTCAGGATTGCGCTGCTCTACCGTGCTGAGGACACCCTCGGTGGGCGTGTTGGCGCCCAAATAATAAGTATCCCACCCTTCCATTTCAAAGAAATCGGCCACCATGCGCACGCCGATCTCGTGCAATTCGCCGCCCACGCAAGTAGCGACCATGCTGCGGTCAACCCGTTCACCGCTGAAGATGCGCGGATAAAGTTGCGACATGATCAATTGCGTCGCCGCGGTGCAATAATGCTCCTGGGCCACGCTGATCCGATTGGTCTGCCACAGGCGGCCAATCTCG
Source organism: uncultured Anaerolineales bacterium (assembly GCA_964644835.1). Lineage (GTDB taxonomy): Bacteria > Chloroflexota > Anaerolineae > Anaerolineales > UBA11858 > JAYELX01. The sequence continues at coordinate 18,338 of CAZXXW010000048.1, forward strand.
CGCTGCACCGGTTGAAAGACATCGAGATAGATTTGCTTGATCGGCGTTCCGGCCTCAACAGCGGTCATGACCAACTCGCCGGCTTGATGGCGGTCGCCCCTCAACAGGGCGTTGAGATAGCTTTCGGCCAACTCGTGCAGGGGAGAATCCGGTTCAATGTGGCTATCCACCTGAGAGGGCGCCCGGTTCAGCGCCTCCACGCCTGTATCCAGGTAAGCGAGCACAATGTCCTTCTGGTCGTCGGGAAGCCGCTCTTCCAAGACCTCGCGGGTGCAGGCCAGGGTGGTCAAAATGACATCATCGGAGAATCCCAACCCGGCGAAAAGCACCTTTACCCAGGCGAGATAGGCGTTGAAGAGGGCGACATCTTCCGCTGCCAGGGCCTCGGCGAGATAGATAAGATGGTAGCTGGCATCACGGACACTTTTCCGGCGCCCATCCTCGCCAAGAGGTTCCCATCGCTCGGCTTGAAGCTTGTACTGCCGGGCTACGATCTCTTCGGCAAGGGGCTGTCGCTGTGATCGCAGCCACTGGCTGATCTCTTTTGTCGTCATCTTTCGTCCTTCCGTGGCTCGTCTCGTCAAATTGAAAATCTAGAACTTGAACGTTTTCAAATTGCTCCGGGCAGGCCGGCCAGGTTGAAAAATGCAACCCCTCTCCCTTTATTGATGGGAGATCTCTCCCTGATCGAGAGGCAGACATACCTTGAATCTGGTCCCCTCTCCGGGCTTCCCGTCGCTCTCACATTCGACCGTGCCACCGTGACCGTTGACCAGCGTCTGGACAATCGACAAACCAAGTCCAATCCCGCGGGTCTTGGTGGTGAAGAGGGGCTCGAAGATTTTCGCCTGATTTTTCTTAGAAATACCAACGCCTGTATCAGCGACAGTGACCAACAAGCAGTCATCCTGACACCGTTCGCTTCTGACTGTCAAGCAGCCGCCCTCAGGCATCGCCTGGATAGCATTGCGGATCAAATTCTCGAAAACCTGGGTGAGTTGAGTTGGGTCTGCCATAATAGCCGGTAAGTCTTTGCCAAATTGTATCACCAACGAAATTTTTTCCGGTATAAAATTATTCGCTAAACTTCGTTCCAAAATATGATTGACGTCAACCGGCTCTAGTTCGGGCGGTTTCGAGCGGGCATAATCAAGCAACGCCGTGACGATAGCCGTGGAGCGGTCGATCTCCTTTTCCATGATCGTCAAAATCTCTTCTACCTGCAAATCATCAGGATCGAGGATCATACGGAGCAAATAAGCCGTGTTCTTGATCGAACCAAGCGGGTTGCGCAGCTCGTGGCTGATGCCGGCAGCCAATTTTCCCAACGCGGCCAGCTTCTCCTGGCGGAGGAGTTGCTCCTGCATCCGGACGCGCTCGGTACTATCGTCAAACACCAAGAGCAGGTGTTGTTCACCCTCCAAGATGAAAGGCGAAAAGCGGCATTCAATGTGGATTTCTTCCTCAAAGGTAGTCGTCAGCGCAAATGTTTTGCGTTTGGTTTCGCCATCGGAAAGCGCCGCTTCAGCCAGTTCCAACATTCCTGATTCTTTCCATGAAGCGATCTGTCTGAAATTTTGGGCTAAAATCTGCTCCACGCTGGCACCAATGATCGTAGAAGCGGCTTGATTAGCGATAACACAATCGCCATTGGAATCATAAGCGGTGATTCCCAAGGATGACGTAGCCAAGATCTTCCGGTTGAGATTCAACGCATCGGAAACAGCTTTTTGAGCCTGCTCCAATTCTTCTGTGCGCGCTGCTACCAAACTTTCCAAATCCTGGGAATAGACTTGCAAAGCCTGCTGTACTTTTTTCCGCTCGGTGATATCTCGAACCCACTCAACAAAAAGATCACAATTGCCCTTCTGATTCAAGATTGGCAAGACGCGAATGTCAAACCATTTTTCGTCGGGGAGTTCGACATCCGCTTGAAAAGGCTGATTGGTCTCTAAAACAGTTTTGGCCTGGCAATCCGGGCAAATAGAATCAAACCCCCGATAGGTACGATAACATTTCGTGTTCGTCTGTCTCCGTTCCTCGGCGACGGCCCCAAATCCTTTCCAGTTGCTGTAAACGATGTTCATCTCCCTGTCATGGATCGAGACCATATCGGGGATCGTCTCTAGCACTTTTTCAAGTTTTTGGATCCGCTGACGTGCATTCTGCAATTCAACGATCAGTTGCTGCTTGGAATTCTTCTTATCATTCATCATGAATCTCGATCTCTTGGCGATTGATCGGTAAATAAACCTTGAAGGTGGTTCCCTTACCCGGCTGGCCCTCACTTTCTACCTCGATGTGACCTCCGTGTGCCGCAACCAGATTCTCAGCGAGTGATAGTCCCAGCCCGATACCGGTCGTCTTGGTGGAGAAAAGCGGCTCGAAAATCTGCTCAAGTTGCTCCGCGGGGATGCCCACGCCAGTATCATCAACAGTGACAAGCACCTGACCATCCTGGATCGCTTCGGTCGCCACGGTCAGCGAGCCATCTTCGGGCATCGCCTGGACAGCATTGCGAATCAGATTCTCGAAAACGCGTTCAAGCTGGGTGGCATCCGCCCTGATCAAGGGCACATCCTGATCCCAATCGGTGACGAGATCAACCTGCCCTGGGAGATCGTATTTCGACAACAACCGTTCCAGGAAGATATTCAA
>CAZXXW010000049.1:0-20988 GCA_964644835.1 uncultured Anaerolineales bacterium
TTCACTGACACGGTCGGATTTATCCAGAAGCTCCCCACGACTCTGGTAGCAGCTTTCCACGCCACCCTAGAGGAGATCGCCGAGGCCGACCTACTCATTCACGTTGTCGACATCACCCACCGCAATGTCCACGGCCAGGCTAAAGCTGTCTACGAAACCTTGGAAGAAATCGAAGCCGATCATATCCCTGTGCTGACCGCTTTGAACAAGATCGATCGGCTCAATGATCCTGAAGCGGCCCTTCAAAAAATGGATACCTTCTCCAACGCGGTTGCCATTTCGGCGCTCAAGGGCGACGGCATCGATGAACTTTTACAGGCTGTGCAGGAGCAACTCTTCGAGTCTTTCACGCCTATCGAGGTACATTTGCCCTATTCTGAAGGCGGCTTGATCTCGTTGTTTCACAGCCAAGGCGAAGTCGAAAGAGTCGAGCATAACAGCGAGGGCGTCTTGATCCGCGGGCGGGTGCCCGGACGAATTGTGGCGAAATTTAGCGACTATACCGAATGACACCACGGAGACATCAACCATGTTGCAACGCATCAATCAATCCGTAGATCATCTTTCTGAATACCTGGCGCAGCGGAAGGGCTTGATTCCCTCCCTGGGGGTTCTCCTGGTGGTGCTTAATTTCGTCTTGGGGCTGGTACCGCGCCTTGGCTGGGTCGCCTCGAGCGACCTGTTGCTCCACCTGGGAGTGATCACGGCAATCATCGGCTTCATGTTGGCCTGGGCGTTGTAAACCCAACAACACCTGTGATGACCACTACAGACAAAGCTCCCTGATAGCGTTCAGAGAGCTTTGTTGTTCCAAGACGAGTCACCACATCCACCGGGGGAACCAGCCGGGAGAGCGCCCGTCGCTCAGGCCTGGGGCTAGAGCCAATCCCGCACGATCGTTTTTCCACCCATATCAATCTCATCCGATGCAGCAGGATCGAGCGCCCAGCGGATTCGCTTGATCCCCTCGACGATATCTTCCTGCGCTCCGGCATAGCTCAGGCGGAGATGCCCATCCAGGCCGAACGCGGCGCCGGGGACGGTGACGACCAAGGCTTTCTCTAACAGAAACGCGGCCAGGGCCTGGGAATCAGGGTTATAAGCGCTGAAATCGGGGAAAGCGTAGAACGCGCCTTCAGGCGGATCGAGGCGGACAGCATCGAAGTCGGCAAAACTATCCAAAACAGCCTTACGATTCGCATTGAGAACGCCCATCAGGTCGGAGATCACCGTTTGGGGCCCGGTCAGGGCTCCCAGGGCAGCATCCTGCGAGATAATCGACGCGCCCGAGGTGCTTTGCCCCTGAATGTTGCCGACCACGGTGGCGATGTCTTGGGACGCCAACAGCCAGCCAATCCGGAATCCGGTCATCCCGTAAGATTTGGAGACGCCGTTGATGACAATCAGGTGCGAAGCGTCGATCTCCCGATCGCTGTAATCATAGGCAGAGACCCAGTCTGGCTCCGTGTAAGTCAGCTTGTGGTAGATGTCGTCCATGATCAGATAGATGCCCTCTTGCTCACAGCGTTGAACCACCGATTGGATGAACGCAGGCGGATAGACCGCACCGCAGGGATTGTTGGGACTGTTCAGAATGATCGCCTTGGTCTTTTCCGAAAGCAAAGGCTCGACCGTTTCCAGGCTGTGGACAAAGCTGCCATCCTGGGGCATAGCCACAAGGGGCGTTGCGCCGGACATTTTGACCATCTCCGGGTAGCTGACCCAGTAAGGCGCCAGGAGAACGACTTCATCGCCGGGATCGAGGATGGTGAGCAGGGCGTTGAAGAGGGCTTGCTTGGCTCCCACGGTGACAACAACGTTTTCGCCTCGGGGCGTGCGCCCGTAATGTAAGCTGGTGTAATCGATGATTGCGTCCTTGAGTTCTTTGGTGCCCGTGGTCGGGGCGTACTTGATCGAGCCACTCGCCAGACGGTCGGCGGCTTTTTCCGTCGCCACCGGGGGAGTCTCGTTTTTCGGTTCTCCCACACTTAGGTTGATCACCGGTCGGCCCTCGGCATAAAGCGATTGAGCCTTGGCGTTGAGCGATAGAGTTGGCGATGCGTTGATGCTTGCTGCGTTCTTACTAATTGGCATATCTTTCCTCCGGATTGTTTCTCTTGCAAGATGGCCGACATTATACATGAAAAATCTGTTGCTGTTGAAGGGTATTGATGCCAATTTTTTGATCTTCGTTGAAGTCAGGTATAATTTGGCAAATTGTCTGTGTCCATCTTACTTATCTTTGATTCTATGCCTTCCTTGACGCAAGATTTTCTACACGAATTGAAACAAGCCGAAATCGAAACCCGTGTGGATGACATCACGCGCATGCTTTACAGCACCGATGCGTCCATCTACCAGATCGAACCATTGGGTGTCGCTTTTCCGCGCCATGTGGATCAACTCAGCGCCACCATGGAACTGGCTTCTCGGTATGATACGCCGGTGATCGCCCGCGGAGCAGGCTCAGGGCTGGCTGGTCAGGCCATAGGGAAGGGGTTGATCGTCGACTGCTCCCGCTATTTGAACCGAATCCGGACGATCGAGTGCGGCGAGAATGGCCAACCCCACGCCGTCGTGGAACCCGGCGCTGTTTATGATTACCTGAACAAGGCCGCTGCTACCTATGGGCTTCGAATCGGCCCAGATCCTGCCTCTGGCAGTCGGGCCACCTTGGGAGGCTGCATCGCCAACAACGCCAGCGGCTCACACTCGATTGTTTATGGCATGTTTAGCGATCATTTAAAATCGCTCGATGTGATACTCTCCGATGGCAGCACGGCAACGTTGACGGAAGTCCCGCTCGCCCAGGCAGAGCAACTTGCGGAAGGGGAAAGCCGCTTGGCCCAGCTCTACGCGGCGGCTTTGGACATTCGCCGAGAGCAGGCTAGCACAATCAAGGCGAGATGGCCGCGCACGTGGCGCCGAGCCGCCGGTTACAATCTGAACACGCTGCTGCCCTGGACGCCTTCGAAACCTTTGCACTGGCAGGGGAATTATCCGCCCGTCTCTCCGGGGAAGATCAATCTAAGCCACTTGATCGCCGGCTCGGAGGGCACGCTGGCTCTGATCGGCCAGGCCACCATCCGACTGGTAGACAAGCCAGAAGAGACCATTCTGGCGGTGCTGGCCTTCGATTCCGACGCCCAGGCTTGTGATGACACGCCCGCGATCCTGGAAGCGAAGCCCTCTGCCGTGGAATTGATTCCCCGCGTTCTGCTCGAGTTGGCCAGCAGTGTGCCCGCCTACGCCCGGCAGTTGGATTTCATTCCGGGGGGTGGAAATCGGCTTCCCGGTGCCTTGCTGGTAGTCGAATTCTCCAGCGATGATCCCGACCGCTTGCTTGCCCAAGCGCGTCAACTCAGCGAGGATGCGCTGATCGTCGAATCGCCAGAAGCTCAAGCACGTGTCTGGGCGGTGCGCAAAGCCGGATTGGGCATCTTGCAATCCAGCCCCGGCGACCGCCGCACGCAGGCCTTCATCGAAGATCTATCCGTCCCCGTCGAGCACCTCGGCGACTATGTCCGCGCCTTGGAGCGGATCGCCACCGAACACGGCACGGAGACCTATTTCTACGCCCACGCATCGGCGGGATGCCTGCACACTCGCCCAATCGTCAATCTCAAATCAGCAGAAGGCGTTGAGCGGATGGAATCGATCGCCGCGGCGGCCATGGAATTAGTCATCGCGATGGGCGGCTCGACCAGCGGGGAGCACGGCGACGGTGTCGCTCGCTCCCAGTGGTTAGAGCAGCTCTATGGCCCCGAGATCCTGGCCAGCTTCCGCTCCATCAAAGGGGCTGCTGACCCTCAAGGGATCCTGAACCCAGGCAAAATCGTCGACCCGCTGCCCATGCGTGAGAATCTCCGCTACGGGGCTGAATACCACGCTCAACCCTGGCCGTCGACGCTAAGCTTCGAGCGACAAGGCGGCCTGGACGGGGCGATCGAGCTGTGTAACGGTTCCGCCGATTGCCGCAAGCTCGAGGGTGTGATGTGTCCATCCTTTCAGGCCACGGGCGAAGAGATGTATGCCACCCGCGGCCGGGCTAACCTGCTGCGCGCCCTGATCCGGGGTGAGGCACATCCTTCTGGTAACCGAAGCGCTGCAGAAGATGTTTTCAAAACGCTTGATCTCTGTCTGGCCTGCAAGGGCTGCAAATCGGAATGCCCCTCTGCCGTGGACATGGCCAAGCTTAAATATGCGTTTCTGGAAGATTATTATCGCTCTCACCGGCGCAAGTTGCGCGACTATCTCTTTGGCTATTTCCACCATTTTGCCAATCTTGGCTCTCGTTTCCGCCCGATCGTCAATATGCTAATGCGCAACAAGACGCTGTGGAAGCTTTTCGCCCGCCTGCTTGCGCTCGCGCCCCAACGAATGCTGCCAACTTTTGAGAGGCGGGTATCAGGTGTCAGGAATCAGGTGTCAGGAATCAGGGATCAAAGTTCGGGGGAGCAGAACGTAGCGCCGTGTTTGCTGCTTTCGGACGCCTTCACCGAGCATTTCTATCCCCACCGGCTGGAGCAGGCCGTAGCTGTCCTTGCTTGTGCCGGCTACCGGGCCGAGATTCTGCCTGTGGTCGGTGCCGGGCGCACACTGATCTCGAAAGGTTTTCTCCGGGCGGCCAAGCGCCACGCCCGCAAGCTGCTCGCCGCGATCGACGAGCTTGACCCCGCAGGAGGATTCCCGATCATCGGGATCGAACCCTCCGAGATTTACACGCTCAGCGACGAGTATCCCGACTTCTTCCCCACCGATGAAGGCGTCACCCGACTTGCCAAACGGGCCTGGATGATCGACGAATTCTTGATTCGCGAAGGCCGCTTGGAAACCTCCTTCCCCAATTTACCAGCTACCAATCTGCCAAGCGTCTTACTTCATGGCCACTGCTACCAAAAAGCGCGCCCACCCGCCGCTGATGGAGATCCCGTCGGCGTGGACGCGTCCGTGGCCCTGCTGGAGATGCTGGGCTACTCGGTCGAGGTCATCGATGCAGGCTGCTGCGGCATGGCCGGTGCTTTCGGCTACGAAACTGAGCATTATGACCTTTCCATGCATGTGGGTGAGTTAGCCCTCTTCCCCGCCGTGCGGGCAGCCGATGCCGATGCGATTGTGGCCGCTTCGGGCGTCTCCTGCCAATCACAAATTGAAGACGGCGCCGGGCGAGATGCCGTCCATCTAATTAACCTCATTTATCATCTTCTAGGAGAAACCCATGTCCCATCCACCGATTGATTCGCAAATCACGTTTCTTTACACCGCCGACCTGGAACGGACGGCCCAGTTCTATGAGCAGACACTCGGCTTAAAACTCTGGCGCGACCAGACCACATGTCGAATCTATACTCTCACCGGAGACGCTTACGTTGGCTTTTGCCAACGGGACGATGTCGGCAATAGTCATCCCGATGTGATCTTCACGATGGTGACGCCTGACGTCGATGGTTGGTATCATCATTTGCAATCCCAAGGCGTCGCGTTCGAGAAGGAACCCGCCCTAAATTCCAAGTATCAGATTTACCATTGTTTTTTGCGCGACCCCAACGGCTACCTGATCGAAATTCAGCGTTTTTTGGATTGATACAAGAGGAAGAGAACTTATGATTACCGTCCGTAAATTAGATGCCCGCTCCAGGGCCGATGTGAACGCCTTCGTCGATTTCCCCTACCGTCTCTATCACGACCATCCCCTGTGGGTACCACCCCCCAAGCTGGACATGCGCAGCTATCTGAACCGGGATAAGCACCCGTTTTTCGAGCACTCCGACGGCGATTTCTTCGTCGCTGAAGAAGATGGCCGTGTGGTCGGGCGTGTCGTTGCCCTGGAGAACCGCCGTTACAACGAGTATCATAACAAGCGCCAGGCCCAATTCTACTTTTTCGACAGCGAAGACAATCAAGAGATCGCCGAAGCGCTTTTCAGGCGCGTTTTTGAGTGGGCCCGGGAACGGAATCTCGACCAGGTTGTCGGCCCCAAAGGGATGGGCCCGCTGGACGGCTACGGCATGCTCGTCGAAGGCTTCGAGCACCGCCAGACGATGACGATGATGAATTACAACTACCCCTATTATCCCGAGATGATGGAGAAAATAGGCTTTCGCAAAGCGGTCGATTTCGTCTCCCACTACGCTCACATCTCCGAGTTTCGCATGCCCGAACGCGTCCACCGCATCGCTGAGCGGGTCCAGGAGCGAAAATCGCTGCGCATTTTCAACCCCAAGAACAAGCGTCAATTGCGTGCCTGGAAAGATCGCCTTGGCCGGACGTATAACCAGTCTTTCGTCGAGAACTGGGAATATTACCCCCTCACCGACAACGAGATCGCATACGTCATTGATACAGTGATCACCTTTGCCGATCCCCGTTATATCAAGTTGATCATCCACGAGGAGGATGTCGTCGGTTTCTTGCTCGCTTTTCCGGATGTGTCGGCGGCGCTGCAACGCGCCAGGGGAAGGTTGTTTCCGTTTGCCATCTTTGATCTGTTCTTGGAGATGCGCAGGACCGACTGGGTAGCCATCAATGGAGCCGGAATCCTGCCCGCATACCACGGCCGCGGCGGTAACGCCTTGCTCTACTCCGAGATGGAGAAAACCCTGCGCAGTTCCGGCTTCGAGCACGCCGATTTCACCCAGGTAGCCGAATCTGCCGTCCAAATGCGCCGCGATCTGGAAAACCTGGGCGGTAAAGCCTACAAGAACCACCGCGTCTTCATCATTGATTTGTGAAGTCTAAGAAGAAACCCGGTTTTGGGAAAAACCGGGTTTCTTAAAACATGCGCAGCTGCTGCGCCGGGGCCTTGCCATCTAATAAGATGAAAGGTTTGGCTTTATCGGCCTGGATGCCCAGCTTCTTCAACTGGCTCAAGCTCCGCAGCTTGTTCTGACGGCGGGCAGCGAGAATGGTATCGGCGCTCTTGGGGCCAACGCCGGGAACCCGCAGCAGGTCGCGGCGGGAGGCAGTGTTCAACTCCACGGGCGCGGTGGCCAGATTCTGCTGCGCCCAGGCCAGCTTGGGATCCGTCTCTAGGGGGAGATCGCCCTTGCCTTGGAAGGGAAGTTCTTCCAGATCGAAACCGTAATCCCGCAACAGAAAAGAAGCCTGATAGAGCCGATTTTGGCGCTGCAACGGCGTCGGGGCTTTCTGCTCGAGGGGCGTTTCGGGGACAGGGCTGAAGGCTGAGAAGTAAGCCCGCCCCAATCCGGCCCGCTGATGGAGATAAGCCGTGGTAGCAAGCAGTTCCAGGTCGCTCTCGTCGGCACCGCCGACCACAAATTGAGTCACCGAGGAGGGCCAGCGTCCCTTCCAGGCTTTGTGAGGGCGTTGCTCACGCCGAATCTCGTCGATCCAGCGTAGGGGTGCCAGCAACTGGTCGTCGAAGCGCTTCTCCGGGGCAAGTCGTTCCAGTCTTCCGGCATTGGGTGCTTCCAGGTTGACCGAAACGCGATCGGCCAAGAGCATTGCCTCTTCGACTTGGGCCTTCTCCGCGCCGGGCATGATCTTGAGATGGAGGTAATCGCGGTAGTGATACTTGTGCCGCAGAATCTCTGCTGTGGCCAAAAGTTTGTCTTGAGTCTTGACGCCGCCGCCGACCACGCCGGAGCTGAGAAAAATCCCCTCGACGATCCCAGCCTGGTGCATATACATGAAGACGCGGGCGAATTCATCGGGGGTGAAGCTGGCCCGGCGGACATCACGATCAGAGCGGAAGGGGCAGTAATTGCAATTGTGCTCACAAACGGAGGAGAGCAGGGTCTTGAGCAGGGCGATGCGCTTGCCGCTGGGCAGCATCGCATGGCTGACCCCTACAGCGTTCTGTTTGCGCGACGAAAGTTGGGGGCATTCGATCCCACCCGAAGGTTCCAGCGTCATCTGGCTGGTGAGGAGTTTAAGCCGCTCATAATCGCTCATATGTTCTAATTATAGCACAGAAATGGCATTTGATAACTTGCTTTCAAGCGGCAGAAAGTGATACACTATTTTCACACAACGTTGACACCGCTTCATGAAAAGAGCATATCGTATGTCATCTGACAGGATTATCCCCTCTCTCGCCGGCTGCCACGACCTACGTCTCTCCCGGTGGGGGCCTTACACCAAGCGCTATATGGGTGTTTCCCACATCCCCGATCCCCGGGCTGGATTGCGCTTTGATCTGAGCGTCTTCCCCGAGCTGCTTCGCTCGGACGTGAAGGTGCCCAACGTCAAGTGGAACTCGGGCTATCATCCCTGGCAGGCTGCCTCGGATTTGTCCTTTTATAGCCATCGCCACGAGTTCATCTGGAAGGACCGGTTATATTGTGATATTAGCTTTCTTCGCCTGGACGAAAGCGCCGTGCTGATCCGCTGCGCCTGCGTCAATCGAACCGAATTGCCACAAAATCTGGGTTTGCACTACGTCGCCTGGCTGAACTTCCCCCCTGTGAGGACCTACTCCGATGAAGCTCTGCAGATGAGTGAGGTCAACTTGCCCGAAAAAGGCGTTTGGATCGAGGGGATGGCCTACGATCACATTGCCTATGCACTCGATGATCCCCGCACCAATCTGACCGAAGACGGCCATCTACGCGGCGAGATACTCGATCACGGGTTTGTTGGGGGTACAGGGCTGGGACAGGGCTTTGGTCGCGGGGAAGGGGATGAAGTCAGTTACAAGGTTGATCTCCATGATGAACTTGCTGACAGTGTTATTGTATTGCGCTACCGAGCGCAGGCCGATCAAGCCATCAAGTTGTCGATCAACAATCATGTCGACGGGCAAGTTGAGTTATTCGGCAACGGCGACTTCGAATGCTGCGCCATCCCGGTCGGAGATTTGCACCGTGGAGAGGTTTCCCTAACAATTACATCGCTAGGTGGGGGCGAGATTGAAATCGACGGCTTCGCCCTTGTCCCAGCCGACCAGGTCGAAGGAGTCCAATTCCACGAGCGACCCTGGAACCCGGTTCCGGAGCGGCTCCCAGCCCCCACAGAGAACACTTTGTTGCTCCAATATGAGCACATCGAGCCCATCTATGGTCTGGCCTGGGAGAGGACACCATCGCGCCTGCGAGCTTTCATCGGCGATGATCTGGATACGATGATGCGCCGAAATGTCAACCAACACCCCCAGGAACGATTCTTCGGCCAGGGACGGGGTCATTTCACTGATGTTTTCTTGAGTCCCATCTTCCTTGAAGCCGAGTCAGAGCGCGTTTTCTACGGTCTGATTTGTGCGGGCAGCGCCGACAAGGTAACCGAGCGGCTGAGGGCCTTCCAAGTCGATACCCCGACCTGGGAAACGGCTCACCAGCGAGCGAGCCAGGTAACGATGCTCCCGACCCCCAATGCCGCGGGCCGCGGCTACCGCTTCAGCCAGGAGCGGATGGCCGCGACCCTGTTGACAAACGTGGTCTATCCCGTCCGGACGCGGGGGACGTGGATCCGCCACAACACGCCCGGTCGCCTGTGGGATTGTCTCTACACCTGGGATTCCGGCTTCATCGGACTGGGATTGCTAGAACTAGATCAGGATCGGGCGATCGATTGTCTCAACGCCTATGTGACCGAGCCCAATGAAGAAGACGCCGCTTTCATCCATCACGGCAGCCCTGTCCCGGTGCAGCACTATCTTTTCCTGGAGTTGTGGAATCGGACTCAATTACGAGCGCTGCTGGCTTATTTCTACCCCCGCTTACGCCGCTATCACCGCTTTCTGAGCGGACGCTTGGGCAGTTCCACCACCCGGACCCGACTGAACCTGATCCGCACTTGGGACTATTTTTACAATTCGGGCGGCTGGGATGATTATCCGCCCCAGCAATATGTCCACGAGCAGATGTTGGAAGACTCGGTGACACCGGTGGTCAATACCGCCCACGCCATCCGTACGGCCAAGATTCTCAAGATGGCCGCCGCTGCGTTGGGACATGAAGAAGCGTCACAAGAGATCGCCGAATACGAACGTGAGATCGAAATTTTCTCTCAGGCCTTACAAACCTACGCCTGGGATGAGGGCAGTGGTTATTTTGGCTACGTCCGAGACCAGGTCGAGGGGAAATCGCCGGAAATCTTACGGCAAGCCAGCGGTCAGAATTTCAATCAAGGACTTGATGGCGTCTCTCCACTTGTGGCCGGAATCTGCACGCCGGAGCAAGAAGAGCGATTGCTCTCCCATTTGTTCTCCCCTGAACGCCTGTGGACACCATTGGGCCTCTCGACGATGGATCAATCGGCGCCCTATTACCGCACGGATGGTTACTGGAACGGCGCCGTCTGGATGGCGCACCAATGGTTCTTGTGGAAGGCTCTGCTCGATATGGGCAAAGCCGATCGGGCCCACCGCATCGCCGCCACAGCGCTCCGGGTTTGGAAGCGGGAGGTCGAGAGCAGCTATAATTGTTTTGAACATTTTCTCATCGAAACTGGTCGCGGGGCTGGCTGGCATCACTTTGGTGGCCTGTCCTCCCCCGTTCTCAATTGGTACAGCGCTTACCATCTGCCCGGCCACCTCAGCGCCGGCTTAGATGTCTGGTTCGAATCGCTGCACTTCTCCGAAGATCACACATCCCTCACGGCCAACTTGCAGCTCTTTGGCTCCCCCCACCACAAACCCGCCCTGATCGCTGTGATGAACGAAGATGGCAGCTATGCCGTCTCATGGAATAATCAGAGATTAGATTTTCACGAGCGTTATCCCGGCGTCTTGGAGATGCAGCTCCCCGTGTCGGGCAGGGCTTCAGGGCACCTAAAGATCAACCAACAATGAACGAGAAAAATCGACAAAAAGTTTTTGATTCAATTGCTCGGACAATCGCCCGAGGTGGCGGGCGAATCGAGATCCCTCTCGCAGGTGGGGAGGTGGTCCAGTTGCCGATCAACGTGCGAGAGAGCGGAGTGCCGACCTACGAACATCCCGACCCGTTACAGTTCCACAATGGGAAGCGAATTAAAACACCCCAAGGTTGGTTGGGGAAAGCGCGTGAACGGATTCTTGAAATCTTTCGCCGCGAGGTCTACGGCCGCGTCCCCGACGTGCCCGTGGATTGCAGCTACAAACAGTTAAGTTGTTCGACCGAGGCACTAGACGGCAAAGCGTTGCGGAAACAAATCCGCGCCACATTCCAGAGGGGACAATTAGCGACCATGATGGACGTGCTCATCTATTTGCCCCAAACGGCGTTGGATTGGCCTGTTCCGATTTTCTTGGGGTTGAATTTCATGGGTAACCACAGCATCCACCCCGACCCCGAGATCACGCTCTCCCAAAAATGGATGTCAGATATGTCAGAGGAAGGGATTGTCGATCATCGTGCCACGCCAGCGGCACGGGGCGCCCGGCGGAGCCGTTGGCCGGTCGAAACCATTCTCCAGCACGGATTTGGCCTGGCCACTGTGTACTGCGGCGACCTAGACCCGGATTATGATGATGGCTTTCAAAACGGGATTCATCCGCTTTTTTATCGACAGGGCCAAGAGAGACCGGCCCCGGACGAATGGGGCGCCATCTCGGCCTGGGCCTGGGGTTTGCAACGGGTGATGGATTATTGCCAGAAAGATGAGCAGATTGATCATCATCGTGTCGCTCTGGTCGGTCATTCTCGCCTAGGGAAAGCGGCTTTGTGGGCCGGCGCGCAAGATCGGCGTTTCGCCCTGGTGATCGCCAACAACAGCGGCTGTATGGGGGCAGCGCTGAGCCGCCGTTGCTTTGGCGAGACGATTGCGGCGATCAATCACCTCTTTCCGCATTGGTTCTGTGAGCGTTTCCAGCGCTATAACGATTGCGAAGAGGCCCTCGATGTCGATCAGCATATGCTCATCGCCACCATAGCGCCCAGGCCCGTCTACGTGGCCAGCGCCGCGGACGATCTCTGGGCAGATCCGCGTGGCGAATTCCTGGGCCTCAAAAGGGCCGAGCCGGTCTACGAGTTGTTTGGATGCTCGAGATTGCCCATTCAAAAGTTGCCGGACGTTGGCGCGCCCGTTTGGGACACCTTGGGCTACCACATCCGCTCTGGAGGGCACGACCTGACCGCTTATGATTGGAAGCAGCTTCTCCATTTTGCAGGGTATCATTTTGGTGAATCATGAACCGTTCACGTGAGATCTTCAAGCGACATCCCGATAACCCTATCCTGACTGCCGAGGACGTGCCATATCCCAGCACACTTGTGTTCAACGCCGGTGTGACCCGCTTCCGGGGCCGTTACGTGATGGTCTTTCGCAACGATTACGGCGGACAACCCGGCAGCGATCAGTTCGAAGGCACTAACCTGGGGTTGGCCTTTTCCGACGACGGCATCACTTGGGACGTCGAGCCCGAACCATGGATGACCTGGCGCACCAAAGAAATCCACCGCGTTTATGATCCCCGTCTGACCGTCGTCGAGGGGCGCTGTTATATCTGCTTTGCTGTGGACACTTGTCACGGAATTCGCGGCGGTGTTGCCGTCACCGATGACTTCGAGAGTTGGGACGTGCTCAGTCTGTCCGTGCCCGATAATCGCAACATGGTCCTGTTCCCACAGAGAAGCGACGGAAACTTGAGGCGCCTGGAACGGCCTTTCCCCATCTACGGGCGTGGCAAACCGGAGCATTTCGACATCTGGTATTCCGATTCCGCTGATGGCCGCTGTTGGGGGAATCACCAACTGGTTTTGGGCAGTGAGGAAGTGCCTTGGGCCAACGCCAAAATCGGGCCAGGCGCGCCGCCGATCAAGACAGAACGGGGATGGTTGACTTTCTTCCACGCTGTGACGATCGACACAGACGTCGAGTTGCCCGCCTGGCACCCGGACTGGTACAAAGCCTACATGGTTGGGATGATGCTTCTGGATTTGGAAAATCCTTGGGAGATCAAGGCCCTCTATCCAGAGCCGTTGATGACCCCCAAAACGACTTATGAGCTAGAAGGATTTCGCGGCCATGTCCTCTTTCCGGGAGGGGCGATTTTGGAGACGGACGGCGAACTCAAGCTCTACTATGGTGCCGCCGATACCAGCGTCTGCCTGGCAAGCTGTCATGTGGAGATGTTGCTAGAGCTATTTGACAAGTAGATGAATCATCAAAGGGAGCCTGCTCCGATTTGCCTCAGGGGATCTCCTCGAGTCGAAGCGGCAAGATGGCGTGTTGACGGCCATCCGAATCTTGCCAAGTTTCCGCAATATCCAGATTCGATCCCAGGGGGCGTTGATCGCCGGAGGGAAAAATTAACTCGATCTGATCGTAGGGTAACTCATAACCGGTATGGACACCCTTTAGATTGACGACAACGCGTTGCGGAGATGAGCCCAGCGTCAAGGCTAATTCGGTGTAGCCCTCTCGGCGGTAATCAAAGCTAACTCCGTCATCTTCGATCAGATGGAATGTTCCTGTGCCTGTGTCTGGTTGGGGGAAAAGGTAAATCTGACGCAGGTCATCGGACTGCTCGCCAAAATGACGCATCACCTTGCCCATGGGGATCATCCCGCCCGCGCGCACGAAGAGTGGGATACGCTCCAAGGGAGCTTGAGCGGTGATGGTTTGGCCGCCTTGATACCATTCACCGGTGTGAAAATCGGCCCACTTCTCGCCACGGGGCAAATAGACTTGGCGGATTCTGGCGCCCTGCTCAAACACCGTGGCGACCAATAAAGACGGACCGAGCATGAAATCGAAGGACTCTCTTCGGCAATTGGGGTCTTCCCAAAAATGGTAGACCAGCGGACGAATGATCGGCGCACCAGACCGGGCAGCATTGAAGAAAAGGCTGTACAGGTAAGGGATCAGGCGATAGCGAAATTCGATCGTCTCCCGAATCAGGGACAGCACGTCGGGGTACATCCAGGGCTCGTTGACGCTGCCGTCTTCGTTCCAGGAGTGAATCGTGAAGCGGGGGTGAAAGATGCCATTCTGGACCCAGCGGACGAATAACTCCATGTCTGGTTTTGGTCCCGCGAAACCGCCGACGTCATGCCCCGTGTTGGGGGCACTGGAAAGGCTGAGCCCCAATCCCATCGGGATGTTGTACTGCAGCGTTTTCCAGGATGTGTAATTATCTCCGGACCATGTCTGAGCGTACCGCTGAATGCCCGGGCAGCCGGAGCGGGAGAGTAAAAAGGGACGCTTCTCCGGGCGCGATGCCAATTGCGCCGAACGTGAGGCGCGGCTCATCAGCAGGCTTTGCAAGGGGCGAATCAGGCCGATGGGAATGGGGTCACCAAGCCCGTCACAGCGGGCCTGATCGTCACGAAGGGAGTATTCGTTGTTGTCGTTCCAAGTAGCATCGATGTTGAAATCGAGCAGGCGTTTGCGCACACACTCTCGCCACCAATCGTAGCCATCCGGGTTAGTGAAATCAAGATGGGCGCCCTGTCCGCCCCAGAAAGTGTTCAATTCCGGCTCATCCATTTCAGCAGCCTGGACGAAAGCGCCCAGTGCTTTCACTTTCTCATAGAGGGGATGGCTTGTGAGCAGGGCCGGTTTGATGTTGGCGGCTAATTTGATCCCCGCCTGATGAAAATGGGCGACCATTGCTTCGGGGTCGGGGATTTTCTCCGAGTTCCAGTTGAATACATAGCGCTTGCCCTCCTCGTTAGCGCCGTATCCCGAAGAGAGATGGAATAGATCGCAGGGAATCTGGTGTTCGTCACAGAGGTCGACGAATTGCTTCAACTGCTCCTGAGCGTTTGGTGCTTCAGTGTACGTCATCGTCGAGCCCAGATAACCCAAAGACCAACGCGGCGGTAAGGCCATCCGTCCGGTCAAGGCGGCCAATTTCTTGACCACGTCCGGGATCGTCGGCCCGTAGATAAGGTAGTAATCGATGTCGCCATCGTCGGCCTGGTAGTAACGGTAGGGGGGATAGTAATTGTCCAACTCGTTGCCCATATCGAAAATCGTGGTAGCCAGATTATCGTAGAACAGACCGTAGGCGATGTCAACGTCAGCGTTGTACGTGATATAGAAGGGAAAATGTTTGTAGAGCGGATCGCTGTTTTCGGCGTCATAACCGAGCGCATCCAAATCGAACATGCGCATGCGCATGCCGCGTTTATCCAGGGGACCGGTCTTCTCTCCAAAGCCGTAATAGTGTTCGCCTGGTAGACGATTAAGATAGTGATAAACTGTTTGGGAGGCACGGTCGTAGGAATAGGCATGGAGATCACGATCAGATGCAAAGAGAATTCCAGATGGATCAAGCCATTTGATCTTGAACTCACCAAGCTGGATTTCGGCTTGCAGACTGTCGGTCTGAATCGTGATGTGATCGTCCGAAGGATCAACGACGAAGGGTGGCAACGAGAAAGCAGAAAGATCATCTCGGTGGCGGCCTTCGCGGGGCACATCCACGGGTTGGAGCCCGCCAGAGCGATCGTATCCGACGACCGTCCATGTCCGATCAAGTCTTGGGGTACCATCAGGAAAGTGTTGCACTCGAATCAAATCATCTTCCAAGACAGTGACCCGGAATCGGCTCTTTCCTGATGTGGAAAATTCGAGCAGATGCTTTTTCTGGTCAACGAGATGGACGTCGGTGGGATAAGCGGTGCGCATTGGGGAGGTTATATCTGGGCGATTAAATCGGTCAACGCGGCGAAAGATCGGCGTACTCCATCTTCACGATTCCCGCCTGGGGGTCTCCAGTGATTTTCCAGAGAAACAACGCCATGATAATCATGCTTTAACGCTTTCAATTGGCCGAGCATATCGACCTCACCGCTGCCCAGTTCCACCCAGCGCTGTTCTCCTGTCTTCTCATCAATGACCGCATCCTTGACATGGACATGGCCAATATACGGTTTCGATATCTCATACCCATGAGGGTAGGCTTCTTCCCTTACGAAAAACGCATTGCCGCAATCCCAGAGCAAACGCAGATGGGGGGAATCGACCTCGGCGATCATCTTGGATGATATCTCTCCACTTCCTAGGTTGCATCCAAAATCGTTCTCCATGACCAGAACAACATCCTCTTCCGCTGCAACTTCCACAGCCATGCGGTAGAGATCAAGCATCTCCTGCCAATAGGGCGTGGGATCATCGCTGAGGCGCCAAAAGGAGAAACAGCGGACCAGATTCGTATCCAATTCTCTGGCAATCGTTCCCGACCGGCGGATAAGCGCCATCTGCTGTTCCGGCGTATCACGCGCTTCGCTGTTAAACATTTCGCCAGCTTCGGCTTCGGCGTGCCCCGGCAGGTGCGATTTGAAGATCGGAGCGGAAACGCTGGCCACTTTCAGCCCTCGTCGGTGAATGGTGTCAAGGGTCTTTTGGAGTTCTTCATCTGTCTGGAAGAGCAAATTTTTCCCCCAAGCGCTCCGAATTTCAATCCATGTTAAACCAAACTCCTCGATCACGTCCAAAGCATGATCGAGGTCTTGGTCGATGTCATCTGCGAAAACGGCGAGTTCAAACATAGTATTCTCCAATTTATTATTCGAGTTGGCCCCGAACGCGTTGGCTCAGCTCGATATAGCGATGAAAAGTATCTGTTGAAATATCCTCGGGAATGCCACTAGGATCACACAGAACAAAGCGTCCATTCGGCTTTCCCGTATCGACGGCTCGTTTTAGCCGGCTTTCGAGCTCTTCTGGCTCTTGATAATAAAAATTCTTATCTAGTCCGCCTACTAAGGTTAAACGATCTCCATAATGTTCTTTGATCAAAGCCAAATCCATCCCCTCGGCTTGATCAAGCGGATTGAGCATGTCAACCCCCGTATCGACAAGGCGATCCATGATTTTGAGAATATTGCCGTGGCTGTGTACGTGGACGTGCACGCCATAAGCGTGAGCTAGGTCACTGAGCCGCCTGTGCCAGGAGAAGAAATATTGATCATAAAGCTCAGGGCTGATCAATAAATTTTGATCGGATCCCAGGTCGTCGGCGATGAGAATGCAATCAACGCCAGCAAGGCACAACATCTTAGCCGCTTTGAGGTTCCAATCGCCCAGCTTCTTGATCAGGCGGCGGGCAAATTCAGGTTCCACCAACAAGGCAAGTAGAAATTGCTCATAGTCGGTGAAAAAATAATGGACACCCGAGAAAAAACCATTTAAGTATCCAACAGTATACTCACCGCGGCTTTTGAGATAATCCAGGTCTTGTTTAAGACCATGCCAACGTTCTGGATTCTCAGGATCAGGTAACCGTAAGGCTTCCAAATCTTCGATCGTCTCTACCGGCATCTCATAGGCGTGATAGAAATGGGGCTTGAATTGCAGCTTGGCTCGAGCGCCTGTTTCATATTCGATCAGACGATACTGTGGTGTCTCCTCCCTGACATAACCGACAAACTCGCCGGGACCACCATGGCCAAAGCAAAGGCATCCTCGCCCCACGCCCATCATGCTGCGATCGAATAAACGATTGAAAGCAATCATCCTGCCCAGTGTGGTGCGTTCAAATGGTGCGAAAGCCCTTTCGGAATCGGTAATGAAACGATCGAAGTCATCATCCCATAGTTCTTTTGGGATCAAACGCTTGACAGTGGCAACGTTACAAAAAGAGTGAATCCAGGCGGGTACATGGTCAAGCTCTTCCCCGTCCAGCGTAGCGAGCACGCGTTCACGATTGGTAAGCTTTGATGTCATAGGATGATTTTAAGACTGCCAATCGACGAGAACCCCCAGATAAGCTTCCGGCTTCTGGGCTAAGAGATCATAGATTCCGGGCAACTCCTCGGGTGAAATTGTATCCGAGATCAGCCCGCGAGTGCTCAACTGGTCATCTGCAAATAGCTTTGCCAGTAATGACAGGTCTCGTTTCTTATTCCAACGGCGCGGAACCATGTCTAGCGTGATCGTGCTTTCATGAGCACCAATCAGCTGAACGCCTTTGCGGTGGATGTGGCTGTAAACGTCTAGTTCGACCTGGCCGCGGGTACTGCCCAGCAAGGTTATTCGCCCCCCTTTGGCAACCAGGTTCAAGGCCAGCGGAATCACGTTTGGGTTGCCGGTTGCTTCCACGATGAGATCAGGGCCGCGGCCATTCGTGAGATGATTGACTTCGTCCGGGACGTTGACTTTGCATCCATTCAAGGCGATCAGATCATTTTGCTTGGCTGCCTCGACCCGGCTGGGCAACAAGTCAATTCCAATCACCGGCGAGGCCCCATGCAGGCGATAGAGTTGAGCGGCGAGTTGGCCGACCAAGCCCAAGCCATACACCACAACCGCATCACCAAACTGGATCGGGGCCAGGCGCAAAGTCGTCAAGGCAATGTCTGCCATCCGGATTAAGGGGCCTTCGGCGGCATCAAGATGGTCGGGCAATTTTACGATCCGATCATCTCGCGCATCCATGACCGCCACGGTGCCGTGAGGCGCTTCCATCATGACGTGATCGCCAGGCTTGATCTGATCTACGTCCGCGCCAACTTCGATGACTTTGCCGACAAAGGCATAGCCGGCTCGTTGAGGCATCATTGGAAAAGGTGGATTCTCAAGACGAAACCCGATGTGGGTTCCGCTGTAAAGGGCTACTTCCGTTCCCGCGCTGACGAGGCTGAAGCGCGCTTCAGCGACGACGTCGTGAGCCCCAATGGTTTCGGGAAGTGCAAAAGTTTCCCATTGCACTTCCCGAACGTGTGGAAAGAGGATTCGTTTATGTGACAAGTTGAAGGCTCATCCTTTCATGCCGGTGGTGGCAATCCCAGTGGTGATGTATTTTTGCAAGAAAGCAAACACAAGCGTGATTGGAAGCATCGTCAGTACTGTCATAGCAAGGACAAAGTGCCATTGAATCTGGAGGTCACCTTGGAAGGAATTCAAGCCAACTTGCAAGGTGAACACCTCCGTTCGGCTGAGCACGATTAAGGGCCAGAGGAAGTCGTTCCAGCGCCACATGATCGAAAAAATCGCCAGTACTGCCAGAGCAGGCGCGGCCAGGGGCAGAATCACCTGCCAGTAGATGCGGAATTCGCTTGCGCCGTCAATCCGAGCAGATTCAATCAACTCGTCTGGGATGGTGAGCATGTATTGGCGCAACAAGAACACGCCTGTCGGCGTGGCTGCACCGGGGATGATCACGCCCCACAAATTGTTGTTCCAGCCGATTTTGGTGATCACGATGAACACAGGCACCAAGATCACTGATATCGGGATCAAGAGAGTGGCGATGATGGTCACAAAAATTGCGTCACGCCCTTTGAAATCGTACTTACTCAAAGCAAAAGCAGCCATACTGTTGATGATCAAGGTGATGATGGTCGCAACCATGGTAACGATGATACTATTCTTTAGATAGGTGAGAAAGTTGAAGCGGGTCAACGGTTCGATGTAGTTCTCCCAAGCCAATCTGATCTCGCGAACAGGTTCACGATCCTCGATCGGAACCTTGATAATTTCGTCGGGGTTCTCAGGGTCAACCAATTGGGCTTCAATGCCAACGCGTCGCACTTGGGCAAATATTTTTTGAGTGCCTTCTTCCATGGTGACGGTGTAAAGCGGCAGAGGTTCCTCGTAACCTTCTACCTCGACGGTTTTCTCGGTATAGGGCAGCAGTTTAGGCGGGAATTCGATGAGGGCGGCTTGGGTCTTGAAGGAAGAAAAAACGACCCAAAGCACCGGCCCAAACATAACCAATACACCCGCAAGCAGATAGAGATAAGAAAGTATGTCCCCGATGTCTAGTTTCTTGACACCTCGTGTGCGAGTTAAGAATTTCCAAACTTTGTTTTTTGTCATCAGTATCTCCTTATCCTTATGCGGCTTCTGACTTACGACCCACTCGGAGCTGAATCATGGTCAAGACGAACAGGACGCCGCCCATGAGCATGGAAGCCGCGGCAGCGAGTCCGCGCCGAGCAATTTGGTCGGAGAAACCGGTGCTATAGATATATTGAATGATATAGTGTGTCGCCGTCCCCGGGCCACCGCCTGTGAGCACAAAGACCTGATCGAAGAATTGCACTGCCCGAATGAGCGAAAGAACAACGACGACAAAGATGCTAGAAGACCACATTGGAAGCGTGATCGACCAGAAACTCTGCCAATCACCAGCCCCATCGATGACCGCTGCTTCGTAGAGTTCTGGTGGGATCGATTGCAGCCCGGCCAGCAGGATCAGTGTGTGAAAGCCCATCTGGGCCCAAATGCTGACAAAGATCACCCAGACGGTTGCCATGGTGGGATCAAGCAGCCACATGACCTTTTCTGCACCAAACGAGGTGATGATCGCGTTTAACACCCCTTCGCGTTGTAAGACCCACTTCCAGATCAAGCCTACGACCACGGGCGAGAGCAGGACGGGATAGAAGAAGACGCTACGGAAGAACCCCCGGCCGATGATATCGCGATTGAGAATCAGTGCGGTCATCATCGAAATGATCACCATGGTGCTAACCTGAATGGGTACAAATATCGACGTGTTTTTGACAGCACGCCAGAAGATATCCTCATCACAGCTGTTTGGTTCGGTGAAATCCTCGCAATCAAAAAGGATTTGATAATTTTCCAACCCTACGAATTCTCGGTCTCTGAGGAACAATCTTGTCCCCCCTGTCATGGAATAGTAGATATTCATGAACATGGGGGTGATTACAAAAACACCAAAGATGAGCATATTGGGCAGTAGAAAGATATAGGCCATTCGTTTCACGCCAATTATCTTTTGAATGAAACTCATTACCGTGTCAATAATATTTAGAATTAGGTTCCAAAAGAACCAGAAAATTGCCGCCGGTATTTGGCCTAGAGTGCTGGAAATTTTTTTTGATTCTCTCATAGAACTCCTCCGTCATCCATTATCGCGGATTGAACTTTTTACTCCTAAACGCATCGTCTTGTGTGCTTTTCTCTGTAGTTTAAGAGAAATTTATGTTTTCCAAAAATAAAAGTTATGATGACAAGATAGAAAATTGGCAAGTTCAATCTTGAACGTGGATGTTGTTTGGCGGGTAAAGATTTGCAAAAATGGGGTGGTAGGATGTTACCTCTACCACCCCATCTACATCATAGCGTTATTTTGTTATTAGGGAACCTGGAGTTCCTGAACAGCACCCTCAACGGGGTAGATCGGCTTAC
>CAZXXW010000050.1:0-20905 GCA_964644835.1 uncultured Anaerolineales bacterium
GATATTCAAATCAAGCTCCAAGAGCACAGGTGTTTCGGTGCTGGCAAAATCCAACAAGGCCCGTATGATTGCCTCGGCGTGATCTACTTCTTGATCCAGGATGATTAGCATTTCGCCCAGCGTTGGATCAGGCTTTTCTAGAACCAGGCTGAGATAATAAGCTGAGTTTTTGATCACCCCCAGCGGTGTGCGCAATTCATGAGCCAACCCGGCGGCCAACTGCCCCAGGGTGGCAAGCGTCTCCTGGCGAATAAGCTGTTCTTGAGCGTGGTGCAAATCCTTCGTCCGCTCGGCGACCATCTCCTCAAGACGTTCGGCGTAGGTGTGCAGCGCTTCTTGGGCACGTTTCTGTTCGGTGATATCCAAAGCCGTAAATGTAGCCGTATGGATATCTTCGGGATCGAGCACGGCGGAGCTCAATAAAACATCGATTATCCGCCCGTCTTTTCGCTGCCAGCGCGTCTCGACGGTGCCGATGCCGTCTTCCCGAATCTGAGCGTATTTCTCCGTGCCAACGTACTGGTAATCTTCCTCGGAAGGATACAAGATGCGGGCATTTTCCCCGATCAACTCATCGCTGCTATAACCGGTCATCTCGCAGACCTGAGCATTGACTTGCAAAAGAACCCGCTCAGAAACCAGTCCAATTCCGATCGGCGCGGCCCGGAAAATGCTTTCCAGCCGGGCTTCGCGTCTCTGCAAAGCTTGCTGTGTGCGCATCTGCTCGGTGATATCAAGGCCCAAACTGATCGCGCCGACGACGTTCCCTTTGGGATCGCGGTGGACGGTATTGCTCCAAGAGATCGTCCGGCGCTCGCCCTTCCGGGTGAGGATTTCGTTGACATAGTGCGGGGTGATTTCGCCATCTTTGAACGTTTTGTCAAAAACCGACCAGTGCAGTTCCTCTTCAATTTCCGGCGGGACGAAGGTATCAAACCAGTTCGCACCGATGACGTCTTGCCGTTCCCAGCCGGTGACCTCGAGCAAGTAATCATTACAAAAGGTGACCAGACCATCTTCGTTCAGCGTTACAGCGATCAACTCGACAGTTTCGAGCACCTCGCGGAAGCGCCTTTCCGACTCTCGCAGGGCCTCGCGTTGACAGTATTGTTCGGTGACATCACGAAAGACGAGCACCACACCGGTGATCTCGCCCGTCCGGTCACGGATCGGGGCGCCGCTGTCGGCAATTTGGATCTCGCGGCCATCCCTGGCGATCAGCACGGTATGATTAGCCAGCCCGACAACCCGCTCCTGGCGCAGAACCTGATCGACGGGGGTTTGTGCCGGTTGACGGGTTTTGGCATTGACAATGTTGAAGACCTCGAGCAATGGCCGTCCCTCGGCCTCCTCGAAATCCCAACCTGTCAACGCTTCGGCGACCGGATTCATGCGCGTGATCTCCCCATCCTGATCGGTAGCGATGACGGCATCACCAATCGAATCCAAGGTGGTGCGCAAATCCTCCCGGCTAGTGCGAAGTTGTCCTTGGGTCTTGCGAAGTTCGATCAGGCGCTTGCGCAGTTGATTCGCTTGACTGCGCAAAACGTTCATCGTGGTGACGATCAAGATGGTCGTGATTCCAGCAGCGATAAGCCAGATCAAAATCGTAAAAACCTGCTGTCCTAACTGATCCCTGCCGGGAGATGGAGGGAGCACATCCTGCCAACCCAAAACGTGAACACCAATAAAAACACTCGCTGTGACGGCAAGAACAACCCACACCCTATCCGTGTCGAGCAACACCGCGCTCAAAGCGACCAAAATAAAGAAGCCCAGCGTGCCCGAAACATCGGTTAGGGGACTACCTTCGAGAACGAAACTTGCCGTCGCGATGGCTAAAATCGCTCCAAGCACCAATGACGTGGCTGTCTGAAATCGACCCACTCGAACCAAGTAAAGGGTTGAGGCACCGGCCAAGATGATCAAAAGGTCAGCGACAAGGTCTGTCCAGGGAGGCGGAGAAAAAGTCGGCAAGACCCAAAAGATCAATTGGGCCACAAAAATCAGCGAACCAACAAGCAGAAACAGCAACCCCGTAATGATTAGAATGCGGACGCGATGAGCCTGTTCACCAGACAGATCAAGCTTCTTAATGAAACGATCTTGCCAGTCGATGAGCGACGAAAGCCAGTTTTCGTTTGCCATTGAAGACCTCCAACCGAAACAATCCCAGAGTTGAACCGGGGATCATTTCCCCCAACGCGTTAATTGATACAAGTGTTATCTTGAACAAGTAAAAGGATAACTTTGATCCAATTATACAAGAGACTGGTCCAAAACCGGATGACAACTGTGCAAAAACCTTAAAATTTGGAACGCAAAGTTACGCGGAGAAAAATAAAGTGAGTGTTCACGGAG
Source organism: uncultured Anaerolineales bacterium (assembly GCA_964644835.1). Classification (GTDB taxonomy): domain Bacteria; phylum Chloroflexota; class Anaerolineae; order Anaerolineales; family UBA11858; genus JAYELX01. Next base: position 2,362 of record CAZXXW010000050.1, read on the forward strand.
GGTCATTCTTGCCGCGCTGTGCGTGCCCGCTGGGCAAGGCATGCTTCGCAAGCCGCTGACGCTTTTCTAGTGGTGAAGAATCTCCCCCCATGAGGCTTGGGAGACCTTTCAGTCACAGAACACGCTCCATCAGGGTGACATGCCTGAACGCTTACAAAAGCTTTAAGGACTCTGTAGAACTCCGTGTCTTCTTTGTGAATCTCTGTGTAACCTCACGTCACGCGGCGGGATTCTGCCTGCTCCGTGATTTTGCGAATCATCCCCAAAAAAATCATCCCGTGGAGCGGATAGAGCAGGTACCAATACAAGAACCCCCACAAACCCTTCGGAGCGAAAAAGGCCGTCTGGATCAGTGACGATTCTTCCCCTCCCAACGGCTCGACCTCGAATTGCAGCCAGGCTCGACCTGGAACCTTCATCTCCGCCCGCAGCCGCAACAAGTGATTCTGCTCAACAGCCTCAACACGCCAGAAATCGATCGCATCGCCGACGCGCACATCCCGGGGATGGCGGCGGCCGCGGCGCAGGCCGACCCCACCGATCAAGCGATCAACGACCCCGCGCAGATGCCAGGCCCAATTGAAAGACAACCAGCCGCGCACCCCGCCGAGACTGGTGAAGGTATCATAAACACGACCGACCGGCACCTGAACACAGGTCTGGCGCTGCTCGATGATCATCCCCTCGCGGGTTTCCAAATTCACGGGGGAGCGATCGCCCTGGCTGGAGCAAAGCGGGTCTGACCAGCGCGTTTCTACCTCGCCAGCCTCCAGGTGAGCCAAAGCGGCCTCGACAGCACACCAATAGCCAATCGGCTCGATCTCGGGGAAAAGCTGCTCGGCGATGTCGTCCCGAACGATGACCTCGTTGCGCAACCCTTCGATCAGCGGGCGAGAAATCGAAGCGGGCACCGGCGTCGTCCAGTGAACCCAATGCGACGAAAGCCGCGGCGTCAGCACCGGCACGGGGAGCAACCACCGTTTTAGCCCGCGCACCTCAGCATAGCCGAGCATCATCTCGCCATAGGTCATCTGGTCAGCGCCGCCGATCTCGATCACTCGCCCGGCGCTCTCGGGCACCTCCAGGGCAGCGGTCAAGTAGGCTAACACATCGTCGATCGCAATCGGCTGCACCTGGGTGAAAACCCAGCGGGGGCAAATCATGATCGGGATACGCTCGGTCAGGTAGCGGATCATTTCGAAGGAAATACTCCCCGACCCGACGATGATCGCGGCGCGAAACTCGGTCACAGACATACCGGCCCGGCTCAAGACGCGTCCGGTCTCCTGGCGAGAATGCAAATGCTCGGAGAGATCAGCGTCGGGGTCCCCCAAACCGCCCAAATAGATGATTCGCTTGACCTCCGTCGCTTTCGCCGCCGTGCTGAAATTGCGCGCCGCGACGAGATCGCGTTGATGAAAATCACCACTCTCGCTCATGCTGTGAATCAGGTAATAGCCCACGTCGACCCCCTCCATCGCCGGAGGCAACGTCTCGGGCTGGAAGACATCCCCCTCGACGACCTCAACCCGATCAACCCACTCGCGCCCCTGCAAGCGCCCCGCATCCCGGACGAACAGACGCAATTCATGGCCGCCTTCCAGCAAGCGCGGCGCCAGCCGCCCGCCGATATACCCCGTCGCTCCGGTGACCAAAATCGATCTCTTTTTCATTTTGATGTCTCCCGAAAAGATCAAACCGCTCTTCAGCGGATGCCTGACCCTTTGTTTATCCCCTGATGCCAGCCGGAAGCGCAGACTCACTCCCAGGTGGCCGGCCAACATGGAACCTGGTACCGGCCCGCGGCTGATCAAGCTTCCCGGCAGACCCGTTCCAACCAGGCCACAATCGGCCGGCCCGCTTCCCCCAATATCTCGCCGGCAGCGCGGTGATAGGCACATAGATACATCTTCAAGACCTGCGGCGGGTAGCGCAGATGGCCGAGGAAACCGTCAATCCAATCTAGATCGGCTTTCAGATAATCGATCTCTCCCAAACTGAGCGCAGCGATGATCCCTTCGGCCATATCGGCATTTAGTTGAGCCAGATTCGCACCGACGAGATCAAAATCAACCGCCCCCTTGAGTGCCTTCTCCAAATCGGGCTGCTTGTCGATGAATTCATCCCGTGCTGCCTGTGCCCGCGCCGAAGGCTCGCGCCCCTCGGGGCGGGGAATCCTGGCAGTCAAAAGGCGTTCCACGGTCGGGACAGTCTCACCGATCTCATCCCCGAGATAGTGAGCCGGGATTCTGTCGACAAGCTCGGGCAGACGGTTGAAAACCCGTCCGCCATAGGCCAAGGGAATATCATCCCCGGCCAAGCCTTGAGCAACCCAGAACAAGCTCGCCGCAGCGGACAAGCGTTGGGCTGTCAGAATGACGAGGCCAAGATCAAGCTCTTCGACGGTTTCTTTCAGGTCGGCCAGGGGCACATTGGCGCCCAGATACACAACCGGCCAGCCGCGACTACGGAGCAAAAAGGTGATCAACAAGGCAGAGAGAACGTGCTCTTCACCGGGTGGGCAGCCGACGACCATCGACTTGGTTCGAATCGGCTGCGGCGCGGCGGCGATCAGGGCGTTAAGCTGCCGCCCGACCAGCCCGGAGGCAAAGTGCTCCTGCTGTACCGTCGCTTCGCCTTGATACCAGGCTTCTCCAATGGCGGATAAACCGGCAAACAGAATCTCGAAACAGACCATTTCAGCCGGATAGAGAGCGAAGGCATGGGCGACCAACTGATCCGCTTCGATCTCATCAAAACGCATGCAGGCTGCCACCCATCTCGTGCGCAATTCTTCAATCTGCGCGCCGGCAGCAATCGGCGGCTTTCTCGGTTCCGGGCCCGGGGCGAGAGAAGCGATCTCTTCCAAGGGGTCTTTGCCCTCCTCTTCGATGGCGCGCCAGAGCTTGACCGCCTTGCTGATGCGCATGCCTTCTTCCTGGCGGGCCATCAACCAGCGCACAGTTTCGATATCGCGCTGCGAATAGAGGCGGTGGCCGCCGCTGCTGCGCTCGGGTTGGGGCAAGCCGTAACGGCGCTCCCAGGCGCGTAAGGTATCGGGGTTGATGCCCGTCTCCTGGGTGACGACGCCCAAATTGTAGGTGGGGACTTCGAGAATGTCGGTCATGGTTAACTTTTCCTGGAATGCTAAGAGCGATGCGATTCTCAACTGTTCAATCCATACTTCTACACTATAGCATGGAGGGGCAATTCTGTCAACGTTTTGTCAATGTATTGAAAATAAGAAATCGCGCCATCGCGAGGGAATTCTCGGTTCAGGGTGGCGCGAGAGACTCGATATGTCAAGCCCTCTTTGGTTGGGTTAGGCGAATGACCCCGTGGAGATGTCCAGGTTGAAGCTTGGCTCCACGCCAAAGACCTGGGTAAAAATGTCCATCGTCGTCTGGGCAGCGTAGCGGATCTCGGTCGTGTCGCTGTCGAAATGCATGATCGCCGACTCGATCCCCCTGGCGACTTGAATCGGCCCTTCGGTGTCACGATCGCTGAAAAATGCCCGGGCCCGTTCCAGTTCGCCCTCGTCCAGTTCCATGACGGGCAAATCCAGGGCCAAGGCGCCCAGGCCGATGTTGGCAAATTGAACGAAGCTCCCCGTCGCTTGATCGGTGAAAACGACAAAACGATCTCCAGGCCCGTCGGATAAATCCAGCAGCGCCTGCTCGATGCGGCCAAGGGTTCCCGAAGCGGACGCGATCCGCCTCTGCTTCGATACTTGCTTCGGCTCCCCCACTTCGATGCGCGAAACCCGGTGGACTTTGGGATCATCGGGTAAATAATCCACGAAAACGTGGAGACGATTCTCGTCAAGCGCTTTGCTCAACCGGCGGCTGCGCCAACTAACATCCCGGCTACCCTTGTAGCCATCCAGGTACGTGTACAACAAAGACCAGATGGTCTTGCCCTCCGTATATCCTGGCGTGGCAAATCGTCTGGAAATCTCAACACGCTTGGCCGGGGTCTCGACAGCATCCTGCCGAAAACGAAACGCCCGTTGTAAGCGGCAGAAAAAGCGGTAGCTTGCCCAGCATCCTATCAAGACGAGCAAGCCAGACGTCATCACGAGCGACGATTCCCTCCGCAAGAGAGCAAGCAACAGGCGAAAAACAAGATACAACGAGATACCCAGGCCGATCAAAGAGCCCTCGATTTTGGGCGGTCGCTCTCCCAGCGAGAGACCTTCCCGTTCCTTTTGTCTGACTCGTTTGATCAGCCAAACGATCGCCACGATTAATAGAATGATGATCGTCAGAATAACATCAAAGGGGCCCATGAGGCACTCCAGAAATACAGTATACTGTACACAGTTTACAGTATACTGTGTTTTTCAAAAAAGAGGAGCGACTTGATGAAGAAACTGAATAACCTGCCCCCACGCGACTCCACGCGTGCATTCTACGACGAAGGAAAAACGATCCGCGGATACGCTCTCTTTGATTTTATCCACGGGTATATCTACGCCCGCTGGCCCTACCTTTACATCGGCATCGGCACGGGCGAACACCCGCTCACCCGTTTACTTCGACCGCTAACGGCGCTTTTTTCGCGTTTGATCGCGTCGGATGGAGAGAAAGAGGAAGACGCGGTCACCTTCGCCGACACCTATCACGGCAAGGTGGTGCCGCCTGAAGCCGCCGCCGGGCTTGTGACCGTACAAGAAGATATCGTTTTTGGGGATTTGGAACCAATCATCCCCTACAAGCGTGCCCGCGACATCGTGATGAAAAACCCCGACCACATCGTCGCCCTGGAATGCCCATGTCGTTCCGTCCGCCCTGACCCCTGTTTGCCCTTGGACGTTTGCCTGATCATCGGTGAGCCTTTCGCCAGCTTCGTCCAGGAGCATCATCCCCGGCGCTCGCGGCGCATCTCCCAGGATGAAGCCGTCAAGATTCTCCAAGCCGAGCACGAGCGCGGTCACGTTCATCACGCTTTTTTCAAAGACGCCATGCTGGAACGATTCTACGCCATCTGCAATTGTTGCTCCTGTTGTTGCGGGGCGATGCAGGCCCAGCGCAACGGTACGCCAATGTTGACAGCCTCCGGTTACCTCTGCACCATCAATGAAGGCCTATGCGAAGGCTGCGGCATATGTGCGCAAAGTTGTCCTTTTGACGCCGTCACCCTGGTCGATCAGCTCGTCGCGATCAAAGCGTCTGCCTGCATGGGCTGCGGCGTCTGCGTCGACCGGTGCCCGCAGAGCGCTCTTGAACTAATCCGCGACGCCGACAAGGGCGAGCCCCTGGAGATCAAAGCGCTGATGGAAGAAGCGGCCCTGAAGGCGCAATCGTAATCACCGGCACGAAACCCACTTGCCGTTGGCATTACTAGATTCAAGCACCTTGTAAATGAAACGGATACCGAGCAAGCCATCCAGAGAATTGGGGAAATGGAGCGCCAGCGGATTGGCCTGCTGGCCCGTCCGGCGGGCGGCGATCGCTTCGGCTGCGTCGGCGTAGATGTTGGCAAACCCTTCGTGGAATCCGCCCGGATGGCCGGCGGTGATGCGGCAAGAATGAGCTGCCAGGGGAAGCGTGCCCGGCCCGTTGGGGGTTCGCACCTGAGCGGGGGCGTTCAACGGTTTATAGCGCAACAATTGGGGGATTTCCTGCATCCATTCCAGGGTTCCCTCCGCACCGCTGACGCGGACCCGGAGACAGTTTTCCACGCCCGCGGCTGCTTGGGTGACCCAGAAACTGCCCCGAGCGCCGTTTTCCATCCTGAGCAGGGCCCCGGCATAATCGTGGACGACTCGGCCCGGGACGATGCTGCCCACTTCGGCAGATACAGCGACGACATTCAGTCCGCTGATAAACCGGACCAGGTTGTGGGCGTGGGTGCCGATGTCCCCCATCACCAAGGAGGGACCGCTCCGACTCGGGTCATGCCGCCAGGGCAGTTCCTCGTTTTCATCAAGCTCAATTTTTTCGGCATGGCCTCCCTGAACGTATTCAACCTGGATCAGACGGATGTCGCCAAGCTGGCCATCGGCGACCATCGCTTTGGCCTGCCGCACCATCGGGTAGCCGGTGTAATTGTGGGTCAAACAGAACACCAACCCGGTCTCCTGGACTCGCTTGTGCAGATCTTTGGCGTTTCTGAGACTGTTGGTCATCGGCTTGTCGCAGATCACATCAATGCCGCGCTCCAGAGCAGCAAGGGCATAGGTGTAATGGCTGTCATTTGGGGTCATGATCGCTACAACTTCGATGCCATCGTCACGAGAGGCTTCTCGATCTAACATGCTGAAACCGTTTTTATAGATGCGGTCCGAAGCAAAACCAAGTTGCTCTGCGGCCTGCTTCGCCCGTTGGGGGTCCGAGGAAAGCACGCCGGTGACGAGTTCGTAGCGATTATCGAACCTGGCTGCCAGACGGTGCAACTTACCAATAAAGGAATCGGGGCCTCCCCCAATCACGCCCAAACGCAATCGACGTCCCAACATGGAAATAACCGGATTTAGCGACATGATACCTGCTCCTTTTTCTACCAACAAATCATTGAGCGTAAAGCTTTCAAATCCGTAAAGATATATAACAAATTATAACGTATATTTGTAGGTGTCAAGAAGAGAAAGCACTCGGGTGGACAAAATTTAGCCAATCAATGTACGCTGCCGGCGTAATGCGAAGATGAATGTGACACGCGTCACATCCGTATGACGCGTGTCACATGGGATGATTGCCACTGGCATCTCTACAATCTGGAACCTGTAGCTATAATCTTGGCAAAAGATAGAAACTTTATTGGTACATTGGTACGGAGGAGCAAACTACCCATGCTTAATACAATCACAAGCCTCACCAAGGAGGCGTTTTTCTATGTCTAATCAACAACAAACTCCCCTGATCAAAATGGAAGAGGTGGTCAAAGCCTACCAGACGGGGGATGCCCCCTTCATCGCTCTCGACGGAATCAACTTAAATGTTTACGAGGGTGAATTTTTAGGCATCACGGGCAAATCGGGCGCGGGCAAGACCACGCTGCTCAATATGATCTCCGGAGTCAGTGAGCTGACGTCCGGCGAAGTTCTGTTTCACGGCGACGACCACAAGAAGAAAGCTAACCCAAACGGATTCGTCTCGATCCACTCGCTGGACGAAGACGCCAAAGCAGCCTGGCGCGGTCAAAACGTGGGCATCGTCTACCAATCCTTTGAGCTGATTCCCAGCCTGAACCTGATCGAAAACATCACCCTGCCTCAGGATTTCTGCGGCCGCTACCAACCCGGCGCCAGCAAGGAACGCGCCCTCAAGCTGCTCGAATTGGTCGACATCCTCGAGCATGCCCACAAAATTCCGGCGCACATCTCCGGAGGGCAAAAACAACGCGTCGCCATCGCCAGGGCCCTGGTCAACGATCCGCCATTGATCATCGCTGACGAACCGACCGGCAACTTAGACTCGGTCACGGCGGAAACCATCTTCGGTATTTTCGAGAAGTTGGTCGCCCAGGGCAAAACAATCATCATGGTCACGCACGATGAGAGCCTGACCGACCGTTTCTCACGCTGGATCAGAATTTCAGACGGCAAGCTGGTAAACACATCGGACAATCAATCTGCAAAAATATCGGCTGGAGGAAACGGGAAGGCTAAGATCATTTCGGGCACGAATCCCTTTGGTAAAGCCAAAACGTCGGCCAAAGCCAAGCCGGAGCACCCGGGAACAGCAATTGCCTTGCGCGATGTGGTCAAGACCTACCACAGCCCAGCCGGGGATTTCACCGCCCTAAAAGGCATTGATCTACAGTTCAGGTACGGACAATTCGTCTCTATCGTGGGCAAATCAGGCTGCGGCAAGTCGACCCTGCTGAATATGATCACGGGGATCGACCATCCCTCCTCCGGGGAGGTTATCGTCGGAGGCGAGGACATTTACGCCATGTCCGAGAGCCAGCGGGCGTTGTGGCGGGGCAAGAACGTCGGCGTTGTCTTCCAATTCTTCCAATTGCTGCCCACCCTGACGCTGCTGGAAAACACGATGTTGCCGATGGACTATTGCGACATATACCCCTTCCGGGAGCGGCCAGACCGGGCGATGGAACTGCTCCAACAGGTCGGCCTGGAAGAGCAGGCTGACAAATTGCCCACCGCGGTATCCAGCGGTCAGCAGCAAAGCGCCGCCATTGCTCGCGCCCTGGCCACCGACCCGCCGTTGATCCTGGCAGACGAACCAACGGGCAACCTGGACTCGCGCTCTGCCGAAACCATTTTGAGCCTTTTCGAGCGCCTGGCCAACAAGGGCAAGACGATCTTGATCGTCACCCACGACCCGGCCCTGACCAAACGAACCGATCAGACCGTGATTCTTTCAGACGGCGAAGTGATCGATCAAACCGTGGCGAAGGCGCTGCCCTACCTGGATCATCCCCAAATGCTGGCGGCGACCAAAAAAGCGGACAGGCGATCCTACCAACCATCTTCGATCATCTTGCATCAGGGGGAACCGGTTGAGCATTTCTATATGATCGCGGACGGCGAAGTGGAAGTGTTTGTGAATACAGACATCCCGGCGACGACGGTAGCCCGTTTGGGCCCCGGCCAATTCTTTGGCGAAGTTGAACTATTCAATGGGGGCAAGTCGATCGCGAATGTCCGCGCCGGAGATCAACGGCCAGCCGAGTTGGCCCTGATCCCCAAAGAGGAGCTTTTGCGATTGTTGAAAACCGCCCCCTACATGCGGGAGGCGCTCAACCAAGTTGCCCATCTGCGGGTTGAAAACAAAGAAGTTGCAGTGAGGGCAGGGAGGCGAGCATGACGACAAATTCCAACCCCCTCAAACCGCGTTGGCGTAAGGTGCTCGCCGACTTGTGGGAGAATAAATCGCGCACCCTGCTGGTGGTCGCTTCGATCGCCGTGGGCGTTTTCGCCGTGGGCACAATCGTGAACGCCTACGTGATCCTCTCCCAGGACATTGGGATCACCTTTGCAGCCCGGAAACCGGCCAACGTCCAAACCCGCACCGACCCTTTTCAAGAGAATTTCGTCCGCTCCGTGGAGCAAGTTCCCGACGTGCTTGATGCCGAAGGCAGGCACGTGATCGACGTGCGCGCCAGCCGGGATGGACAATCCTGGCAGACCATCGGTCTGATCGGGATCGAAAATTTCGCGGACAGCGAGATCAACCTGCTCGGCCCCGTCGAGGGCATCCAAGTGCCCGGACGCCGCGAGCTGATCGTCAGCCATGACTTTCTCAACAGCACCGGCTTCCAGGTCGGCGACGAGATCGAGATCGAAATGCCGGACGGCAGCACCGAGACGCTCCCGCTGGTCGGGCTGGTCTCCGATCAAGCCAGCAACGGCGGCGACTTTCTCGCCGGGGCCAATGGCTACGTGACCATGGACACGCTGGTCTGGCTGGGCGGCGGCGATTATTTCAACCAGCTCTATGTGCGCGTCGACGGCGACTCTACCGATGAAGATCACATCCTGAACGTGGCCGCGGCGGTCGAAGACAAGATTGAACGTAACAACCGGAAAATCTACCGGACCAAGACCCAAGCCTCGGACGAGCACCCCCTCGCCTCGATCGTACTGGCCATCCTCGGCGTGATGGTCGCCCTTGGAGCCTTGATCCTGATCTTGAGCAGTTCGCTGATCGTCAACACCCTCAACGCGCTGCTGACCCAGCACCTCCGCCAGATTGGGGTAATGAAGCTGGTCGGTGCTCGCAGCATCCAAATTTTGGGCATGTACCTGATCCTGATTCTCTCCTACGGGCTAGTCGCCCTGATCATCGCCCTGCCCCTGGGCAGCGTAACCGGCTACGCCCTCGCCAAGTTCATCACCGGCTTCATCAACGCGGAAGTGCTCCGGTTCCGCGTTATCCCCCTCGCCTTGATCTTGCAGGTGATCATCGCCCTGTTGATCCCCCTGATCGCCGGATTCGCACCGGTGAACAGCGGCTCGAAGATCAACGTGCGCCGGGCGATCAGCAACGACCACCCGAACAAGCACAAAAGCGGCAGCCGCTGGTGGAAGCGTATCTCTGCCTGGCTGCGCTGGCTGTCGCGGCCAATTCTGCTCTCCCTGCGAAACACCTTCCGGCGGAAGAGCCGCCTGATCTTGACCCTGTTCACCCTGACCATCGCCGGCGCGATCTTCATCGCCGTGTTCAACGTGCGCGATTCGATGGACAACTTCATGAGCCAGGTCGAGCAGCACTTTCAGGGCGATATCACCCTCAAATTTGGCCGTCCCTACCCAATTTCGAGAATCAAGCAGGTCGCTCAGGGAATCCCCGGTGTGGTCGGCGTGGAGGGATGGGGCGCGGCCAGTGTCGATATGATCGATTCTGATGACAACGTGATCGAGAAAATCCAGATCATGGCACCCCCAGCGGACTCCTCGCTGGTTGACTCCGATGTGATCGCCGGGCGTTGGATCCGACCCGGTGAACGCGATGCCTTGGTCGTATCCGACTCAATTTACGATTTTTATCCCAACTTGCAGCCTGGTGATTCCGTCCGTGTGGAAAATCCGGACGGGCAAGAAGAAGACTGGGCCGTCGTGGGCGTGTTCCGTTTTTCCGGGGGAATGGATGACACTCTCGCCTATGCCGATTTCGGCTTCATCGCCGACGTTGTCGGCATGCCCAACCAGGCTCTGACCTACCGGGTGATCACCAGCGAACACAACCTGGAAGGGCAGGAGACGATCAGCCAGCAGCTAGACGAATATCTGCGCGACCGAGATTTCGTCATCAACGAGGTCGAGGCCGGCTCGATCACCCGCAGCCAGAGCGCCAAGGGGATCAACATCTTGATCATCTTCTTGCTGCTGATGGCCTTGCTGACCGCGTCGGTGGGCAGCATCGGCTTGACCGGCACGATGGGCATGAATGTGATGGAACGGACTCGCGAGTTGGGAGTGATGCGCGCTATCGGCGCGGTCGACAGCGCGATCATCAAATCGGTGATCATCGAGGGAGGTTTCATCGGCCTGATCACCTGGGTGCTTGCGGCCATCGTTTCCTTCCCGATCAGCCACTTTTTGCTCAAGATCATCAGCGAGGCGATGTTGGGCTCCCCCCTCCCGTTGACCTTCACCATCCAAGGATTCTTGATTTGGTTGGTAGCGGTGCTGCTACTCTCCGTGGTGGCCAGCATCATTCCGGCCCGCAACGCCGCTCGCCTGACCATTCGGGAAGTGTTGGCTTACGAGTAAAAAGCAAGACCTCCGAGATTTTGAAAATCTCGGAGGTCTCGTTTGGATAATGAACAAGGGGGATCAAACCATTTGTTAGCTTACGGGGGAAGGCGACTCCTCAAAATCGGTTAACAGCAACAATGATTGCACTCAGCACCGTTCATGCGCGGGCCAACAAAACGAAAAAGGGCAACAGGGGGGCAAACAAAATCACCATGATGCCATAGGCCAGGGGATGGGCGGCCCAGGCACCGCTGGCGAAGGTGCCAATCGCGAAGACCACCGCCGAAGCCCCGGTAATCGTCAGGGAGATCAGTCCCAAGCGTGTCAAGATTTGCTGGCGAGTAATCCATGTGTAGGCAAAAATCAACGCCAGGATGATGGCAAAGCCGTCTACAAGCCCCATGCCGATCAAAAAGGGAACCGCCTGGGGAACCCAGCCTCCGGCCGGGGGTGGTGCGGGAAAGGGCATCCGATTCAGTCGGCTGAAGAGATACCCCGCCCGCAGCAAAGCAAGCAAATGAACGCTTTGCAAAATGCCGTAATAGAGAATTAGTAGTCGAAGCATATTGTTTCCCTTCTTCGTGTAGCGCTAGATCAACGCCAGCGAAAATTATAGTTCTTCCACGTGGATGATCTCCACCGGGCAATCCTCGGCCGCAAGCCGAACACACTCTTCCAAGTCCGGTGGCACCTCGCCCGTGGCAGGGTCATCATTGACCTGATATTCAGGAACAATTTGACTGAGGCCTTCATCCGGGCCTTCCACGAAAACTTCAGGGCAATCCTCATAGCAGACGCCACAAAGAATGCACTCTTCGCGATCAATTGTTACGCTAAGTTTATCGCTCACCATAACCTCCTGAGAGCAAGCATCGATTGCCGGCTCTCACTAAAATTCGGTTCACCTTTTAGGATAACAGAAATTAAGCCGAGGGGCTATATATCCAGGCGAGTACCTACGGTATAATTTTAGATATAGTCAACAATCTCTTTTCTTGCTGTGCTTTCCGGGCGAGAACAGGCGCTCAAGGTTACAAAACTGTTCTCGTCTTTCCTTTTGCAAGTTGTTTCCTGACCAAAAGAAGGAGTATGAAACATTGGATGTCCTAAAACGTCTTTTGCGCTACGTGCGTCCCTATTGGAAAACGCTGATCATCGTCAGCGTCCTGCTATTATTGCGCACCGGCCTGAATCTGCTTCCCCCGCTGCTTCAGAGGGATGTCATCGACGAGGTCATCGCCAAAGAGAAACTTTCCCAATTGACCACCTTGATCGCCGCCCTAATCGCCATCCACGCCTTCTCCCGGATCGTCGATTTTGGCGATATGTATTTGCGCCATGTGGTCGGAGAAAAATTCATCTTCGATTTGCGCGTCCGCATCTACGCCCATCTCCAGCAGCTTTCGCTCTCCTTCTATGAGGGCACCTCCACAGGAGAGCTGATGTCACGGGTGACCAACGATGTCAACGCCCTGGAGCAATTCGTCACCCACGGTGTCGCCCTTACCATCGTGGATCTTCTTCGTCTGGCCGGCGCTTCGACGGTGCTTCTGATTCTTAATTGGAAATTGGCTCTGGTGATGTTAGGCCCTCTTCCGATCATGGCGATCGGCTTATGGATCTTCAACCACCGCGCCCGACCGATCTACCGGCGCGTTCGCGACCGCCTGGGAGACATCAACGCCAGCCTCCAGGACAAACTCGCCGGTATCCGCGTGGTTCAGGCCTTTGAGCAGGAGGAACTGGAGTTACACCGTTTCCGCCAGGTCAGCAAAGATTACCTCCAAGAGCGCGTTTTCGCCATTCGCACCTGGTCGATCTTCTTTCCTGCCCTGCACTTCCTTTCCGCCCTGGGCGGGGCACTGGTGCTCGGTTTTGGTGCCCGCCTGGTGATCAACAACCAAATGACTCTTGGCACCCTCGTAGCCTTCCTATCCTACATCATCTCGTTCTACGAGCCACTCCGTCGCCTGACAGAGGTGGACAACACGTTTCAACAAGCCATCGCGGCCGGCGAGCGGATCTTCGAATTGCTCGACAAGAAATCGGACATCCGCGACGCCCCCGACGCGATCAGCCTTGATGAAATCGAAGGAGACGTGGTTTTCGAAAATGTCCATTTCCGCTACGGCGATGATGAAAGCATTCTCGCCAAGAAACAAAATGTACTCCACGACATTTCCTTCCACATCGAGCCCGGCCAGGCCGTCGCCCTGGTTGGACCGAGCGGCGCGGGTAAGACGAGCATCGCCAATCTGCTTTGCCACTTCTACGACCCCGACGATGGCTGCGTTCTGGTCGATGGTCATGATCTTCGCGAGGTCAAGGTTCAATCCCTGCGACAGCATGTCGCCGTCGTGCTCCAAGACACCTTCTTGTTCAACACGACCGTGCGCGACAACCTCCGCTACGGCAAACCGGAGGCCAGCGACGAGGAGATGATCGCCGCGGCCAAAGCGGCCTATGCCCACGACTTCATTCAAGAGTTACCGGAGGGATACGACACCGAAATCGGAGAGCGCGGCGTCAGGCTCAGCGGCGGCCAAAAGCAGCGGCTGGCGCTGGCCCGGGCCATCCTGGCCGATCCGCGCATCTTGATTCTTGATGAGGCGACGTCTTCGGTCGATGCCGAGGCAGAATATCTGATCCAGCAAGCCCTGGAAGAGGTGATGAAAGGCCGCACCGCGCTGGTCATCGCCCACCGATTGAGCACCATCCGCGATGCCGACAAGATCATCGCGCTGGAAGATGGGTACATCCGCGAGGTGGGCAGCCATCAAGTTTTGCTCGCCAAAGACGGCCTTTACAGCCAACTTTACCGGCGCCAACTGGCCCTGGTCCAAGACGAATCCGAATCCTAAAAACCTTCTCAGGGAGGGAAATCGCCCCAAGACGATTTCTCTGTGATATCCTAAAAATGCTGCAAGGCATAGTTCTGGGGATTGGGACTACGCTAGACTATAATGTAGAAAAGACCAAACCACCAACAGCAAGAGCTACGCTGAGCCACCAAGATCAATGAGCCAATCCTGCCATTCGCAGCGGTGACAACAGGAAAAGCAGACAGGATTTCATCGAATATGACCAATTTTCCCCGTGTTTTAATCGTAGATGACGATGCCCATCTCCGCCAGGCGCTTGAAGTGATCGTTGGCGGTAAAAATTTCCATCCAATCCCGGTACCAACCGGCAAGCAAGCCCTGGAGATCGTCGCCGAAGAAGACATCCAAATCGCCTTGATTGATCTGAAATTGCACAGCATGGATGGCTTGGACGTTTTGCGGGGTATCCGGGAACGCTCACCCCACACAGAATGCATCCTCCTGACAGCCCATGCGTCTCGATCTTCGGCGATTGCAGCGGCCAATCAGGGCGCCTACTCTTATATTGAGAAACCCTTTGAGATGGATGAACTCTTGCTGACCTTGCGCCGGGCGGAGGAAAAGCGCGCCGCCGAAGAAGCCCTGCGATTAAGCGAGGAGCGCAATCGCGCCATCTTGAGCGCCTTGCCCGACATTTTGTTCCGGCTGGATGCCGAGGCCATCTTCCTCGATTGTCGCTGTAATAATCCCAACCTACTCTTCCTGCCCCCGGAGGAATTCATCGGCAAAAAAGCCGGCGACGTTCTGCCCCCATTTCTGGCCGAGTGGACTGAAAACCACACGCGAAAAACGCTCGAAAGCGGGGAGATGCAAGTTCATACCTATGCCTTGCCAATTGAAGATGAACAGCACCATTTTGAGGCCCGCATGGTCGTCAGCGGCGAGGATGAGGTCTTGGCCGTCATCCGAGATATTACCGATCGGGTACGCGCCGAGCAAGCGACCCGAGAACGGCAAGTCTATCTGGAAGCCTTGCTGAGCGCGGCGCCCGACGCGATCATCACGCTGGATCCGGACAACCATATCCTCGAGTGGAATCAAGGTGCGGAGCATCTCTTCGGCTACACCCAAGAAGAGGTCATCGGCGAGAATATCGACAATCTGATCGTCGGGCCAGAGCACACCGAAGAGGCTCACGGCTTCACAAACCATGTCGCCAGGGGAAACGAATTGAAACCCGTCGAGACCGTGCGAGTGCGGAAGGACGGCAGCTCGGTGCACGTGATCGTGGCCGGTTCGCCAATCGTGATCGACGAACAATTTGCCGGGGTCGTCGCCGTGTACACCGACATCACCGAACGGGTGCAAGTAGAGCAAGCCATCCGCCACCAGGCCCGCAGCCTGGAAGCCTTGGTAGAAATCAGCAAAAAGTTCGTTTCCACCCTGGAGCTGGAGACCATTTTCCAGGCGATCACCGATGGTGTCGTCGAATTGGTCAATCTAGATAGCGCCGCGATCTATATCGTCGAGAAAGAAACCCTTCACCTGAAGGCAACGACGCCTTCTTTACGGCCAGAAACTAAGGATAAATATCGGCAAGCGCATTTGAACGTCCACCCTCACATCAAAGAAACGCTTGATACAGCGAAAGCGAAACTTTTGCCAGATATAGAAGATGCTGACTTAACGGCCGCCGAAAAGAAAATCACCCAAGAACGCAACTTGCGCTCGATTCTCTATTTGCCCATTCAGATTCGAGAGTCAACCATCGGCGTTTTGATCGTCGCCTCCTGCGGCCAACCCCGGGAAATTTCCCGGGCAGAGATCGATCTCTGCACCATGCTCTCTAACCAGGCTGCCATGGCCCTCGACAACGCTCGGTTGTACGAAAAAACGCGCCAACACGCCCAAGAATTGAAATACCGCGTCGCCAAACGCACCGCCCAGCTAGAACAAAGCAACAAAGATTTGGAGGCATTTGCCTACTCCGTCTCACACGACTTGCGCGCTCCCCTTCGCCACATCGACGGTTTTACCAACATGCTTGCAGAGCAAATCGACCCCAAAAGCAAAAGTGCTGAACGCTATTTCGACAAAATCCAACAAGCATCCACCAAGATGCACAATTTGATCAACGCGTTGCTGACCTATTCTCGCCTGGGGCGACGAGAATTGAACTACGGCAACGTGCCTGTCAATCAGATAGTCGAGCGGGTGATCCAAAATTACCAGCTTGACCTCAGCAATCGCCAGATCAGGTGGCAGATCGAGCCTCTGGAAGTCGTCCACGCCGACCCCGACATGCTCGAAATCGTATTCGACAATTTGATCGCCAACGCGATCAAATTCACCTCCCAGCGGGAGACCGCCGAGATCGAAATCAGCAGCGAACAACGAGACCATCTTGTTGAAATCTCCGTGCAGGACAACGGTGTCGGCTTCGATATGGCCTACGCCCACAAATTGTTCGGGGTTTTTCAGCGCCTGCATAACGACGACGAATTCCCCGGCACCGGGATCGGTTTGGCCATCGTCAAGCGGGTCATCCAGGATCACAACGGCAAGGTGCGCGCCCACGGGGAAGTCAATCAAGGGGCCACCTTCACCGTCACGCTGCCCAGAGGCGAGATGGGGAGGGACGAACAAACATCGGATGGATAGAGGCTCCTGACCATGGAAGTGATTCCGACCGGCTCGATCTCACTCAATGTTGCCCTCGGTATTGGCGGGGTGCCGCGCGGGGCGATCAGCGAAATCTTCGGCCCGGAGGCCTGCGGCAAAACAACCCTGGCGCAGCACATCGTCGCCGAGGCGCAACGACGGGGTGGAGCGGGGGCGTTCATCGATATGGAACACGCCCTCGATCCCAACTACGCCCGGGCCTGCGGCGTCGACGTCGAAGATCTGCTCTTGGCCCAGCCCGCTACGGGCGAGCAAGCCCTGGACATCGCCGAGACGCTGGCTCAATCGGGGGCAGTTGATGTCATCGTGATCGACTCGGTCGCTGCGCTCGTCCCCCGCGCCGAGCTCCAAGGCGAGATGGGCGAAGCGCACACCGGGTTGATCGCCCGCCTGATGTCGCAGGCGTTGCGCAAGATCAGCCGAGCCATCGAGGGGAGGGATACCGCCGTGATCTTCACCAACCAGATCCGCGACAGAATCAGTAACAAACACGCAAAGAAGGAAACAACTACCGGCGGCAGAGCGTTGAAATTCCACGCCGCGGTGCGGATGTCGTTGCACACAAGCGGATCGATTCAAAGAGACTCCGAGGCAATTGGCAATCATACAAACATAAAAATTGTCAAAAATCAGTTCGCTTTAACGCACCAAACGGCAGAATTTGATATAATATATAATCGAGGTATCTCCAAAGTAAGCGAAATCGTCAGAATGGCGATCGAACTGGAGATCCTTGAACGAAAAAATTCGATGTATTATTATCGAGGCATGGCGCTGGCCAAAGACCTTGACAAAACAAAAGACCGCCTGCGCCGAGAGCGGGAATTGGCAACAGAGATCGAAGAACACATTCGCAAAGAATGCCTGCCACCCCCTCCGATGCCTTTGGAAACTTAAAACACTATCTTTCGTCCTTGCGGCGAATAAACTTCTTCTCGTCGCGCCGACCGTCTTGATCAACAGGCGCGGCCACGGTGTTGCAATTGATCTCAGTACTAGAAAATACTGTTACAGCGTTTGACCCCGAATTGAGTTCGTGGTTTTTTACAAATTTATCCAAATCGTAGAAAAGCAAAAGGGCCTATCAGTGTAGATTAGGGTTTAATCAAATCACAATGGTATTACCAAATCCGTTCACAGAACGCTCAACAATGGAGAACGGTGTTTTGGCCAATCTTTTGATCGACTCATTTCGTATCCAACCGTCTTAACATTTCAACCGTACTGAGTACTCGGTAACGAGGCGCGCAGCCGTGGCTTGAAGGATAAGTCACGGCTTTTGTTGTATAGGAACCTATGAAAACGATCACTGCGCTGAAAGCTCAAAAAAATCCCGATCGTGTAAGTGTGTTTCTGGACGATGAATTTGCTTTTGGGCTTTACCGCGTCGTCGCCGCGTCGCTGCGGGTGGGGCAAACGCTCAGCGAGGAGAAGATCCGCGAGCTCAAAGAGACGGAAGATGCCGAGAAAGCGTACCAGCGGGCGATCAATTATCTCAGTTACCGGGTGCGCAGTGAAAGCGAAGTGCGCCAGAACCTTGAGAAACACGACACGCCGGAAGTGATCATCGACGAGGTGCTGGAACGGCTCCGCCGTCAGCATTTGGTCAATGACGTCGCTTTCGCCGAATCCTGGGTCGAAAACCGCTCGACATTTCGTCCGCGCGGGCGGCGCGCCCTGGGATACGAGCTACGCCGAAAGGGCGTCAAGCGGCAAATCATCGATCAGGTGCTCGAAGACCTCGACGAAGAAGAGCTGGCCTACCGGGCTGCCAGCAAGAAATATCGCCGCTATCGCAAATTGGCATGGCCCGAATTTAGAAAAAAAATGTTGGCTTATTTGTCCCGGCGCGGCTTCAATTATTATGATGCCG
>CAZXXW010000051.1:0-20817 GCA_964644835.1 uncultured Anaerolineales bacterium
CCGCCCAACATCATCAAAGCATTGCAGCGCTGGGAGCAGCACAGAACAGAGATTCAAATCGAGGAGATGGTCGTCTTGCGGGTAGAGTCCCCCTCGATATTGAAAGCGCTACAAACCTCACGGGCGGCGCGTTTTCTGGGCATCCCCCTGGGGCCGACGGCCATCATGGTCAAGCGCGGCGCGGAGGAAAAGGTCTTGGCTGCATTGTTGGAATTAGGCTACCTGGGAAAATTAGAAAGCACAAATCAATCATAGATTTGCTATCGCAACAATTATCGTTTGCACAAAAAACGCCCCTTGACATATCGATAAACATCGATTAGTATGGCGATCACATAGATAAGTGTCGATATGAAAACGCTAAACTTTACAGTAGATACCGTTAAATTTGCCAAAGCTCTGGCTGACGAGACTCGCCAGAAAATTATGGCGTTGTGCTGCTGTGAGCTCGTCAGTGTCAGCGACATCGTTGAGAAATTAGATGTCACGCAGCCAACGGTTTCACACCATTTGAAGATTCTAAAGAATGCCGGGCTGGTTCACTCCGAACGGCATGGCAAACAAATTTTGTACACCCTTAACCAAGAGAAGTTGGCTCAGGGGTGCTGCCAAGTTGCCGAGGATTTTGCGCCTGATCAACGCATTAGAATGGTGATCGAAATACCCGAATGAGCGCTTACCTTTTTTTCTAAAACATATCGACAAATGCAAATGCTTCAATATGACTTAGGAGAATGAACATGACCTCAAAAACACCAGAAGACATTCGAAGAATAGTTCGTCATCGATACGGCGATATTGCTACTCAACCGGGAAAGCAAGATGATTGTTGTTGTGCCACCACGCAAAGCTCGTGTTGCAATTTAGCAGATACATCCTCACCCAGTTCTCTGATGCACCTTTACGAAGATAAAGATGCCCTTGAACTGCCCCTAGAAGTCACCGAACTATCGCTGGGCTGCGGTGATCCTATTACGCTGGCCTCCCTTGAGGAAGGCCAAGCAGTCTTGGATTTGGGTTCAGGCGGTGGCATCGACTGTTTCCTAGCTGCCAAAAAAGTTGGTCCCAGCGGCAAGGTAATCGGCGTTGATATGACCGCAGCCATGATCGAGAAGGCTCGCTCCAATAAAGCCAAGCTGGGATTTGAGAACGTTGAATTCCGCTTGGGAGAAATCGAACATCTGCCCGTAGCGGATCAGTCTGTCGATGTGATCATCTCGAATTGTGTCATCAACCTGAGCCCAGACAAACCTCAAGTCTTCCGTGAGGCCTTTCGAACCCTGCCACCTGGCGGCCGGATAGCAGTAAGCGACATTGTCACCCAGGGCTCGCTGCCTGACACAATCAAATCCAGTTTGACTGCTTGGGCTAGTTGTATCGCTGGGGCATTGCAAGTAGAAGAGTATGTTGCCGCCATGGAACAGGCTGGATTCGTTGATATTGATGTAGTTGCTTCCCCTTGGGATCAGGCCATCATCGATGCTTGCCTCGAACAGGTAAATTCTGACCTTGATGATGGCGATCAAGATATGCTCAAAGAATTTGATCCCCAACAAACCATCTTTAGCGCAAGAATTGTCGCCTACAAGCCAGAATAAATGGGGCAAAAGCAGGGGACAGCGATATACTCGCTCATGCTGGCTTGGGCTCCCACACCTGATACAAAGCCAAATTGCCCCCTTTGCCATCGGAATAGAACGTCTCTACCACGCGGAAGCCGGTCGCCGCGGCAAGCTTAGCCAACTGCTCTTCATCGAAATGATGGACATAACGATACCCGCGTCCGCCGCGGCGCCAGTCGAGCAGATAGTCGTGATGACCGACTTCAGCAGATGCTAGACCCACTTTTTCCCAAGGTTGTACTCTTTTGCGCAGCCGTGGACTGTTGAGGAACTGCCAGTTGGAATGCATCAAACGCCCTTCCGGTTTCAGTAGGGCGTGGATTTGCTCCAAGATGCGGTGGTGAAGCTGATGGCCGGGGATGTGATGAAACACAGCAAAAGCCAGAACGACATCAAAACAAGTCTCTTGATTATCGATGGCTTCGGGCCAGTCCGGATTGGTCAGGTCGGCCTGAGCGTAGGAAATGTTGGGGGAATCGGAGAGCCCGCTTCGGGCCACGTCCAGCAGCTCCGTGCTGAAATCGAGGCCCAGGTAACGGCCCCGGTGGCCGCGGCGAGCCAATTCCTGCCCTAATTGTCCATTTCCACAGCCCACATCGAGAATATCCGCCTGGGAGGGAATCCGCTCCAACAGCTTCAAAACGCCGGGTTGCAAACGTTGGCGGGTTTCGGCAAAGTGAGTCGCGAAGGTTTGGTAAAATTGGTAGTTAACTTGGATCAGTTTTTCAAGTGTGTTCGTATCCATGCCCGTATTATACAGTCGAAAGGTACCGTGCGTAAACAAAACAAGCCCCACTCGAAACCGTTTTCTCCCGAACGACAGCGCTTGGCCCAACTGGCGCTGGAAGATATTCGCTCTGGCAGCGAGGTGTTCGCCGCTTTGCGCCAACATCCGCTGCCCAACGGAGAAGGTTTTTTAAGCAAGTCGACGCTGGTAAAAACATATCGAAAATTGGTTGACGAGGGAAACTGGCAGCCCAACCCGGCTTTGCTGGCCAAAATTCGCCTAAAGCCCACCCGCACGCTTTCGGGCGTGACCACGGTGACGGTGCTGACGAAGCCGCACCCTTGTCCGGGTGAGTGCATTTTTTGTCCCGACGATGTGCGCATGCCCAAGAGTTACTTGCCCGACGAGCCGGGAGCCATGCGCGCCCTGCATCACGACTTTGAACCTTACCGCCAGGTGGAAGCGCGCATCCAGGCGCTGTACGACGTGGGGCATCCCACCGATAAAATTGAGCTGCTCGTCCTGGGCGGCTGCTGGGATGCCTACCCCAAAGACTACCAGCAGTGGTTCTTGCGCCGCTGTTTCGACGCCATGAACGAAGTGGACTCGGAGACACTGGCCGAAGCCCAAGCCCGCAACGAGACCGCACCGCACCGCAATGTCGGTTTGGCGGTGGAAACGCGGCCCGACCTGGTCAACAAGGAGCAAATTGCTTGGCTGCGTTCTCTGGGGGTGACCAAGGTTCAGATCGGGATCCAAAACCTGGACGACGAGATTTTGCGGCTGAACAAACGCGGTCACACGGCGGAACAAGCTCACCGGGCAGTTGCTCTGCTCCGAGCGGCCGGATTCAAAATTGTGGCTCACTGGATGCCCAACTTGCTGGGTGCGACGCTGGAATCAGACCGGAGAGATTTCACCCGCCTGTGGGAGCAAATCGCCCCCGATGAGCTGAAAATTTATCCTACCCAGCTTCTGGCCGATACCGAACTTTACGAGCATTGGCAACAAGGGGAGTTTCAACCATACACCACAGAAGAACTGATCGAGTTGGTCGCCGACTTGAAAACGACCATTCCCCGTTATTGCCGCGTCAACCGCATCATCCGCGACATCCCTTCCACGCATGTGATCGAGGGCAACAAGCGGACCAGCCTGCGCCAGGACGCCCAACGGGAACTGAAGCGCCGCGGCCAACAATGTCAGTGCGTCCGCTGCCGGGAGGTGCGCGGCCAGGACGTTGACCCTGAGACGGTCACGCTGCACGATCAAGTTTATCACTCGGGGGGCAGCGAGGAGCGTTTTCTCTCTTGGGTGACGCCCGATGACAAATTGGCCGGATTCCTGCGCCTGTCCCTGCCGGGGCCGGAAGCGCCCGAAACCGGAATCGCCGACCTGGAGGGAGCAGCGATCATCCGGGAGGTGCATGTTTACGGTCAATCGCTGCGCGTCGGCCAGGAACGAGAAGGGGCGGCCCAACACGCCGGCCTGGGAACGGAACTGCTCGAAAAGGCCGACCAAGTTGCGAGTGAGCGCGGTTTCTCTCGTATTGCCGTCATCTCCGCGGTCGGGACGAGACAATATTATCTCGAACGAGGGTTTCAGCGCGGTGATCTCTATCTGGTCAAATCGCTTGAAACAACGTAGCCAGAAACGGCAAAATCTGTTGCCTCTCTCCATAAAGACTGGTATCCTTGGGGGAGAAGAAAACATTGCCCAACCATAGTAGAAAACGAGGAACGATGTACATTGCCATTGAAGGCGCTATCGGCGTCGGAAAAACCACCCTTGCCCGTTTGCTGCAGCCGATTTTCAAGGCGAAATTATTTTTGGAGGTTTTCGAGGAAAATCCCTTTTTGGCAAATTTCTACGGCGACCGAGAACGCTATGCTTTTCAGACCCAGATCTTTTTTTTGCTCAGCCGCTACCACCAGCAAAAGGATGTGGTCAAGCAGTTGAAGATGGAAGACAATCTGATTGCCGATTACACCTTCGATAAGGATTCGCTCTTTGCCTGCCTCAACCTGGATGGCGATGAACTGGAGACCTACTATCAGGTTCATCATGCTCTGGCAGAGCGGATTCCGCCCCCCGACCTGATCGTTTATCTTCAAGCCGACACTGACGTGTTGATGCAGCGAATCGCCCTGCGGGACCGTCCTTACGAAAGGGACATGGACCGAAACTATATCGACGAGCTCAACAACACGTATGAAACATATTTTGACGAGATTTACAATGGGTCACCCGTTTTGCCAATCGACACCAATCAACTCAACTACGTGTCCAAATCCGATGATTTGAAAGTAGTCGAGACTCGCATTCACCAGGCCCTCGAAATGCCGCCTTTCCAAAGAGAGCTTCCCTTCGATATCAAAGATCGAGGCAAAACCATCCGGCGATAGATAAGCGCCAGCCATATTTGGGAATTATTTCACAATGTTTTCCGGTCTTAATGGATCGTTTTCATCTCGGCAAAAACGGAGAAGAGAGCCGCTTATGAAATTCACATCAGATTATTTACAAGGGATCGCCCAAGAGACGGTCAACAGGAGAACCAAGGACAGCTTTGACATTTTGGCGGCCTATTTATGGGGATCGCTGGTTACCAAGCAAGACCCCCTGCTGGGAGAGACCACCGACATCGACATCGTCTTTATCCACAACGAGCCGCCGCAGGAGCACCGCGAAATCCAACGCCTGACCGAGCAGATCCATCTGGACATCAGCCACCATCCCCAGCAACTGTATCTCGACGGAAAAGCGTTGCGCACTGACCCCTGGATGGGGCCGAGCATGTACGGCGCCAACGTGCTCTATGATCCCCAACATTTCATCGACTACACCCTATCGGGTGTTCGAGCGATGTTCCATCGACCCGATTACGTCATCAGGCGGGTTCGTCCCCTGGTGAAGGAAGCGCGCCGCCGATGGTTGGAGCTTCAGACTCCCCCGATAGAGGATTCCCGTAAAAATGTCAACCAATATCTCGACATTCTGCGCAGCACCGCCAATGCGGTCGCCCTGCTCAACGGCGAAATCTTAACCGAGCGCCGGTTCCTGAGATCGTTTGCCAAGCAGACACAAGCCCTGGAACGGCCGGAACTCTACGTCGGACTGCTGGGATTGCTGGGCAGTTCGCAAGTGAAAATGGACACCCTCCATGATTGGGTTTCCGCCTGGGAACGAGATTTCGATGCCATTCCCGACGAGCAACGCCCGGCAAAGCTGCATCGCTATCGCCGGGAATATTATTTGCAAGCCTTCAAAGCGCATTTGGAAAGCGAACAACCCAAGGACGTGCTCTGGCCTTTGCTACGAACGTGGTGCCAGGCAGCAACAGCGAATCCCACCAATTGGCAGGAAACATGCTATTCCCTTGAATTAATGGGACCGGGCTTCAATGAACGCTTGCAAGGTTTGGATCTTTATCTGGAACAAATCGAGGAACTCACCGAAACATGGGCGCGTGAAAACGGGGCATGAGGAGAAGTCTCTCAGAGGGTGCCAAGCGGCAGGATCACCTTGAATGTCGAGCCTTTTCCTGGCCCGGGGCTTTCTGCCCAAATTTTGCCCCCATGCAACTCAACCAGACCCCGGGCAATCGACAAACCCAACCCCAAGCCCCCATGCTCGCGGGTGAGATGATCCTCCACCTGATAGAATTGATCGAAGATACGCTCCAATGAATCGGGGGAAATACCAACACCGTCGTCTTTAATCGCAACTCCGACTTGTTTTTCATTCTTAGTAACTCGAACCACGATTTTCCCCGGCGGGTCGCTGAAACGGATGGCGTTATCAAGGATATTGATAAAGACTTTTTCAAGCGATGTATCGGCATCAACCCAAATTTCTTCCGAAGGGACCTTGAATGACACGGGGATCTTCTTCGCCTTGGCGCGTGGGGCGACGTCTTGGTAAGCATTCTTGAGCACCAATTGAATCGGGACCGGCTGGAGGGAAATTTCGACCGAACCCCTGTGAATCACTTTCATATCGGTCATATCTTCTACCAGCAAGGTCATTTGCCTGACAGCCTTGACGATTTTATCGGCGTAGTCGGCAAGGTCGCTATCAACTTCTTCTCGCAAGAAAGTGCTATAACCCAAAATCAGCCCCAGGGGTGTGCGAAGCTCGTGAGAGACGACTGCCAGGAAATCGTTCTTGAGCTGATCGGCTCTACGCAGCTCGCGGTTGACTTCCTGCAACTCGTCGACGATGCGGGCATTGTTGATAGCGACGGCCGCTTGCGAGGCAACGATAGAGAGAAGCTGGACATCGCGAGATGAGAAGTCAGCTCGTTTTTTGTTAATCGCTTCCAAAACGCCGATAATGCGATCGTTCAGGCTCATCGGAACGCCCAACAGGCTGCGAACACGATAATCCGTCATCTGCTCAACGCGACGAAAATGCCGGGGGTCCTTGGAGACATCGTTGACAAAGACAGATTTTTGGGTGCGGAAAATTGCTCCGGCCAAGCTCCTATCCAAGGGGACATCGATATGCTCCAATTCGCCGGAGTGGGCACCGGTAGCCGCGGCGAAGAACAAGCACTCTTTCTCATCATCGTAGAGCAAAATCGAACCGGCTTCACAGTCAAGCAGATCGGCAGCGATATCGATGATCGTTTGAAGCAGCGGCTCCAGATCCAAAATCGTGTTCAGCTTCAAACTGATTTCGGCAAGTTTTTTGAGCTTATCAAATTGTTGTAGTTCGGCTGTACCCTTAGACATCATCGGGAATTGCCCTCATTCAAAGCGAGATTCGTCGAGTAATTTCTTGTAAGCGTTTTCTTGCGAGGGGAGATCTACCTCATCGGAGCCGCGTTTGCGATAACGACTTTCCGCTTCTTCCAAGTCTTGTTTCGACGCAGCGGGGGCGAGGGCCCATTTTCCACAATGGGGACAGCGCTGCAACTTGCCGACGAGCAAATTGGGTGCCAAGACATTGCGAGCATAGGGCAATTGGCAGCGCGGACAAACGGCCCCACCGGCGGGACCGTACTCCCCCAAGCGGAAATGTTTCTCCCGCCCCAGCAGGGCTGTCAGCAGAGTACCCAAGATCGTCAGGGCACCGATGCCAAGCATCAAAGGGATAAGGATGCGCCTGACTTCAACCCAGGCCTGCTCGCCGGTGATCATGTTGCGCACGAGCTCATCCGAGCGAAGCTGAGAGCCATCGGCCCGGTAGCCCACCGCCGAAAAGCGGTGCTTGCCGGGCGTGAAATCTGCCGTGTTGAACTGATAAGCAAAAGGGGGTTCGACATCCGTGGAGACAATGTCGCCATCGATGAGAAAATCCACCCGAACGAGGTCGTCGGGGGAGCGCACTTTCAGGGTAAACGCGCCCTGGATTGTGCCCCCGGCAGCATAGCCAAAGTCTTTGCTCAGGCGGAGGATCAGGGTTTCAGATTCAGATTGGGCGCGGGCTGTAAAAGGCAGAATCAGCAGCAATAACAGAACCAACAGCGAGGGAGTCCGTTTCGTCATTATTATTTCCAGCGGGTCAAAATACTTTCACGTTGAAAAAGATTGGTCGCAAAGGCAAGCAATCCGGCATCGAGAATCAATAATCCAGCAGCCATCCATAAAATAATTTGCTCGTTGATGAAGATCAAACCGGTGGATTGGCCAATGAACAAAACCACCAGGGGGAGCACAAAGAGGGCCGATATTTGCTCGGCGACGCGGGGATCGGCCACTCGCGACGAAATCATCACAGCAATGCTGACCCCGGCCAGTGCCAGCAGCGGCCCGACCACGAAAATGGCCGTCAGCCAGAGAGGATCGAACAACTTCGACCACACCGCCGGACTGACAGCCATGATGCGCACGCCGATGATGTAGACGATAAATCCCAACCAGGTGGCCACGACGGCGGGGATCGAGGCGGCCAAGGCTTTCCCGGCCAAAATTTGCAGCGTGGTTACGGGCGTCGCCAAGAGCGGTTCCAGGGTGCGGGTGGTCTTTTCACCGACAATGCTGTAGGACGCAAACGTGATCGGCAGGATCATCGGGATCATCATGAACAGGAGCATGAACTGGGTGACGAGGAAATATTGCCCGCAGGCGGCCATGTCTAAATCGCCGCACAGTTGCAGCAGTTGGGGCGGCAAATCGGACAGGGGGATGGCTTCGCTCCAATCGCCTGTTGACTTCATCACCCCCAAGATGATCAGCGGCAAGGCGGTAAACAGCAAGGGCATAAACGCGACTGTCAGGAGCACAAAGCGATTTTTGAACACTTCTGCCCATTCTTTGCGCACGAGAGTCCAGATTTTAGCCATCGGCTTGTCCCTCCTGGTCCTGACCGACCAACTGCAAATAGACATCTTCCAAGCGGCGGCGTAGTTCGCCGACAAACTGAATCCCCGCGCCTGCTTCGACTAACGAGCGCACCAGGGCGGGATTATGGTCTTCGGGATCATCCAGCCGGACAACGAGCTTGTTTTCAACGCATTCGACCTGATGAACAAACTCAAAAGCCCGCAACGCTTCTGCGTACGCATCCGTGGCTTTCTCCAAATGGAAAACCACCGTCCGCCCGAACAGCCGTTGGCGTAGCGCGACAGGCGTATCCAGGGCGAGCAGATGTCCCCGCAGCACGGCGATCCGGTCACACAAACGGTCGGCCTCGTCGAGGTTGTGGGTGCACAAAATAATCGCCCGGCCATCTTCCCGCAGATCGGCGATAAAGGAGCGGATCAAGCGCGCCGCGGCGGGGTCAAGCCCGGCAGTGGGTTCGTCTAAGAAGAGTACGTCCGGTTCGTGCAGCAAGGCCCGAGCAATAGCCAGTTTCTGACGCATACCCTTGGAAAAGGTTCCCACAGCCTCATGGCGACGGTCCCAGAGCCCCAGCATCCGCAGATAGCGCTCAAGCTGGCCGGAGATATCCTCGACATCCTGCATCTGGGCATAAAAGGCCAGATTTCGCTCAGCGCTGAGCTGATCGTACAGCCCCGGCGCTTCGGTCAGCACCCCCACACTGCGGCGAATGGCCTGATTCTCTTGTCCGACCTGAAAACCGTTCACCCAGGCCGATCCGCTCGTCGGCGCGATCAGGGCGCTCAACATGCGGATCGTGGTCGTCTTTCCGGCTCCGTTCGGCCCCAGCAAGCCAAAAATCTCACCGGCCCGGACATCGAACGAGAGGCGGCCGACGGCTTGAACCCGCTCAAATGACTTGGATAGATTTTCTACTCGAATCATTTCCATAGTAGGCCTATTGTATCGCAACTTCCCTGGAAATCGGGCTAAACAAAGCGACTGTCGTCGAGATGATCCGCCGATAGAGGGGACGCACGGGACTCACTCGCAGGTGGCTGAGGCGGGTTGGAACCCTGTTTCGGCTCCGGGCGAGAATCTCGCAGCCAAAAAATGACACCGACTCCAATCGCCCCAAGGAAGAGCACCAACCCTTCGGTCACGTAAACGCCCCACGTTTGGACCGCAAAGACAGCGACAGCATCAAGCAGGGTATGCCAACCAATCGCGGCGAGCAGCCAAAGCCAATTGCGGCGCACAAAAACCTGAAGAACCAACACCGTGGCACTGATATGGAAACACAGCGCGCCGATCCGTTCAACCGCGCCCATCAGGGTCATCGGCCAGGGCAACGCCCAATAGGTCTGGAGCTGCGCCTGGGCCATCTCAATTTGCTCCGGGGGAAGCACCCCGGCAAGATCAACATTCCGCAGCGCCAGAGCTTGAATCAAAGCATAGAGCGCCAGGAGGCCAAACAGAATCGCTTCGATGCCTCCGTGTCCGGCACCGAGCATCAAGGCCGATTCCCAATCATGGTCTTCTCGCAGCCAAAAGCGAAGGAACAAGTAGCGGGCAACTTCTTCGAAAACGCCCGCCGACAACCCCGCCAGCAAGGCCAGGGCGGCCAAGCGGAATCCCGCTTGAGCATCAGAAATACCCCACTGCTGCATCAACGGATTGAGCACCCAAATGTTGAAAGGGATATGAAGCACCTGGGAGGCGATAAAGATCAACGCCCCGATGCCGAACAAGCGCCAGCCGACCTTGAATCGCCGGACCAAGAAAACGCCCAACCCCAGCGGCAGGGCAATCATCAGAAAGGCATTCAGAAAGCGAAATAAAATATCCATAGAGAATTCCTCGTGATCCCATGTTTCACGTGAAACATGCCCAGGATGGTTCAAAAATCTGCAAATTTTTTTCAAATCTCGCCAGCGCTGGTCGAGTGTCGCCAACGGCGTGCAAAGCATTCGCCTGTAATGTGGCGAAAATGTATCGAGACCAAACGACTTCAGCAAGACAATATTGCTTTTCGAGACCCGCTCACTGGTTTCGATACAAATTCTCCGCATTCGCTCAACCGACGTTCGCTCAAAAGTGTCTACACATTTATCTGAAAATTTGAACTATACCACATATTTGAGCCCAAACATCGAAATTAAATGATCGTGTTTTCATGGTAAAAGATGTAGCACAAATGAACGCAGATGAATTGGATAGCAAGTCTAATCATCTGCTTTCATCCAATTCATTTGCGGCTCATATCTTCGCCACTCCACACGCGCAAAAACGAATCACTACCAAAAAGCGTAACGAACCGTTTCACGTGAAACAATGAAGTTACACACTACCAAAATAATGTCGAAAAGCGCGTTGTGCCGCCCGATAACCTTGCTCAATCAATTCCTCGGAATATTGATCGTAATCGAGAATCCGGGCCGCGGGGAAGAAGTCTTCCGGGGCAACGATGGCGACCTTGACTTCCCGGTAGCGTAACAGTGAGCGTCTCTCGGCGCGCTCTCGGCGGGCGAGGCGGTTATAAGCTTCGATCAGCCGCAACCGCTCGCGGAAGGAGGCCAGCAAAGCCCAATCCAACGTCCAGGTAATCGCTTCATCGAAGGATTCAGGCAGGCGCCGGGAACGGGAAGATGTTTCATCATCGGGATTCCACCAGGGGGTCATCAGAACGACGACCACTTCCATGGGAATCTCAACCGGTTGATCGCGGACCACGTCCAGTGCGACACCCAAGGGCGTGTTAGCGACAACGGCGCCATCCCAGTAGACCGCGTCTGTGCCCTGATCATACGTCCACGGGTAGACCAGCGGGATGCTGCAACTGGCCAAAATCCGATTCAAGCTGATGCCTGTCTCTACATCGGGACGCGGATGCCCCGTGTCTCGGCCAATGACTTCACGATTGCTGAAAATGACCCGCTCGCCGGATTGAACATCGGTGGCTGCGATCAAGAGCGTTTCGTCTCGCCGGGCGAGTTTTTCTGGGTCGATTTTAAACTCTTCGACCATCGTCTGGAGCAGTGGCCCGGTATCGAGCAGGTTGATCCAGCGCCCGATCAGACGCTCGGCAAGCCAGCGGGGCATCAGGGGTAATGGCGGCCAATATCCGCTCGGCTCGGGCGAGGTCGCCCATTGAGGCGGCAGTTGAGGCAAAGGGACGCCGATAATGCGGCGCAGAATCTGGTTCGTCACCCAGCGGGAAAACCCGCGCATCCCCGGCGGCAATCCTTGAATATCATCTTCGCGCAAGCGCAGCCAGATGTTCTCCAACCGCCGCGGTGAAATCCCCTGGACAATCGCCGCACCGTTAACCGCGCCAATGGAGGTACCGACAACAATATCGGGTGCCCAAGCATTTTGATGAGAGGCAGCGACCCCCTCCTTATTCTGCTCCAACAAGTATTTGTATGCCCCGGCGTGGAACGCACCGCGCCCGCCGCCGCCGGAAAGGATCAGGGTTCGAATCGCTTGCATCGCCTACCTCCTTATAACAAGATGCGCTGTCGAAAACTAAACGAGAGGATCCTTTAATCATAAAATTTAACCACTGATGAACACAAATAAACAAGATAGATTAGATAATAATTATAAAATCTATGTTCATCTTATTGATCTATGGATTTGTTTACTCACGGTCGACCCAACGTTCCAGGCCATCGGGATATTGATGCGTTTTCAACGCGGCCAGCAATGCATCTGGCTCGTCTGCATGGGTGAACAAGTGACGGTGTTCACTATAGAGAAACCCCTCCTGATGGGCATGTTCCACCAAGTCTAGGAGGGGATCATAGTACCCTTTTGTGTTGAGCAGCCCAATCGGCTTGCGGTGCAGGCCGATTTGTGCCCAGGTGATGATTTCGAAAAGTTCCTCCAGGGTACCAAATCCGCCCGGCAAGGCGACAAAAGCGTCAGCGATCTCGGCCATGCGAGCTTTGCGCAGGTGGATGGTCTCGACAACTTCAAGGCAGGTCAAGTTTTGGTGGGCCAGCTTGGGGGTATTGAACATCTCCGGAATCACACCCCAGACTTCACCGCCCTCCTGAATCGCCCCATCGGCGAGGGCACCCATCATCCCCGTACTGCCCGCTCCATAAACAATCGTCAGCCTCTTTCTGGCAATCATCGCCCCCATGCGGCGAGCAGCCTCGAGATAATCCGCCGCAATCTTATCAGAGGAACCACTATAAACACAAATTTTTTCTAGCATCGATTTTCTCCCGAATTGACTTTGTGGAAAGGATACCACAGGCCCTCGAAAATGGCGTCCGAAAACCCAGATTAAAAAAGAAAAACCTTGTCAATGATTTCGCCATTGACAAGGTTCTCTGGACAAAGCCGATCGATCTACGCCGTCTCAACCGCCCTGGTGGCAATCTCAAATTTGGGCGGTTTC
Source organism: uncultured Anaerolineales bacterium (assembly GCA_964644835.1). Classification (GTDB taxonomy): domain Bacteria; phylum Chloroflexota; class Anaerolineae; order Anaerolineales; family UBA11858; genus JAYELX01. The sequence continues at coordinate 13,027 of CAZXXW010000051.1, forward strand.
TCGAGGTGCTTCTTGACAGCGCATTGCCCCGCCGAACGGACCAGAGCACCGTAATATTTTTTGGGGAAATCAGGTGGCACCTGAATCTCAAGCTCCACGGTGCCAACCATGCCGCTATTCTTCGGGTCGGGGATCGAGCGCTCCACGATGCGAATGCCATCTGTGGGCAAACCGCGCTGGCGGCAGAAGCCTAATACATAAACCCCGGCACAGGTTCCAAGCGAAGCCAGAAAAAGGGCAAATGGCGACGGGGCGGTACCATTCTGATCGGTCATCACGGTGTGAGGGCCAAAATGAGCATCAACACGAGCACCGCCGGGGAAATCAACTGTCAATTCCATAAATCCTACTCTCCTTCTGTTCTGAAAATTATCTCGTAACTGTGGTTTAGATGCACAAATCGGAGGAAAGGTTACATCGAAAACAGCAGACTCGGGCTCAGGGGCAAGCTGCTACCGTTATTCAGCAGCATCCAACCTGATCGTGAATTTGCTGCCCCTGCCCGGCCCATCACTGGCTGCTCTGATGCTGCCCCCATGCATCTCAACGATCGATTTGGCAATTGCCAGCCCCAACCCCGATTCCCCTTCCCCGCCATGACGGGAATCATCCACCCGGTAGAAACGATCAAATATCCGCGGCAAATCCTCCGCCGGAATGCCGCTTCCCGTATCCGAAACAGTAAACTGTATCTTGTTTGCTGTATACAGTTTACTGCTCATCGTGACCGCGCCGCCCGCGCGGGTGTGACGGATAGCGTTGCTGACCAAATTGGCCAACACCTGAAAAATACGATCGGGGTCGACGGAAATGTCGGGCACATCGGGCTCCGCTTCCACTTGCAACGTTACCTCTTTCTTCTCAGCGGGATGCCGGTAAGCGGCCTGCACCTGTTTCAAGAGAGCATCCGGCGCGACGTTTACGGGTTGGAGCGAAAGCTCCCCAGCGTCGGCCAACGAGAGCGTGCGCAAGTCTTCGACCAGACGCTGCAAATGCTGGACCTCATCCTGAATGGTTTCCAAACGTTCCGGGCTGGGTGCCAGGACGCCATCACGCATCGATTCAACGTACCCGGCGATGACGGTCAAAGGCGAGCGCAAATCGTGGGCGATGTCGGCCGTCATCTGGCGTCGCTGATCGTTGAGGCGGGCCAAGTCGGCGCTCATCTGGTTGAAGGCCTGGGCCAACTGGCCGATCTCGTCTTGCGAGCGCACCTCAACCTGATGGCCCAATTCGCCTTGCGCCGTGGCCCGCATCCCAGCGGACAATTTGCGTAAGGGGCGCGTCAGGCCGCGTGTCAGCAACAAGCTGAGAATCAAAGCGACGGCAACGGCGACCAGCGTGGCGTAGAATAACGAGCGTCGTGAACTCTGCAAGAACTGGATCTCGCGCTGGGCCAAGGGGAGCGGGTCCCCCGTGGTAATCACCGTGCCGACGTTCTCACCGTCGATCTCGATCGGCGTTCCTTCGGCCAAGACATCCTGCGGCAGCACCTCACCAACTTGATAGGCTTCGGCGGGCACGATCACGCGTCCATCCTGATCCGCCAACAAAAAGAGATAAGCCCTGTCCGGATTGGGAATGGGCTGCGGCGGTCTCGGCGTCCTTTGCAAGTTACCGGGTTGCTGCAGCGGTTGTTGGGGCTGTCCTTGGGCAAGAAAGCGAGCAAACCCCCGCCATGAGCCGGTGGCGCGATAATAGATCGTGGCCCGATCAATGAACGTCTGGCGGGCGTTGTTCAGGGTCAGGTCGGCAAATTGTCGCTGGGTGGTGACATGAATGATCGCTGCACCGAGCACGGCCACGGTCAGACTGACGGTCAGAAAAGCGAGCAAAAGTTTGAGCGCCAAGGATCGCATTACTAACGTTCCGCTCGAAAGCGGTAGCCGATTCCAAAGACGGTTTCAATTTGGGTAGGATTGCTGGGGTCGGCTTCGATCTTGGTGCGCAGGTTGCGGATGTGTACGTCGATGGTGCGTTCAACGCCCTCAAAAGCGGTACCCTGTAACCGCTCGAGCAGCTCCAAGCGGGAGAAGACGCGTCCGGGGACGGCCATCAAAACAGCGAGGAGATCAAATTCCGAGGGAGTCAGATCAACCCGTTCCCCATCCACGCGGACGGTGTGATTACCGCGATGGAGCTCGATCCCGCCCCCACGCAGAATCTCATCCCGCGGCGCGGCGCGAGCGGCGCGGCGCAGCACAGCGCGAATCCGGGCCACCATCTCACGCATCCCAAACGGCTTGGTGACATAATCATCGGCGCCCAGCTCCAAGCCGAGCACCTTGTCGGTCTCTTCCAATTTGGCCGTGAGCAGAATGATGGGCGTATCCTTCTCCTTGCGGTAAGCGCGGATGAAATCGTAGCCACCCATTTCGGGCATCATAATATCGAGAATGATCAAATCGGGATTCTCGTGCCGGGCAGCGTAAAGCGCTTTCTGCCCGTTCTCGGCGTCCACCACACAGAAGCCCTCCTCCGTTAGATATTCGCGCAGCAGGGTGCGCACATTCGCTTTGTCGTCTACGACCAGGATAGTTTCATTCATCTTCCCACTCACCAGCTTCGAATAAAGCTTGAGGGTCAAGCCGGGTGATACCTATAATTCGATCAAAGTGGTTGTCCGTTGAAATGATCTGCGTCAACCCCTTCGATTGCATTACCGCGGCATGGAGCACATTGCGCCCTTTGACACCCTCAGGGGCATATTGCTCGAACAAGTGGACAGCCCTTTGAACATCCTTCGGCCCGACGGGCAGAACAGTGGGGATCAGATCGATCAAGTTGGACGCCATCTCGACGGCCAAATCATATCTCTCTAAAGCCCCGTAACGATACAAGACCTCTTGGATGATTTCGGTGTCAATCGCGACAGGCAAGCGTTGATTAGCTATTTCGGTCAACAACCACACACACGCTTCTTTGCGAGGGTGCGATTTACCAGCTGCATACATCGGAACATTGACATCGAGAAAAAAGACCGTCTCACTCACCCAAAGCCCCTTTCTCGATCTCAGCTTCCATCTCGTCCCAATCGGATACAGGGGCCTCCAGGGAGAGCAATCGATCTAGGGCCTCGTGTCGGCGCTGGCGGTCCATTTCCACAAAGTAGGCCTGCTCGATCGCCTCCCGAATCAAGACGCTGACCGGCTTATCCCGTTGTTGGGCCAGTTGTGATAATCGTTCGTTCTGCTCTTCGGTCAACACCGTTTGGACACGCTCCGTATAGGTCGCCATGATCACACTCCTTTAGTAGTATCTATTTATTCATATTTTGAAAGTACTACAAGAAATTGATTTCGTCAACCGGTATATAAGTGGACTTGTTTGCAAGTTGCAAACAAGTGTGCATTTCATCGCTCCGGGGCGCAGGCCAATTGACATTGTACTCGTGCGCAGGTCCCCTCGACAGTGCCACGCGGGGACGTGAACGAGCAAGCCGCGCCCTGGCTCAATCCGCTGCAAGCGTCGATCGTCGCCTGGGGTGGGCCACTCTGCCCCTGTCTGGAATCTTGGCCTTGGCCTTCAGATTGGCCTGGCTGGCCGGACGTCCCAACGCGGGTGGTTGGATCCGTTTCCCCGCCGGACAAAACTTCTCCAGAAAGACCACCGCTCACACAACGGGCATAGTTGTAGATGCGCACAGCGTCGCCTTGCGGCCCATGACCCATCGAATAATTGGATGGGTCGCCACTTTTCTGATCGGCCCGTTGGGCGCCAGCACCATGGACATCCATCCAGGCGCCATTCATGTAGCCCGTCGAGCGGCCAAAGTTGATGTAAACTCCGCTCCCACTCATCCCGTTGGAACTTACATGGGTCGTACTCGTCCAAAAAGCGGGATAATCAAGTTGGCCAGCTTCATTCGTAATCGTCGTGATGTCGAAGATCGGATCGATAGCTGCTGAGTCCGTCGCGTCGGGCGAGCGGGTGTAATCGACGATGCTGTGCATCTCTTTGGCGTTGGGCAGCCGCCAATCGCTGATCCCGGCGTAGTCCAGGCCGGAGCAATAGTTCAGCGCGCCTTCCCAGTCCAAGCCACCCTGCGCTGAAGCCGACGAAGCGCCGCTGTCGGCTTGCATCCAGGTCAAACCGGTGGCGTTATCTGTGATCGTGCCATCGCCGTTATCGACGAACTCGTTGACGCCGTAATTGCTGTTCCCGCGTACGTAAATCGCAAAGAACCTCTTGTCTCGCCCGCCACGATCCGCCCCGATGCCGTAGCCCTTGATCCGCCCGTCGGCAAAATTGACGCCGAACATGGCTTGGTCACCATTCATGATCCTGCCCGTATAGATCGTGCTGGTAGCCCACTGCGAATCGATCATCCGTTCCCCGGCAGCGGCGTCGCCATACTCAAACTCGAAATAACCGCTATCGATAAAAGGTATTGCCATGCAGCTCCCTTGTTCAACACACCTGCTTGCATCGGTGCCACTGAACTGGATCAATGAGTAAAGCTCTTTGATCGTCGGCAGCCGCCAGTCATCATATCCGGCCAGATCGAAGCTCTCCGCCCCGGCCACGGCCTGTTGGTAGGTCATCTTTTCGCCGGGGTCTTTCTGCCAGATCAACCCGGTGACGTTGTCCGTGATCGTGCCGTCGCCGTTGTCGGTATAGCTGGGCGCGTTGCCGCTGTACTGGGCATCCTGCCCGTAGAAGGATTCTCCCTCCCTCGGACAGGGGATGCTGACACCGTCATCATAGCAATAGGATTGATCGGTATCGACGATCGGATAGGTCAGATTCCCGGCAGGATGCTCGCCGGACTCACTCCCTGTTGACACCGTTCTTTCAACAGTTGCCGTCTCCGGCGTTTGATCCTCATCAGGTTCGGCCTCGGCTTGTAGATCTACTCCCTGCGCTGGGTCCGACTTCGCTGCCTGCACATCAGGGACGCCTCCTTCAACAAGGCTGCAAGCCAACGAAGCTATCACGAGCAAGGTTATGGGGAAAAATTTCTTTGCGTTCATGGCGTTCTCCTTATCTGAAAACCGTATACTGTTTACAGTACACAGTATAGAGAAAACTTGTTCAGAACTTGTGTAAATCATTTTAAGGACTTGTTTAGGTTTATAAAGAAAAAAGGGCCTGCTCAAGCTGCGAACAGACCCTCATGGACTTATCAGGAGAAATTCTTATTTTTCTGCCACCCAATCGGCAAACAGGAGCGTGACCGGCTCCGTTTGGCTGGCTGTGTAGCCCAGCGTCTCGGTGTTGACAATTTCACGCACGTTTGCACCGGCTACATCAACCAGCTTCAAACGTCCGACGAAATCGGTGCCGTATACATCATAGAGGATCGACTTGTCGTCGGGTGACCAGGCCATTGTGGTAATCTTGCTCTTCGATTCTTCCACCAGCGTGGATTCATTGCGGCCATCTCGGTCGAGAATCTCGATCCAGGAATCAAGGTAATCGGGATAGCAGCCGCTGTTGCCGATCACGGCCAGCGCAAAGGCGCTGCTGTCGCCCTTCCAGTCGGCCTCGCTGACGTAACCATCCCGGTTCTCGAAACGTTCGATCACACCCGTCTCCAAATTGAGCACCCACAGGTTGTGCGTCGCGGCCGAGAAGCAAGGATCATCGAGACTGGCCGTGAAAATATTCTTGTAGGCCAGCAAGCGGGACTCATCGGGGGAGATGGTGAAGTTTGCATAGGAGAAATCATCCGTTGGGGGGAAGAACTCATCCCAGTCCAGCAAGTTCCAGTCAAAGCCGGAGAAGACGTTTTCAAAGGCAGCCACCTGTCCGGATTCAAGACCAACTTTGACGAACTTGAAGTTGTCTCCTTCTCTGGCTATCGTGTAGAAGGACTCACCATCGGAGGAAAAGTCAGCAAAACTGTCGAAAAGCTGGCGGTTGTAGGCCCCGGAGAGCACGCCCGTAAGACCATCTCCAGATGGCCCGGCGATGACCAGACTCGAATCGGACAAGAAGGGGTTCGATTTGCCGGGGATGAATCCCCCCGTTTGATTCTCCCCAGCCGCAGACCGCTTGGTCATCGGGTAGAGCAGGTGACGGTTCCCTGGCGCTGTCGCCACCCCACCAGGAAATTCTCCGCCGCTTGACACCGTGATTTGGACGGGAGAACCACCACCAAAATCAGCGGCCCATAAGGTTTGCCCCTCGACATCCCAATTGAAGATGCCCATGCCAAACTGGTTCATCACCGGATTGTTGGGAGAGCTGATGTAATAATACTGGTCATATCGCTTGGATGTGACCACGCTGGTGGGAAAATCATTCAGCTCAAGAATTTCGTTTCCGCTGCCATCGGGCTGGACATAGCCGCCATCGAGGAATTCGCGGAAATTAAACATGTAGCATTTCGTGCCGCTCATCTCGTTGGTTGTAACACTGTGCTGAACAATGTGATAGAAAATGCCGTAGTCGGAAGCCGCGCCTCCGCCCTGATCAGCTTCAGGCTCAACGGCTTTGCCCGTCTCGGAATCCTCTTTACAATCTTCAGGACAATTATTCACATTCTCGGGCCCATCGCAGACTCCGTCGCCGCAGCGGTGTTCGGATTCGGGTGGAGCGGGCAGCTGTTCTGTGCTGAGCAAACTGCAAGCCAGAGCAAGAAATAGAAGAGCAATCAGGGGGAGAGCAATGTTCGTTTTCATGTTCCATCCTCCAAAAAACGATATCGCAGTTGAAGAAATCAGTCGAATCGTTCACTTAGTGTAAGTCTCGTTGTAGTCCTCCATGGCCGCCTGGATCACCCGTTCAGCATGATCGCGACCATAAACCTTCCCCACCGAGACATCAGCGGTGCGGGTCGAATCCAGCTTGTAGGTCAAGAAATAATGTTGCAAGCGCTCGATCAGTGCCGAGGGCAAGTTGGAGATATCCTCGATCGATGACCAAATTAGGTCATTTTCGAGCACAGCCACAATTTTGTCATCAGCCTCGCCGTGGTCCAACATCGGAATCCCGCCGACAACATGGGCGTTGAGGAGCACCTCGGCCCGTGAGATCGGGCGCTCACTGACCACGCAGATGTCCAATGGGTCCATGTCACCGCGGCTTGATCCGGCCATCAACGCGCCTACCTGGTCACTCGCCAAGGTGCGGGGGATGAAGCCATACAGCGTCGGCGGTTGCGAAGAGGTTCGTTGGGGGCGGGCCACCCGCAGGTAGCCGGTCTCTTTGTCGATCTCATATTTGACCAAATCAAAAGGCCCCAACTCGATATAGGCGTGGACCGTATGGGGCGGATTAGGCCCCACCTCCAATCCGTGCCAGGGGTGCGGGCGCCAGGTTGAAAAAGAAGCTTTTTTGTTCATAGTAAGTGCCACCTTTGGTGTAAATCGTCAAGTTACTCAAATATTTCATACGTCTCTATCAATTCCGGCATGGTCTGCCAGACCACCTCGCCGCGTTCGATGTAGGGTTGCAGGCCCTCATAAAAAGCACGCAGCAAATCTTCTTCCAATGGGGAACCAAAACTCCGGATGAAAAAGAGCGAGTGGAATTTGCCGGATTGACGGGCGGCCAGCGCATCCTCAACAATTTGAAAGTCGCATTGGGGTGTTGAATCCGATTCCGTCGAGCATGGCAGCGATCCAGCGGCAGGGACGATCAACAAGCCCTGCTCGGCGGGGTTGGTCCACGAGCGGGCATCGGCCGCCCGCCAGGGATGCAGCAACGCGGGGATGTCGCCGGGATAAGGATCGTGACAAAGGGCCGGGCCTTCACAGGCGCGAATCTCGTCCGACTGTTGATCGAGCGGCAGCGATTTGAGGCAATATTCCACCATGCCGGTGACCGCCTGATAGCCGGCATCCC
>CAZXXW010000052.1:0-13661 GCA_964644835.1 uncultured Anaerolineales bacterium
CTATCTTTTTAGTGCTGAAGTAACATCTAAATCCTTATCTTGAATTGTCTGCCTTCGAGGGGCGTTTTGGTTTTAAGCTGCTCTGTCGAGCAGAGATTGATATAATGTGATTGCTCGTCCGCCTTCGCCCCAAGTTGGCGGATGAGATAATTATGCAGTACTTACCCAGTTCATGCAGAATTCCACCGCTGAGACTCGGAGTGCGCAGAGATTTGATTAAAAAAAGACAAAAACAGCGTTTTTCTCAGCGTTCTCTGTGTCTCAGTGGTAAATTTGGCTTCATGTGCGTAAGTCCTATTTATGATGAGAAAAAATAATTAAGTTGGTTTAGAGGAGTTTATTGATGGATTACCCCCAATATCCTATCCCTTCACACTTCGATCCCCGGACTGTTGGTCAGGTCTGGCGGGTTCCCTACCAAGAGCGGTCTGAGCAGGCCCTGGCCTGGGCAAAGCGGCACCAGATCCAACCTGCTTCTGATGATGATTTCAAGATTGGCTTGCTGCTCATTGATGTCCAGAACACCTTTTGCATCCCCGATTTTGAACTCTACGTGGCTGGACGTTCCGGCACCGGGGCGGTGGATGACAACCGCAGATTATGCCAATTCATCTATCACAACTTGGGCCAGATCAGCGATATCGCTGTCACTATGGATACCCACAGTCCCCTCCAAATTTTCCATGCTCTGTTCCTGGTCGATGAAGATGGGGAACATCCGGCGCCCAACACGCAGATCTCGGCCGAAGATGTTCGTCAGGGTGTCTGGAAGTTCAACCCCGCCGTGGCCGATGCTCTGGGAATCACACCGGAATATGGTCAGCAGCACCTGGAGCATTATACCGCCGAGCTGGAAGCCAGCGGCAAGTACGCCCTGACGATTTGGCCTTATCATGCCATGCTGGGTGGTATCGGTCATGCCCTGGTTTCCGCTGTCGAAGAGGCGGTTTTCTTCCACAGCGTCGCTCGTTACACCCAGGCGGATTTTTTCGTCAAAGGCAAGAATATGTTCACCGAGCACTATTCCGCAGTTGGCCCCGAGGTTTTGACCGGACCGGAGGGGGAGAAACTGGCCCAAAAAGACCCCAATTTCGTCGAAAAGTTACGCCAGGTCGATATCCTCGTCATTGCCGGGCAAGCCAAGAGCCACTGTGTTGCCTGGACAATCAATGATCTTCTCGAAGGCGTGCGCCAACGCTCTCCTGGCTTGGTCAGGAAGGTCTACTTGCTGGAAGACTGCACCTCGCCGGTGGTCATCCCCGACGTGATTGATTTCACCGATCAGGCGGATGCCGCTTTTGAACGGTTTGCCCAGGCGGGCATACATATCGTTCGCACGGACCAGCCGTTGGAGCAGTGGCCGGGAATCCAGTCATAGTAATGACCTCCGAGATTTCCGAAACCGTCACTGCCAAGGTTTGAAGCGACAGCGCAAATCACCTGGTGGCCAAATCGGCTTTTTAAAATCTCGGAGGTCTGGTTAGCTTTGATATTCTGAAGATCATGCCCTCAACCAAAAATCGCGCCATTATCCATCTCGATCTCGATGCTTTCTTCTGCGCGGTGGAAGAGCAACGCGACCCCGGCCTGCGTGGCCAGCCCTTCGCTGTGGGAGGTAGCCCGGAGGGCCGCGGCGTTGTCGCCTCCTGCTCCTACGCGGCGCGCCAATTCGGTGTTCGTTCCGCGATGCCCATGGCCAGGGCGGTGCAGCTTTGCCCTCACCTCAAAATCGTCTCGACGCATCGCTCGGCTTACAAAGATGCCTCCCAACACGTGATGGAACGACTTCACGCTCTCGCCCCACAGGTGGAGCAGCTCTCTATCGATGAAGCCTTTCTGGATGTCAGCGCTTTGCCCCAAAACCCCGAGAGCTTGGGCCGCCAGCTTCAGGCCGAAATTCGAGACGAGTTGAACCTGCCGTCTTCGCTGGGCATCGCCAGCAACAAGTTGGTCGCCAAAATCGCTACCGATGTTGGCAAGGCGGCTCATTTGGGCAGCCGGCCTCCCAATGCCCTCACCGTGGTACCGCCAGGTCAAGAAGTCGACTTTCTGGCGCCGCTGCCGGTGGAGATGCTCTGGGGCGTGGGGCCGAAGACAGCGCAGAAACTGGCGCCCCTTGGCGTCAAGACGATCGGCGACTTGGCCGCCATCCCGGAACTCGAGTTGGCCGATCTGCTGGGCAAACACGGCTGGGCGCTGTCCAAGCGTGCCAGGGGATTGGATGACCGCCCGATCGTCACCGAGCGGGAAGCGAAATCTTTCAGCCGCGAGAAAACGTTCTCGCGGGACATTCGAGATGGCGCCATCCTGCGTGAGACGCTGCGAAAGCAGGCCCAAAACGTGACCCGCCGTCTGCACCGGCGTGGTCGCGCCGCCCGCACGGTCACGGTCAAGATTCGCTGGCCCGACTTCGAAACCTTGACCCGCCAGACGACCCTCGATCAGGCGACCGATGATGAAGCCCTGATCACCGAGACGGCGCTCCAGCTTTTCGCACAGGTCTGGAAGCCGGGCCGGGCAGTTCGCTTGATCGGCATGGGGGTCAGCAATCTCGATGAACATGCCCGCCAACTTGGCCTGTGGGATCACGATGTGCAGCGAGAACTGCAACTTCACCAGACGCTCAAGGATTTGCAAACCCGGTTTGGCAAGGGCGCGATCTGGCGCGGCCCGGAACGGGGAGATTAAAATTCCCTCTCCCGTCGGGAGTGAGTTGGGGTGAGGGAGAATGTGAGATGAACGGAAAAAGGTTAGGAATCGAAAAAGACAGAGTTAACGGGACCCCCTACGAGTGAGTCAGTGACACCCGCACGTGGAGCAGGATCCCCCGCTGCAACTACCACAGGATGAACCGCTCCCCGCGACGGCACGCCCATCCGAGTGGCCATAAGCGGCTGTAATTCCCCGGCTTGTTCGCTCGCTGTTGCAATGTTTACAGGCAATCGGGTCGTCGGCCTCGGACATCCGCCGAAGGGCCTCAAATTTGGTTCCACATTGGTTGCAAATATATTCGTAAATAGGCATACATTTTCCTTGGGAAGCAAATCACCCCGCCGATGTCGACTTGCGGGGTGATCACTTTTAAGCCAGACTGTGGATTATGCTTCGCCGCACAGTTCCAGGATTTGCTCCCAGCGCCGGTCGACTTCCTTTTGGAATTGATCGATGAGATGTTGGTTTTCTTCCTTGAAAAGGTGGCGGAAGCGACCCTGGCGCTCGAGCCATTCTCGGATCGGGCGCTTGTTCTTTGGCTTGTAGTTCAGGGTCCACTCGCCGTTTTCGACCTCGTAGAGTGGCCAGTAGCAGGTGTCGACGGCCAGTTGGGTCATTTCGACGGTGGTGTCGGTGGCGTGACGCCAGCCACGGTTGCAGGAGGACAGCACGTTCATGAACGCCGGTCCGCCACAGTTGACTGCTTTGCGCGTTTTCTGCATCAGGTCGCGCCACTTGCTGGGGGCCGCTTGGGCAACATAAGGAATATCGTGCGCCGCCATGATGCGGGTCAAGTCTTTACGGAATCTCCGTTTTCCTGGGATCTTCGAGCCTGCCGGGGACGTGGTTGTGTGGGCGCCAAACGGGGTCGCGCTGGAGCGCTGGATGCCCGTGTTCATGTAAGCGCCGTTGTCGTAGCAAACATACAAGAACTGGTGCCCGCGTTCTACCGCGCCTGAAAGGGCCTGGAGCCCAATGTCGTAGGTGCCGCCATCGCCACCGAAGGCGATGAATTTGGTGTTCTCCTCTTCGATTTTTCCGCTACGGACCATCGACCGGTAGGCAGCCTCGACGCCGCTGATTGTTGATGCCGCGTTCTCGAAGGCGTTGTGAATCCAGGGTGTGCGCCAGGCGGTGTAGGGGTAGATCGTTGTTGCCACCTCCAGGCAGCCGGTTGCGTTGGCGATGATGACGGGGTCATCAATGGCGGTGAGCATTTGCCGCACGATGATCGAAGCGCCACAACCTGCGCATAGCCTGTGTCCAGGTGCCAGGAGATCGGGTTTTTTCGCTAATTCTTTAGGGGTTAATTTGGTTGCCATAGTTTTCTCCTCACTCTCGCACGCTCAGGTAGTTCACGCGGCTTTCTATCTTGCCGGTCTCGGCCATTTCGAGCGCTTCGAGATAAACTTGCTCGATCTCGCGGGGCAGAATGTCGCGTCCGCCCAAGCCGTAGACATAGTCACGGATCGGCACGTGAACGCCGTGAAGCGCCAGCGCGGCTGCGATCTCAATGTAAAGTGGGCCGGCGTTGTTCATCGCGCCAAACGAAATGGATCGATCCATCACGGCCACCGCTTTGAGATGGCTCATGGCCTCGGCTAAGGCTTTCGCGGGGAAGGGGCGGAAGAGGCGCAGTTTGAGCATGCCAACTTTCTTACCTTCGTCGCGCAGATTGTCTACCACTGCTTTGGCTGTGCCCGCGGTTGAGTTAGCAACCACAATGGCCACGTCGGCGTCATCAAGTCGATATTCTTCAAAGAGGCCATAGTTGCGGTCAAAGCGTTCGTTGAACTCTTTGGTCACGTCCATGATTACATCGAAGGATTTTTCCATCGCGTCGACTTGCTGGCGCTTGTGCTCGTAGTAGTAGTCATAGAAGTCGAGCGGCCCGTATGTTTTGGGGGCGTCGAGTTCTAACAGAGACCATTGCGGCTTGTACGTGCCGACGAAATCCTGTACTTCTTCGTCCTCATAGATTTCGACCCGCTCGAGACCGTGCCCGGTGATGAAGCCATCCTGGCAGACTGCGACGGGCAGCAAGACATCGGGGTGCTCACCGATGCGGATCGCCTGGATGATGTTGTCGTAGGCCTCTTGGCCGTTTTCGGACATCAGGATGATCCAGCCGCTGTCGCGGATACCCATCACGTCGGAGTGGTCCGGGTGAATGTTGATCGGACCGGACAAAGCCCGGTTGACCAGACTCATCACAATGGGGAGGCGCGTTGATGCGGCGATGTAAACAATCTCCCACATCAGAGCCAAGCCATTGGCCGAGGTGGCTGTCATCACGCGAGCGCCCGCCGCTGACGCGCCTACGCAGGCGCTCATTGCACTGTGCTCACTCTCAACGGTGACAAACTCGGTATCCACCAGCCCGTTGGCCACATATTCAGAAAAGGTTTGCACGGTGGCTGTCTGGGGTGTAATCGGGTAAGCGGCAACTACATCGGGGTTGATCTGGCGCATCGCCGTGGCGACGGCCGCGTTGCCATCGAGTGCTTTGAATTTACTCATTGCCTGCCTCCTCGAACTTACCTTCCTCAATGATGCGAATGCAGAGGCGAGGGTCGTCTTTATCCAGTTCTTCTCCTGCTTTGCGAATTACTTTTTGGTTCACAGGACAAACAGCCGCACAAATACCGCAGCCTTTGCAGTGTTCCAGGTCAAAGCCAATCATTTCTTCATTTTCAACATCTACAAGAATGCTCGAATCGGGGCAAAAAAGCCAGCATTGCATGCAGTTGATGCAATCTGCCTCGCCAAAGACGGGCCGAAAAGCCCGCCAGTCGCCGGTTTTGTATTCTTCGGCGTTGCCCGCTTGGAGGATCATCCCGCCAATGGGAATTTCCTTCCATCCTTTTAATTGGGTCATTTGTTAAACTCCTCGTTATTTACAAATCGATTGTTTGATTATTTTTGGATTAATTATCCTTCGACAAGTTCTTCCGCGGCGCGCTTCAGTGCTCTCACGTTAGCGTCGATGATTTTCTTTGAGAGCTTGGCGCTGAACCAATCCCTGACCTCCTCGGCCAGGTGATCTATATCGACAAGTCCTGTCGCTTTTGCAAAGGCTCCCAGCATAGGTGTGTTGGTGATTTCTCGGCCCATCTCCTCGATGGCGATGTGGCTGGCATCCACTGTGAATACTTTCCCTTTTTTGTAGCCGGTGACTTCGCGAACTTCATCGGGAGTCATCTGGCTGTTGACGACCAGGCTGCCATCGTCCTTGAGACCCTCTGCCACGGGCACCGTGCCCAGGAGGGTCGGATCGAGCACGAGAACGACATCAGGTTCTTCAACCTGTGAGTGAATTGTGATCGGTTCGTCGCTCAGGCGTGTAAAAGCGCGGATTGGCGCTCCCATGCGCTCTGGCCCGTAGTCGGGGAACGCCTGAAAATACTGTCCGCTGTCCAGGGCTGCCTCGGCCAATAGCTCGCCTGCGGTAACGACCCCCTGACCTCCTCGCCCGTGCCAACGGATTTCTGTCAATTCTGCCATAGTTTATCTCCTTAATCGCTTGATAAGTAAACGTTAAATAAAATAGGATTTTCGTTTGTTGCCATCTCGATGCAGGTCAAGTTCCTTTGGATGGTATGCTTGATGAACGAGAATCCTTATTTGACATATCCTGTTCGATTCTAAATAGGTATTTTGCCATAGATACATCATTTCTGCCAGGGAGAAAGGGTTTCGATTGGATGTGAGGTTTGTCATTTGTTCTTACCTGCTAGATTGTTTATAAAAGAGACAGCTAGACGATGAGAAGAACCACGCTCATCGTTTCACGATGAAATGTGCTATGATTGGGGTACCATGTCCTGCGATCCTGTTTGTATGTCCAACGTTCTACATTGAGACTTGATAGCGGCATCCAACCTGAGCAGTTAGCATCGCGTCAATCTGTTACGCCGAAGTTTGTCTTTCGTACAGAGTGTTTAGTCAAAATCATAGGGGAGACGGTGCGCCAAAGGTAAAGTTAACCTCGGGGCTATCTCTTTTATCATAAGGCCGCGAACGAGAAAGGGACAACAATGAAAGATTATCCTCGCATTTTATTAGCAGAAGACAGCCAGAACGATATCGAACTTACCATGACCGCATTGCGGGAATACAACCTGGCGAACCGGGTTGATATCGTCCGCGATGGGGTCGAAGCAATGGATTATTTGTGTTGCCGGGAAGCCTACGAAGATCGAGACCCAAAACCACCAGTTGTTGTTTTGCTCGATATCAAAATGCCTCGCATGGATGGCATCGAGGTTTTGCGTGAAATCAAAAACGATTCGGACCTAAAGCATACGCCCGTTGTGATGCTGACATCCTCAAATATGGATAAAGACATCCTCGACAGTTATGACCTCGGGGCCAACGCCTATGTGGTCAAGCCGGTTGTCTTCTCGAATTTCGTCGAGGCTGTCAAAAATCTGGGTCTTTTCTGGGCATTGACCAATCGAACCGCGTATTGATCCCCTTGTCCTCTTTTTGGAACTTGAATGCCTAATTTGAAGATTCTCTTATTGGAAGACGATCCGCTGGATGCCGAACTGATTCGGAATAAGTTGATCCAGGACATGGAGACCGAATTTGTCTTTCGACGCGTCGAAACCCGGCAGGATTTTTTGAATCAGATCAAAGAATTTAAGCCCGACGTGATTCTCAGCGATTATGCTTTACCCCAATATGACGGCTTCCGGGCGTTGGAGGATCTTCAAGCTACAGGCAGGTTGATCCCGTTTGTCATGGTCACCGGGCGCTTGGGCGAAGAAGCCGCTGTTGAAGCGATCAAGGCCGGAGCATGGGACTACGTCGTCAAGCAGCGCTTGAGCCGTCTCCCCGCGGCAGTTGAAAATGCCCTCGTCCGCAAGCGCGAACGATTGGCGCGCCGCCGCGTCGAGATGCAAAACCGGGTCTTGTCCAATGCCGTGGAAAACGCACCCGTTTCCGTGATGATTACCGATAAAGACGCCCGCATTCTCTACGTCAACCCCAAATTTACCCAGGTAAGCGGCTACACGGCCAAAGATGTGATTGGCAAGACCCCCGGCTTCTTGAGTTCTGGCAAGCACTCGAAGGCATTCTACAAAAAGCTCTGGGATCAGGTATTGAGCGGAGATACATTTCGAGCCGAGATGGTCAACCAGAAAAAAGACGGCAGCCTCTATTGGGAAGATGTGGCCATTTCCCCCATCCTGGATGATGACGGTCGGGTCACCCGCCTGGTTGCTGTCAAAGCGGACATCACCCAGCGCAAGGTAGCCCAACAAGAACTTGAGTCCCGCCGAAAATTGTGGGACGCGGTGATGGAGCAAACCCCGGAGTTGATTTATTTCAAAGATGCCCAACACCGCGTCATCAGAGCGAGTCAGGCCTATGCCGACATTTACAGACTCGCCCCAGCCGACTTGATCGGCAAAACAGCGTTCGATCTCTGGCCGCAAGAAGCCGAGGAGATTTTGGCCGATGAGCGCCATGTTCTTGAAGGGAATACGATTACTCACAAGGTGCGCAAGGTCACCGGGCCTAAGGGGGAGCCCAGGTGGTATTCGCTCACCAAGGTGCCCATGTACGAGGAGGGCGAGGTGGTCGGCTTTTTTGCCATCGACAAAGAGGTCACCCCTCGCGTCCAGATGGAGAAAGCCCTCCGCGAGAGCGAAGCGCGTTATCGTGATCTTTTCAATATCGTCCCGGTAGGCATCTACCGTACCACGCCGGATGGCCGCATCCTTGATGGCAACCCTGCCGCGATGGAGATATTGGGCTACCCCGACGAAAAGACGATGCTCTCCTCCAATATCAAAGACCTTTACTTGGAAGAGGAAGACCGTTACCAAGAGTTGCAATTGCTGGAGCAAGAAGGTTCCGTCGAAAATCATATTTTGAAGCTGCGCCGTTACGATGGAGAAGAGATTTGGGTTCAAGATAGCGCCAATGTGGTTCGCAATGAAGCTGGGAGAACCCTCTATTATTATGGCCGTATCGAAGATATCACCGAGCGTGTCCATGCCGAACAAGCCTTGCGCGAGAGTGAAAAACGTTATCGGACCATTTTCAACTCCGCGACGGTTTCTATCTGGGAAGAGGATTTTTCTGCTGTCAAGGCGACCATCGACCGGCTTAAGGATGAAGGTGTTGTTGATTTCCGCTCTTATTTCGATCAATATCCCGAAATTTTAGAGCAGATAGCTGCCAAAGTTCGGGTTTTGGATGTCAATGAAGAGACTCTCAAAATGTTTGGTGCCGAGAACAAAGAGCAATTGTGCAATTCTATGGAGGACATCTTTCTCCCCGAAACACTGGAGTCGTTCAAAGAGGAAATTGTCGCTTTGGCCGAGGGGAAAACCTATTTTCGTGGCGTGACGGTCAATCGCACCTTGGATGGCCGTCGCATGCACATTTTGTTGACGAGATCTTTTCCCGAGCAGCATGAAGATTTCGACAGCATCCTCGTCAGCATGATCGATATTACCGAACGCAAACGGGCGGAGGAGGCTGAACGGGAAGAGCGCATTTTTTCCGAAGCCCTCGAAGATACCGCCCTAGCGTTGAACAGCACCTTGGAGCGGGACCAAATCTTGGATCGAATCCTCGATAACATCAGCCAGGTTGTGCCCATAGATGCGGCCAATATCATGCTCATCGAGGGTGATTATGTTAGGATTGTGCGCCATCGTGGCTATTCTCTATCGGAACGGGAAACCTGGCAGGATTTGAGCATGAGGATCAGCGATCGACCCAACCTTGCCCGGATGATGGAGACGAAGGAGCCGATTTTGATTCCCGACACCTGGGATTCGCCTCATTGGAAGGTTGTCGAGAGTGGAGCGTGGATCCGCTCATATGTCTCTGCCCCGATCATCGGCCCCGATGGTGATGTGATCGGCTTTATCAACCTCGACCACGCCGAACCGAACTTTTTTACCCCTAAACATCTCCGCCGGCTGGACGCTTTTTCGGATCAGGTCGCCACGGCCTGGGTAAACGCTCGACTCTTCGATCAATCCCAACGTCGGCTCGAACATCTCTCTTCCTTGCGGGTGATCGACCAGACGATTACCAGCAGCTTTGACATGGAGGTCTCCCTGACCGTGCTCTTGGATATCACCATGAAGCAGCTCAACGTCGATGCTGTTGCCATTCTGGTCTACGAAAAAGAACGACAAACGCTTGAGTTCTCCGTGGGTCGGGGTTTCCGCACCGATGCGCTCAAGCAAACCAGTCTCCGTTTGGGGGAGGGTCAAGCGGGGGTTGCTGCCTTGGAGCAGCGCATCATTCACATCCCCAACCTGACCAAGCGGGATACCCAGTTCTTGCGTTCTCCGTATTTTTCGCGCGAAAATTTCAAGGCCTATTTTGGCGTCCCCTTGATGGCCAAAGGTGATGTCGTTGGTGTGATGGAACTGTTCCACCGCCAGGCCCTGAGGCCCGACCGCGAGTGGATGTCCTTCCTGGAAACCTTGGCCGGGCAGGCGGCGATTGCCATTGATAACATCAGCCTATTCGAGGGGTTGCAGCAATCCAACCTGGAGTTGCTCCAGGCGTATGATGCCACTATCCAGGGGTGGGCGCAGGCCCTGGAGTTGCGCGACATGGAGACCGAAGGCCACAGCAGGCGGGTTGTCGATTTGGCTATGGAGTTGGCCGTGCAGATGGGCATCCGGGGGGAAGACTTGGCCCACGTCCGCCGAGGGGCCTTATTGCACGATATTGGCAAAATGGGCGTCCCCGATCATCTTCTTCAGAAAAAGGGTCCTTATACGGAGGAAGAGAGGAAGATGATGCAGCAACATCCCGTTTACGCTTATAAATGGCTTTCTTCGATCAAGTATTTGCAACCGGCCTTATCGATACCCTATTGTCACCACGAACACTGGGATGGCAGTGGTTACCCTCGCGGGCTAAAGGGAGAAGAAATCCCCCTGCCGGCGCGCATTTTTACCATCGTCGATGTATGGGACGCCTTGATCAATGATCGCTCTTACCGAAAAGCTTGGCCCAAAGACAAGGCGGTCGAACATATCCGCGAACAAGCGGGCCAATACTTTGACCCCGAAGTCGTCGATGTTTTTCTGTCCAAAGTGCTCCCCAAGGTGCTCTGAGTTTTGGAAGCGAAACCCGGATTTGCCGCTGTCCTGGTCTCGATACTCCTACGCTAGCGCTCCGGAACTCGACCGACGGACAGCTCAAAGTAATAGGTAGCTGGACCCGGCAATATGAAAACGCCAGGATGCAATCAGCATCCTGGCGTTCACTATTTGTGAGCCCATCGGTTTTTTCGCTAGACCGCCTCGAAGACGAGATGATTACCGGCCAGATCGACCTTGATCTTGTCCTCCTGTGAGAATTTACCCGACAGGATTTCCAGCGCCAGTGGGTCTTGCAACTCTTTCTGGATTGCCCTCTTCAGCGGGCGGGCGCCAAAGTCGGGGTCGTAGCCCACGTCGGCGAGGAATTGCTTGGCCTGGTCGGTGACCTCGATGTTGTAGCCTTGCTTCTCGATCAGAGCCCGCACCCGCCGCAACTGGATGTCGACGATTTTCTTCAAATCTTCCTTGGTCAAACTGTGGAAAACGATGATCTCGTCGATGCGGTTGAGGAACTCGGGGCGGAAGTGATTTTGCAATGTCTGATTCAAGACGTTGCGATCGACTTCGCCTTCCCTGCCCAGCCATAATTCGTTGCCCAGGTTGCTCGTCATGATCACCACCGTGTTGCGAAAGTCCACCGTCCGTCCTTGACCATCGGTCAAGCGCCCGTCGTCGAGCAGTTGCAGCAAGACGTTGAACACCTCCGAGTGGGCTTTCTCGATTTCATCGAACAGGACGACGCTGTAAGGCCGCCGCCGCACCGCTTCGGTCAACTGGCCGCCCTCGTCGTAGCCAACGTATCCGGGAGGCGCGCCTACCAGCCGGGAGACGGTGTGTTTTTCCTGATACTCGCTCATGTCGATCCGCACCATGGCGTTCTCGTCATCGAAAAGGAATTCAGCCAGGGCGCGGGCCAACTCGGTCTTGCCAACCCCAGTGGGCCCCAGGAAGATGAAGGAGCCGATCGGTCGGTTGGGGTCTTGCAGACCCGCACGAGAGCGGCGCACGGCGTTGGAGACCGCCTGGATCGCTTCGTCTTGGCCCACAACGCGGCGGTGCAGCCGTTCCTCCATGCGGAGCAGTTTCTCGGCCTCGCCTTCCATCAAGCGAGAGACAGGGATGCCGGTCCAATTGGAGACCACTTCAGCGATCTCCTCGGCATCGACCTCTTCTTTGAGTAAGGCGTTTTCGTCCTGAATTTCTCTGATCCGCTCTTCTTCTTTGGCCAACTCTTCTTCCAGTTCGCGCAAACTGCTGTAGCGCAGCCGGGCCGCCTCTTCGAGATTGGCTTCTCGCTCGGCCCGCTCGATCTTCAAACGAGTTTGTTCGATTTGTTCCTTGATCTTTTGGAGCTTGGAGATGGCTTCTTTTTCGGTTTGCCAGCGAGCGTGAAGCTGCCGGGATTGCTCGTTCAAATCAGCCAGTTCGCTCTCCAATTTCTCCAGACGTTCTTTGGACGCTTTGTCCTTCTCCTTTTTGAGCGCCTCCCGTTCGATCTCTAATTGCATGATTTCTCGATCGATTTGGTCGATGGCCTGCGGCTTGGAGTCGATCTCCGTTCGCAGCCGGGCCGCGGCCTCGTCGATCAGGTCGATGGCCTTGTCCGGAAGCTGGCGATCGCTGATGTAACGGTTGGATAGGCTTGCCGCCGCGATCGTGGCCGGGTCCGTGATCCGCACGCCGTGGTGAACTTCGTAGCGCTCCTTGAGACCGCGCAAGATGCTGATTGTGTCTTCCACGCTGGGCTCTTCGACAAGCACCGGCTGGAAGCGGCGCTCCAGAGCGGGGTCTTTTTCGACGTGTTTGCGGTACTCATCCAGCGTGGTCGCGCCGATCATATGCAACTCGCCGCGGGCCAGCATCGGTTTGAGCATGTTGCCCGCGTCCACGGCGCCCTCTGCCGATCCTGCTCCGACGACAGTGTGCATCTCGTCGACAAACAGCAAGATGCCACCGGCGGCATCGGCGATCTCTTGGAGCACGGCCTTGAGCCGCTCCTCGAATTCGCCGCGGAACTTGGCCCCGGCGACCAGTGAGCCCATGTCGAGCTGGACCAGTTGCTTGCGTTTCAGGCTCTTGGGTACATCGCCGTTGACGATCCGCTGGGCCAACCCCTCGACGATGGCTGTCTTGCCCACACCGGGATCACCGATCAAGGCGGGGTTGTTCTTCGTCCGTCGCGACAAAATCTGGATGACGCGGCGGATCTCACGATCCCGCCCAATCACGGGATCAAGTTTCCCCCGTCGGGCCATTTCGGTCAGGTCGCGGCCATATTTTTCCAGCGGTTGATAGGTGCTCTCCGGGTTCTGGCTGGTCACCCGTCGAGAGCCGCGCACCTCAGCGAGCGCCTTGAGAATGGCGTCTTTGGTCAGGCCATACTCGGCCAGGCGGTCGCCTTCCACACTCTCGGTCAGCGCCAGGAACAGGTGCTCGGTGGAGGTGTATTCATCTTTCATCCCCTTGGCGTGGCGCTCCGCCGCGCTGAGCACCTTGCTCGTCGGGGGCGCCATCCCCACGCGGACGTTGCCGCCATAGACTTTGGGCCGGTTTTCCAATTCTTGGTTTAATTCTTCACGTAATGCTAAGACGCTTCCCGCCACTTTAGTCACCAGCGCGGGGACAACGCCTTCTTCTTGTTGTAATAAAGCCAGCAAGAGGTGAATCGGCTCGATTGTTTGGTGGCTGAGTTCTTCCGCCAGACGCTGTGAGCTTAAAATCGCCTCCTGGGCTTTTTGGGTGTATTTCTCTAAATTCATCGATTTCTCCCTGGTACAAAGTCGTTCTAATTTACCTTTAATATCTGCCTATCAGTATAACCCGCGAATATAAAAAAGGCGTTAGTGATCTATAAGAGAA
>CAZXXW010000052.1:13671-20617 GCA_964644835.1 uncultured Anaerolineales bacterium
GCATTCGATGACCTGGGCGCCTTGGAATGCTCGGCGAGGGTGGCCGAAAACCGTAGAGAGAATCCAAAAGACGGCGAGTGAAAATTCGCCGTCTTTTGGATTCTCGAAGAAAGGGAGCGTTTTCCTGTTAGCCTGGCAATTCTATGTGCAAAAATTACTTGCTATCCAGATAACCCCTTTTTGCGTTGAGGCGCCGAGATGACCCCTCGCTGTTTTTTATCGTTGGCGATTGTCTCAGAATAGTCGGAGTAATAAGAGTAGTAGGTGGAGTAGCGAGCCTTTTTCATGTTGACGTTGTTCAGTACCACGCCAATCACGTTGGCGCCCACCCGCTGCAATTGTTCCAGGGCCTGTTGGGCGGCGATGATCTTGGTCGACCCTGCTTTCACAACGACAATGACGCCATCGACCAGCTTGCTCAAGACGCTGGCATCGGTGACGGCGTTGAGGGGGGGAGAGTCAAACACGATCACATCCGATTGGTTTTTTACCTCGGCGATGATTTGATTCATTTTTTCAGAGCCGAGCAGTTCGGCCGGGTTGGGGGGCAGATTCCCTGCCGTCATGATCGAAAGCCCCAACGATTTGTTTTTTCTCAAAACACCATCGAGACGTTCGTCCTTGCTGGTGAACAGGTAGGAAAGCCCCCACTTATTGGGAATTTGCATGTACTGATGCACCCTCGGTCGCCTCAGATCGGCGTCGATCAGGGCGACTTGCTGGCCGCCCTGGGCCAGGATAATGCTCAAGTTGGTTGCGATCACGGTTTTGCCATCTTCTGGCGTCGGGCTGGTGATCAAAATCGACCGCAGCGGGTAATCTACACTCGCAAATTGGATGTTCGTCCTCAGGGAGCGAAAATCTTCCGAGGCCGGCGATCGCGGTTTGATGGCTGCAATCACAGCTTGGCTGCCGTCAATCTTTCTGATCACACCCAGGACAGGGAGACCCAGATAGCGGTCGATTTCGTCGGAGCCATGGATGGTGTCATCGAGCACCTCGATCAAATAGATAATCCCCACGGCAAGCATAGCTCCCACAACGCCACCCATCGCCGTGTTCTTGAGTGTATTTGGACGGATGGGGCTGGTAGGAGCATCGGCCATTTCCACCGGAATCACGTTGGAGAGCGCCTCCGCTTCTTTCATCCGAACCTGTTCATAGCTTTGCAGGGTCTCGGCATAGGTTTGGCGGTATTGGGTCAGAATCAGGTCCAGACGGTTCCGTTCTGGTTGATCTTCAGGTTCCTCGCTCAATTGTAATAAGGCCGTTTCTACCGCATCGATTTGCTCTTGCGTTTTTTCGAGTTGAGCCTGAAGACTTTCTTTTGTGCTCGCGTAGCGTTCTTCTTGCCTGGCTTGGTTTTGCTCGGCAAAAACCGTTCCAATTTCATTAGCGATTTCGGCGGCACGATACGGATTGGTGTCTTCTACTTTGACGCTGATCAGGGGCGTGTCACCAACTTGTTGGATCGTGATCTTGCCTCTGAGACCATCGGGGCCGGTGTTCAGATCCAGGTTTGAGATCACTTCTCTCAAGACCGGTTTTTTGGTCATCATCTCCGTGTAGGTTTGGATCAGCCGTTGGCTGACCATCACGGCCGAGACATCGTAAGTCTGTGTGCCTGGTGCTTCATTGACGATCAGCGTTGACGTGGCTTGGTAGACGGGCTCTTTTCTCCAATTGAAATAATACGTCCCGCCTGCAGCCAATACGGTTGTCAGGACGATCAACCAGACCCAACGCCAAAATAAACTGATATAACGGCGCAGGTCATCTGAAAAAGAAGAAGGGGCTGATTCTACGATCATATTATCTCTCGATAAGTTCTTTGGTAATTGTTTTATTGTTTGCTGTTTGCCTCGCGACCATTTTTACTGTCCGTTCTTGTCTGGGGAGATAAACGTCAACTCGATCATTCGAGCATCTCTTATTTCACCCTCCCAAATCCAGAATGTTGTGTCCTGGTCGAGTTGCCATTCGTCGGCCATGTTCTTGAGTTGGTAGCCAGAGGGCGGTTTGATTTGTACTCTCACAGGCAGGCTTTTTAAGCCAGCTTGCTTGCCTATTTTCAGGCGGTAAACGTAAGTATCGGCGGATGTTTGTTCGATCACCTCGGGCGGCAAGACGAACTGTAGGCTAACGTCTTGATGCTGGTTGGTGGGCAAAACGAATAAGCCGGAGACCACTTGAGTTTGATTCACACCCGTTGCTATTGTAGCATGCCCGCTCCAATCTTGCCCGTTGAGCAGCCACTCTCCCGGAACCGGGATCTGGTTGGCGGCATAGAGTTGCGTTCCCGTCGGTTTGTATACCCGCCAATAATTCCAGTAGCAGCGCTTTTGCAGGTCTCCGTAAGTGCCCGATCCATAGCTGGCCTCGTGCACACAATCGACCTCTTCCGAGATGGCATGGTTATATCGGTTGATCAACGTCGCTATCGGTGCCTGGGGGTTGGATAACTCAACCGAGTAGATTATCTGGCGTTGAATGAAAGAATCGACTTTGTTGAAACCGATGTTCGCATCAACGACGAGCAAATAATCTCCCTCGCCGGGGTGGATGCCGTTATCCAGCCCGGCCTCGGCGAGCAGCGCTTGGCTTTGGGAGTCGTTCAGATAGACCAAGACATGGCCTCTCTTGATGGCCTGGATCAGCTCACGGCCAAGCCGAAGGAGGGTCTCCTTGTCGCTTGAGGCCAGCAACGCATCGAGCAGCGCTGTCCCAAGTTGGGGCATGAACGCCTTGCGCTGCTGCCACCAGGCCTGGCTGACTCCCTCGGATGGCGATGCTGACCAGGCTTGCTGGATCAACGCTTCGACGTTGTTGGCCGTGACCGCTTCGGGAAAGGTATCAACGTCGAGGGGGCCAAGGACATCCACAAGCATCTTGACGGCCTCTTGATCAAAGGCGAGGACCCCATCACTGGGCTGGCCGGTGGAAAGGGTGACTAACTCCTGGGCCTGGCGCGCCGCGGTGGGGAAATCGGGAGACCAGTTGGCATCCCGTGGCAGCCAGAACTCGGCCAGCATGAACTGCTCCAGCGGCTCGGGCGGGGTGGGGTATTCCTGAGAAAAGTCATCGACGTTGTAAGAGTCATCCATCTCAAAATGGATTACTTGGCCTCCCGCAAGCTCCAATCTGCCAATACCCGAGATGAAGCCGCCGGTGGCGCGCAGTTCATCCCGATTCTGCGCCAGTAGCAGATACGTGCGCTGTGCATCGAGCGCCCCGATGACATTGGGAAGCACCGCCAGGCCCCTGAGGACGTCCTCGGTGGGGCCGTAGATGCCATCCAGGTGGGCGATCGGTTCTGAAATTTGCCCTGGCAGCAGAGAGAGATCAAGTTGCTCCCGGGCAAGGACTGCTTCCTCTATCCGCTCGGAGGCTTGCATCAGCGCATCTTGTTCTTCCAGCAGGACAGCATTGATTTGTTGAAACATTTTCTGCGAAGTCACGTCCATCTGAAGCGCGTTGATCAGTGCCTCCAGGCTGGGTATGGCATTCGTCCCTGCCTGGGCAATATGTTTGGTATAGTTAAGTAACGGAATAACTTGTTTGATATGCCGACCAAGGACTGGCGTCCCTCCTGCAAGCTTCAGCGCAGGGGCCAGGGGGCGGGTCAGCCAATAGAGTCTGGTGGCATTGCGCTCGAGGTTAGGTAGAATCGCGCTAATTTTGTTTATATCTTGCTCTATATCAGCGAGCGATTGGAGTGCGGAAATGTTGTTTTCTTCATTGAACTGTATGGCGGGCAAGTCTGCCTTCAATTGGTTGAACTGATCATATAATCGAATGGTACAATAAGTAAGAGCATAAGCCCATGCAATGCCAGCAATCAGCAAGCACATGGTGGTGTATTTAAGAGCTTTTTTCCCTATTTGTTGAGAGGACAACTAGTCTCCCTTTTGCCAATTTCAAGCAAATTCGTTCCTTTGAGAGAAGGAGGAAGCGTATGAAGAAAACAGTTCGTTTCTTATTATATGTTATTTTTCTCTTGGGCACCTTTCTGTTGGCTTTACGTTTTCATAAGGTCCAACCCGTTTGGGCGGGGCCTGACAATCAGACCGTCCCCACGGCGACGAGTGAAGCTAGTCCTAGCCCTTCGCCCTCGGCTACTGCCACTCTGACGACTGAGGCGACGGCAACCACCGGGGTTGTAATAGACCCGGATGATTTGACGGCAACGGCGGAATATCTTCTTGCTGATTCTGACACGCCTACGGCAACGGTGGATTTGACCGAGGCTGCTTCCCAATTGACACGCTATCCAACGGTCACGCCCGAAGATAATGCCGCCACAACAAGGGGGAGGGTGGGGTTGATTGCCGCCATTGTTGTTGGCGTGCTTCTGCTTTTGGCAGGTGGAATTGTAGCTCTTCTATATTTCCTTGGCGCCTTTCGAGATCGTGATGAAGAAGAGCAGGAGCAAGAAGCCGGTAGTTACAATTTTTAATCGGCTCAACGGTTAAGGGTGGAAGAATCTGCGATGGCCGTGAGGCGCGAAATTTGTCTGCTAGATGTCAAACCATCACGATGAATTGCTGAACCTTCTTTTTAGTCTCAATCCAAATTTTCTGAGAAAAGGAGAAAAGGATGGATAAAAAAGTTGCATTAGTTCTCAGTGGAGGTGGTGCCAAGGGCGCTTTTCAGTTCATGGCTGAAAAATATGCCCGGGAGCAAAAAGGATATCAATGGGATTTGATCGCCGGGGTTTCTGTTGGCGCGCTCAACGGAACCATGCTGGCAATGCAAAAATATCAAGAACTGGAAGAGATTTGGCGAAATATCTCCAATGACAAAGTCTACACCGGGAAGCTGAATTTCTGGTCGATTTTGAAGATCGCCTTTGGGGCAAAATCAGTCTATGGCAATGACCCGCTTTGGGAACTGCTGCAAAGTGAATTTGAGCTTGAAAAGATCAGCGTGGATTTGCGGATTGGTACGGTATCCCTACAAACAGGTGAATATATTCAGTTTCGCCCTTCTGACCCTAACTTTGAGAAGGCCGTGCTCGCTTCGACCGCTATTCCGGTTGTATGGAGCCCTGTTCAGGTCTCGGCGGATTATCCCAACATGGTTGATGGTGGTGTCAGAAACATCAGCCCTCTCGGAGATGTTCTCGATGCTGAGCCGGATGAGATCGTGATCATCAACTGCAGCCCTGAGAAACCAACTGAATTGAATAAACCTTTGGGGAATGCTTTAGATATCGGCATCCATGCGCTAGATATTGCTCTCAATGAAATCTTCATCACGGATGTGCGCGAATTCATCCGCATCAACCACAACGTGAAAGAGGCTGATGATGCGGGCTTCACCCTGCACAATGAAAACGGCAAACCCTACAAGTACTACGAGTATAAAATCATTCAGCCCGATGAGAATATGGGTGAAACGATCGACTTCTCGTCTGACATCAATCAATTAAGGATGGAAGCGGGATGGGAAAAGGCTAAACAGGTTTTGGGCGAATAATTGAATTACACCAACGATCTTGTAACGCTCTCGCGGGCAAGTTAGTTGCTTATCTGGGAGAGGCGAAAGATTGAGACAATCGGGGGATTAGCCATCTTAACTTCGATGCAGCCTATGTCGATGGGCAAGTGGATAAGAGAACCGGCGTGAAATCCAAAGGAGGATTCTCACAGGATTTCGGCTTACCGCGAAGCAGCATGGGTGAGGGGGGGTAGAATTCGGTGTGTGTTCCCTACAATGCCCCTTTTTATAACATTACTGAAAGGTGGCCCTTGCGCGAGTCAACAATATTTTTAAATGAGGGAAAGTCCTATTTCGAATAGGACCCGATTCATGGCGTTTGGATGCTGTCAAGTGACAATTAGAAGTACCCATGGCGACAATTAGAAATGCCCTACTTTTGTGCAAAAACAAGGTTGAAGTGTTAAAAGGCAGTAGCGCAAAAGTCACCCTGTACGAACTTTCGGAGAACATCGCCCAATTTGAACGAATTGCGCAAAAACGCTCTCTGTACGTCTCAAAGTGTCTGGTAAGGGGTTGGCAAACTGCTCTGTAACCCCTTTTTCGCTTCACAGGGTTAGTTTTGCGCCATTGCGTTAAAAGGCTTGCTTTCAATGAGAGCAAGCCTTTGTTCTTGGGGCATTATCTTACGAATCTCCAGAATGTGCGTTTTTTGCAATATCGCTGATCGGTTTAGCGAGGTTCATTAATTCTGTTGGAATGATGAACTTGGTGGATGCATTTGCACCCAGGTCCTTAAGCGCTTCCAGATATTGCAAGGTGAGGGTCTTACTATCCAACTCTTTGGCCACCTCAAAGATATTTTCCAGCGCCAGCGAAAACCCCTCTGCTTCTAGTATGGATGCTTTTCGTTGACCTTCAGCTTCCAGGATTTTGGATTGCCGGTTGCCTTCAGCTTGCAGGATCGCTGCCTGCTTATCACCTTTTGCGACTGCCACGGCGGCTTCTCTTTTGCCGTCAGCTTCGGCCACCATCGCACGTCGGTTGCGTTCGGCTGCCATCTGGCGGGTCATAGCTTCTTCGATAGCCCTTGGTGGAATCACTTCACGGATCTCGACTGCCATGACGCGGATTCCCCAGCGGTCAGTCACCTGATCCAATTTCTCGTGCAAAACCTGGTTGATCTCATCACGTTTTGATAGCACATCGTCCAGGTCCATCGCACCGACCACGGCCCGCAGGGTCGTGATCGCCAACCCCCTGGCTGCACCGGTGAAGTCCTCAACTTCGAGGACACTGCGAATTGGGTCAATGACTTTGTCATAGACAATGAAGTCGATACTGACGGAGGCATTATCTGCTGTTATGCACGTCTGTGGCGGAACGTCAAAGTACACCTCCCGAAGGTCAACATCTACTGGTTTGTCAATAAAGGGAATGAGAAATATCAATCCGGGACCCTTTGCCCCAATGCAGCGCCCCAACCTGAAAACTACAAGGCGCCTAT
>CAZXXW010000053.1:0-20575 GCA_964644835.1 uncultured Anaerolineales bacterium
TACCATCATTATCCGGTCCGAACAGGGTATACGATCCCTTTGGTTATTGTATGGTTATGCTGCCGCCGTATTTTCGTTTCAGGTGGCTGATCAGCTCAAGGCGTTCTTCCACCTGATCGAGCCGCTTGGGGTTGAATTCGATCGTTTCGACGTATAAGCGCAGATCGTGGCTCACTTCGGTCAGGGCTGTGAAAGCTCCGAGGGCTTCTTCCCTGGTTTTCTCTTGAGAGGCATCCAGTTTGGCCAGTTTGTTCAAGGCTTCGATGACTTGACCTAACTGATCCGTAATCGTGGGAGTCGTCGGCGTGCTCTCGTCGAGCAAGACCAAAGCCTCTTGCCCCAGGGTGGCTATCTTTTCGGCGTTGGCCAATCGGTCGCGCTCTTGTTTTAATGCTTCTTCTTCGCCGGGCTCAAGATTGGCTTTTTCGATCTCGTCGATTTGATATTCGAGCAAGTCGATCCGTTCTTTGGCTTGCCGTTCCTCATCCCGTAATGTTTTCAACTCTTTTCGCACGTTGAGCAGTTCACGGTAAGTGGAACGATAGGCCTGGAGCGCTTCTTGTGCGTTGGCGTATTGGTCGAGGAGGTAGAGATGCTTCTGAACCCGCAGCAAGGAAAGATGCTCCGATTGGCCGTGGATGTCGACGAGTTGCTCGCCGATTTCGGACAATAATTTCACGCTGGTGATTCGCCCGTTGACCCGGGCGACGTTGCGAGAATCGCGCCGAATTTCCCGGCTCAAGGTGACATAGCGGGGATCGTCCAACAACGCTTCTCGCTCGAGAATTGGGTGTAATCTTGCTTGGAGCTTCTCAGGGATTTGGAAGGTGGCCTCGATGATGGCCCCTTCTTCATCTTTCCGGATGAACGTGCTTTCGGCGCGGCTGCCCAGAAGCGTATCGAGCGCATCCAGGATGATCGATTTGCCCGCGCCCGTCTCGCCGGTGAAGGTGATCAATCCGGTGCCGAATTCCAGTTGGAGCTGGTCGATGATGGCAAAATTCTTGATGTGCAGTTCAGTAAGCATAATCCTGTTTCAGTCGCTTAGCGATTGAAGATGAGACCACTGACTCGATAGTAGCTAGTAGATGTTACCATGATAACATAAACGCCATGCCATACTGTGGAAATCAACAGGCTGATGGAGCTTTCCAATTGGGGCAAGAGCACCAACAACGGTACCAACCGCATCAACAAAGACGGGACTCCACCAAGCAAAGCGCCGGTGGCGATGGCCAGGAAAAGGCGTTTGGAACGGCGTCTTTGAGTCACTAGGCGAGATAGTTCGGCAATGGCCATGCCCACCAACGGGGCCAGGAAGAGGACGAAAAATCCTAGTCTGGGCACGATCAGACTGCCCACAAACGAAATCCCAAAGGCGATGAAAAATCCCACAGGGTAATCGTGCCATTTTGCCGTCTCGAAAATCTTTTGCTGGGTTTTGATGCATTCCTGGCAGCGGTACCCGGTGGGGGTGTGGACGGCACACTGGCTGCAAATTAATTTGCAGCATTTGTTGCATCGTAGGCTGGTTTCTCTGTTGGGGTGATTGACGCAGTAGGTTATTTCAGTCGTTTCGGTCATAATTTGTTTTGTTAGCAGGATAGTTGGTGTACATTTGCGGGGTGATGTTGCGGTAGAAATAGCCGGGGTCCTGGGTGCGCACAAATTGGGTGACATGATCGCTGGCGCGCACGTTGACGCTGTCGCCATCTTCCATGGGGATCGGTTCTTGACCGTCCATGCTAATAATCGCCTGGTGTTCGGTGTGCACGGTGATCGACACGGAGGAGCCCTGAGGCAAGACAATGGCGCGATCGATGGAGAGATGGGGCGCCACGGGGACGAGTAAAATGTTGCGTAATTCTGGGGGCAGGATCGGGCCGCCTGCTGCCAGGGCGTACGCTGTCGCTCCTGTGGGGGTCGCGGCGATCAGCCCGTCGGCGACATAGGTGGTCAAAAAATGCCCTTCCACGCTGGTGCGCAAATGAACCGGGCGGACGATTCTGCCGCGGCTGACGACGACCTCGTTGAGCACGACTCCATCTCCCAACTTTTGGTCATCGCGCCATTGCTCGGCTTGGAGCATCATTCGGTTTTCCAGCCAATAATCTCCGGCCAGCACTCTGGAAAGCGCTTGTTCCCATTCATCATGTTTGAATTCGATCAGGAAGCCCAACTTGCCGATATTGATTCCTAAAATGGGGACATGGTGCGGCGCGCACAAATGCCCGGCTCGTAACATCGTACCGTCACCTCCCAGGGCGATGAGTAAATCGCTTTTTTCTTTGACAATACTACGCAAGGATTCGTCATACAGCGAGCCGTGTGTCGTCAAGATGTCGCGATCTCCCAGAAATGCGGCCATTTGAGCGGCTTTTTCGCTGGCCTTGGGAATATTGGGATGTGTGGCGATGACAATATGTTCGAATTCTGACGATGATGACTTCATGATGGTGCTATTATATCGGTAAGTTCGTCGACAGGAACAAGTAATTATGGGCGAGATTTGCGACGGAGTTTTTCGACGCCGTTATTTGTCGAGGCGTTGATCACAGTTGGAGCGATAGCCGCAACTGGCGCAGCGGCGCGCCGATTGGTGCGAACGATTCAGCTTGCGATGTCCTTTGGTGCGCATTTCTGCGACAAGGTCGATGAGGGCGTTTTCGAGTTCGTCGGAATAGGGAATCCGGTAGGTCCGGTTCGGGTAATGCAAAATGCCGTGGGTTGGCCGGGTTCGGTAGGTTTGGTGCACCAGGTAGCAATATGCCGCTAACTGGAAGATGTGCGAATCATACGGAGATTGTGTCACTCGGCTAGATTTGACTTCCACAGGGATGACCATCTCGCCTTGCTGGATGAGATAATCAGGGCGGCCGGTGAGATCGAGTTTGTCGTCGTAAAGGGGCTTTTCCACTTCTCCCCACTTGCGCGTGTCGGCGTAAATCACCTCGCCACCTGGTAGCCCGGTCGCTTTGCGTTGTTTTTCGGCTTGCCAGACGAGCAAGAGACCAACGAAGAGGATGAAAATTGCTACCAGGAAAAGGGACATAAGGTTTCGGAGGGAATCCCAAGTTTATACGATTTGCATGGTCAGATAAACTGCCAAAGTGATCAATCCCGCCAGGAGCAGAAGGTAGGCCAGTGCTCGCAGCAAGCCGCTGGCCAGGACCGCGCGCCCATGACGGTGGTGCAACTCCCGGCCCCCGGCCAGTTCAGCGATATTGCTCGTCTCGATGCCTTGTTGGCGAAACCACCAGGCCCGCTCACAGAATAAATATGTGCTGATGTCGGACGCCCGGATTTTACGCATGGTTGTCGATGATTTTCGATGTATGGTCTTCGAGAGCTTGCAGGCGTCGTTCCAGGCGTTCCTGGCGCAAGCTCATCGTCAGATCGCCGCGGGTGCGCTCGGTGATGCTGCGGACGATGTCTGTCAGGCGGCGTAATCCGCCTGTAATCGCTTTGGGGTAATCCATGGTCACCAGAATGGCGTAGATGTCGTCCATCAGAGTGAGGATGCGTTCTGCTTCCTGGGAATGGCCATGCCGGAGGATGTCCAGGCAGCGACGGCGCAATTCCCCGGCGGTCTCGGCGAGGCCTTTCATGTAGGGTTCGTATTCCAGGTTCAACTCCGAGGGCAGGGGAATCGGATCCCCGTTGATCAAGGCCTCGGTGATGTTGGCCTCGGCGTATTCCTTGAGCGCATCCTGGGTGTAACCAGCGTAATAAATGTCAGGGTGTTCGCCGGCCATCAGGTCTAATTCGTCGACCAGCTCTGCTGCCTGCTTGAGTTTTTCTCTGGCGACATCCCGTTCCCCCCGGTGGATGGCTCGGATGGCATTGGCGCAGTGGCGGGTCAGATAGCGGGCCTGCTTGAGGGCCCGGTCGCGCACCCTGGTGCGGGTTTCGAAGGATTTGTGGATTTGATCGATAATCTCGTCGAGACGTTCCATGACTATTTCTGGGGGAAATTGAACAGATTCTCGGCGAGGGACGAGCCACCGGGGATGTTGATGTCTCCGAATTTGGCTTCATATTTGGCCAAGTTTTCGCCCAGGGCGCGGTAGAACAGTTTGGCGCTCACCGGGCTCATCAAGACGCGGCTCTGCACATCAGCCGTACTGCTGCCGGGAACGATCAAGGCAAAATCGAGAGTCAACTCCGAGGGAGAATGGGTGATCCGGGCCAGGTTGACATAGGTAGGCTCGAGATTCTCGGGAATATTCAGCTTGATCGATTTTTTCTTCGGTTGGGGTGAATTTGAAGACATAGTACGTTTTGCTCCTTTGAAAGTTAAAGGCGCGGACAAGGGACGTAATCAGGGGGGCTTCTCTCCGCCTGAGAGAGTCCTGGCTAGAAAGGAATATCGTCTTCCTCGGGCTGTTGTTGTGATGGATAATTCGCTTGGAGAGCCTCATCTTCGGCTCGGGAAGACATAAATTTGACAAATTGGGCCGTCACTTCAAAGGATGCTCCCCAACTTCCATCTTGACGTTGGTATAGACGCGGCCCACCTGTTTCCGGATCGGGATTTAGACGTCCTTCAATCAGGACGCGGCTGCCCTTCCGTAAATACTGATTGCATGTTTCAGCTTGACGTCCCCAGGCAGAGATGCGGTACCAGGTGGTCTCATCGACTTGCTGACCATCAGATTTTGAGTAACGACGGCTCGCCGCAACCGAGAAGTTGGTCACAGCTTGACCGTTGGGGGTGTAGCGCATTTCGGGATCACGACCTAAATAGCCAACGATGATTAGTTTTTGGTACATTTGTTTTCCTTTCCTATATGATTTATGATGACTAGAACAATTGTACACGAAATTAAGGGAGACGTAAAACTTTCCCCAGACACTTAGTGCCAAATTGTGTGTCCTATTTTCTCTCCCAATCCTTCGCCTGGGCAAAGAGTTGAGCCAGCGGCTTCAAGTTTTGAACTGGAGTGGAAAGGTTGTCCGTGCTGGTGCGTGGATATTGAAACACGCGGCTCCCGGCGGGGATCGTGCTGGCCTGCTGGCGAAATTCACCCCGGGTGATGTAGCCGGTAAAAATGATTTCCATGCCATAGACCCAAATGTTGCCCCAATCGATCGGCTTGATCACCTCGGTTTCGTCCAGGAGCGGGCTGTGGATTCCGATCAGGTCATCGGGCAGGTCGGGTGTGTGGAGATGAGAAAGCGTGCTGAATGTTCTCCGCGCTTTGGTTCGTTTCCCGGGCTGGAGCGTTACGTCTTCACTGATGGCCGCTTGATCCTGACCCTGGCCGACCAATTTGACCCGGAGCGTTTGCGAAGCCGCGCTTTTGAGGACAAGGTCGCCTAAGGGATTCTGGTCACGGCGTGCCCATTGATCCGAAAACGGGTAGATTAAGTGGATCGGCTGTTTCGCCGCGATCGCTTTTTGTATCAAATCCTGGTTGGGGGTCAGGAGAGCTGTCAAAAAGGCGAAAATATACAAGTCTGTGTCCCTGAGCGGGGTGGACTTGCTCTGGTCGACGGGAACGAGCGCCTCGGCCTGGAGCAGTTGCTCCGGTTCTTCCCGGATCAGGCGGATGCGTTTTTTCCGCTTGAGGACGAAGCTCTTGATATCGCAGCGCCGACCTCCGATGGCGATGTCGTATCTGTCGGGATCGGTAAAGGGAGTCCGCCCCAGGTTGTCGTGGGGAATCTCCTCTTGGGCAAGGTAACGGCGAAAAGCCAGTTCGACGGCGATCCCGGCTACGATCCGGCGCAGCCGCGGGAGGGCGGAACTGCTCATCCGGTTGTAGGTGTAGTGCAGTGATTTACTCGCGTAAGCAATTCCCCCGCGGGTGAGATCATCGCTGTAGGGGAGGGTGATGAAATCGGATGCCATAACCATCGTAGTGTTGCCCTCCTACATAGTTGGAATCAGCTCTCTTGCATACATACAACTTACATATTTTGAACTTGCACACTTACATCATTCATTTCGGAATTGGAGACAATAGTGGTGGAAAGTATTGCTCACCCAGGCGTTGCCCATCCCGTAGGGGAACAGGCGGATATTGTCCTGGCACCAAATTTTTTCATCCTTCAGCACGTAGGTTTCGCCCAGCCTCTTGGCCAAATCCCAGGCCAGGGGATAAATCTTTCCGCCCTTTTTGACGTTCTTGACGATGATGGTCAGATAGGCCCGGTGGCGGATGAAGGGTTTCAGGGCAGCATAGATTTGGATTAGTTGCTCCAGGAATGCTTCGTAATCGTGAATGTTGCCCAGGTCGCGATCGCTTTGGGAGTAGACCACATCGAGGTCGGCGTCTTCCCGGCGCTCTTTCTGCGTCTTGGCGCCCTTGGCATGGAGCATGTCCCAGTAGGGAGGCGAAGTGATGACGTAATCGATGGTCGGGATCGCGTGCTGCTCGACGAGATCGGCCATATCAGCGGCATCAGCTGTGATCACGTCCGTCGTCAGCTCTTTGACCGTTTCCCCCAACTCTCGGCGCTCTTCATCCAGGATGTCGCGAGCAATCTGGGCGTAGTCCGGGTTCAG
Organism: uncultured Anaerolineales bacterium; assembly: GCA_964644835.1. Classification (GTDB taxonomy): domain Bacteria; phylum Chloroflexota; class Anaerolineae; order Anaerolineales; family UBA11858; genus JAYELX01. The sequence continues at coordinate 6,512 of CAZXXW010000053.1, forward strand.
TTCGATCCCATAACTGTTTCGCCCCGAACGCAACGCGGCGACCAGCGCGCTGCCGGTTCCGGCCATGGGGTCGAAGACCACCTGTCCCCCCTTTGTGAAAAACTCGATGAATTCCTGCACCAACGTTTCCGGAAATTTGGCCGGGTGCTGCAAGACATCTTTTTTGCGTGGCGGCGGGTTGTGGATGAACCAGGATTTTTGAAACTTAAGCCATTCTTTGTTGGAAAGATCGTTCAAGCGGTTGCGGTATTTTCTTTTTCCCATAAGTCTTTGTGTGATTGGTGGTTGGTTTGAGTGAGCTACATCGTGCTGTTTGGCGAGACGGTGTTGCTTCAGAGCGGCCACAAAATCGGCATCGCCAGCACGCAGATGAGCATAGTGATCAGGAGCAGGGGTGTGCCAACTTTGATGTAATCGCTGAATTGATAATCCCCGCCGCCCATCACCAGGGTGTTGGGTGGCGAGGCCACCGGCGAGGCAAAGGCCATTGAGGCAGCGATAGCTACGGTCATCATAAAGGCGTGCGGTTGAATACCAAGTTGTTGCGCTGTAGCCAAGGCAATCGGAGCGATCAAGACGGTGGTGGCCGTGTTGGAGAGCACCTGGGTGAATCCCGAGGTGATCAAAAATAGCGTTCCCAGAATAATCAAGGGACTCATATTCCCGAAGGCAGTGGTCAATCCCCCGGCGGCTTGCTCGACCAGGCCGACTTTTTCCAGGGCGGTGCTCATTGGCAGCATACCGGCGATGAGCACGATGCTTTTCCAATCTACATTGGCGTAGGCCTCATCAATGGACAGGCAGCCGGTCAAAATCATCGCCAGGGCTGCCAGCATACTCGCCGCCGTCACGGAAAGGGCGTTGGTGATCAGCAGCGCTAACATGCCCAGGACAATAGCCAGAGCGATGGGTGCTTGTTTCCGGTTGGGAGGGCCGAACATGGCCTCCGGTTCTCCCATCACGACGAAGTCGCTCCGCTGTTTGCGCAGGGCATGGATATGCTTCCAAGGACCTTGGACCAGCAACGTGTCTCCAAAGCGGAGCCGCGTTTCCTTGAAGTCTAAGGGTATTTCCTCGCCGGAGCGGTGAATACCCAGCACGGTGAGATGGTGCAGCGTGCCAAAGCGAGCCTCGACGATGGTTTTCCCCAGCAGGGATGAGCGCGGTGGAAGCAAGACTTCGGCGACCCCGACCTCATCACTGATCAGCGTTTGTTGGTCGTCGCTTTGAGCTGGCTGGACGCCTAAATTCAGGTTTGCGGCCGCGTAGCTGATATCGAGGTGGTTCCCCTGGGCGATGAGAATATCATTGGCCTGGATGCCTGTTTCCGGATCTGGGTCAATGGAATCAAGGCTGTTCGATTGCAGCATCAGCCGCCGCTCGCCCAGCTTGGCGACTTCTTTTGGCTTTTGCGGTCGTTGAATCTCCAGGATGGTCAAGTTGAATTGTTGGCGCAGATGAGCTTCTTCTAATGACTTGTTGATCAGTGGCGAGGCTTGGCGCACCCGCAACCTGTAGAGATTGTCGGGTAATCGGTAGATGGAGACCAATTCTTCGGGCGTCTCGATGCGGTGCAACTCGGTTTGGGGCTGATGCTCGGGCAGCAAGCGAAGGCCGATGAAGAGCATGAAGCCCACCCCGGCGATCAACAAAAGAATCCCGATTGGTGTGTAGTCGAAGAAAGCAAACGCCCGAATATTATGCTCGTTGAGCAGGTCGTTGACGATAATGTTCGGCGTCGTGCCGATTAGTGTCATCGCACCGCCCAGCAACGCGCCAAAGGAGAGCGGCATCAGCAACTTGGATGGGCTGATCCGGGCCTTGCGGCTTAAGCTGGTGATGGCAGGCAGCAAGACGGCAACCATGCCCGTGGAACTCAAAAAGCCGGACAGCAGGGCCACGGTGAGCATAATCACCGCCACCAGGCGCTTTTGCCCCTCCCCGGCAATTGATAAAATCTGTTGCCCGATTCTCCCGGCCAAGCCCACTTGCATCACCCCTCCACCAATAACGAACAGGGACGCGATCGTCAGAATAGCCGGGTTGGCGAAACCGGCTATTGCTTCTTGCGTGGTTAGAATGCCCGAAAGCATCAAGGCGACGACGACAAGCAGGGCGACAAGATCGACCCGCAGCCACTCGGTGACAAACAGCACGATCGCCGCGATCAAAATGCTCAAGGTAATCCACATTGAAGGCGTCATAAAAAAATCTTCAAGTTTGGTCGCCTATCACTTTCAAAAAAGCGGCGAAACGCCGGTTTGCGAAGCATGCCCTTGGCAAGTGTTTTCAAACAGCGTGAGAAAATGTATCGAAACCCAGTTTCGCTCTGCGCACATCCGTGTTGCCGCTGTCCTGGTCTCGATACTCCTACGCTAGCGCTCCGGAACTCGACCGGCAGACAACTCAAAGTGATAGTTAGTTAGTCTTCAAGTTATTGTTCGATGCGATAAACGTCCAGATCGGAGAAACTCACCGTCACAGCGGTTTCCCCCGCCGATCGCACGAACACGCCCAACGCGCCACTGGGAAAGAGCGGATCGCTGACCGAGAACTGGTATTGATCGTTGACGAAAAAGCGCATCTCGCGGCCCACAGCCCAGACGCCCAATCGTGACGTGCTCGGTGCCGCCGACGGAACAGAAGTGCTCGGCAGCCAGGCCTGTGGGGAAGAAGGCGTCCCGCTGTAAACCCGGTCTAGCCGCACTTGCCCGTTGCATGAGAGCGAATAGCGGTAAAAGTTGCTCGGCGAGTTGTAGCGGATCAACATCCCGTATTCATCCAGCCCGGTGCACAAATTGGTGCTCACCGTCATCTCGGCGTAAAAATCGCTGAACAACGCCCCTTCCAGGATGCTGTAGAGATACCCTTCCGGCTGGGATAAGGCTAGCGTCAGTTCTCCGCCGCCAAGGGAGACGGTCGTCGAGGCCGTGTCTTGTAATGTCCAGGAGGAGGAAGCGGTGAAATCATCCTCGTAAAGAATCGAGCCGACTCCGGGGCGTAATTCCGGTGTGGGGGAGGGGATGACCGTCGGCACCGTGGTAGGTGTTTCCGTTGGTGGAAACCAGATTACCGTAGGGGTAGCTGTCTCCGTTGGTGGGGGCGTCTCGGTTGGGAAGGGAGTCTCCGTTGTCCCCGGCAGGCAAGCGGCCAGCAGCGGCACGAGCAGCAAAATGCGGGCAAATTTCATCGGTTAAGCGCGAGAAATAACTTGCTCACGCTCCGGGCCTACAGAGATCAGCTTGACGGGCAAATCGGCGATCGCTTCGATACGGGCGATATAATCCCGCGCCTCATTGGGCAAATCTTGCCATCTGCGAACGCCCATGATGTCCATGTCCCAGCCGGGGAGATCTTCGTAGACCGGCTCGTACGCCAAATCGGTGGGACCAAGCGGGAGCGTGGTGTGGATGTCATCTTCACCCCGGTAGGCTGTGCAGATCCGCAATCTCTCCAGTCCGGAGAGAATGTCCAGTTTGGTGATGGTCAACTCGGTCACGCCGTTGATCTGGACGGCATAACGCAGCAGGACGCCGTCGAGCCAGCCGACCCGCCGCGGTCGCCCCGTGGTCGTGCCGAACTCGTCCCACGGGTTTTCACCGGTACCGCGCAGGCATATGGCCGTCTCGCCGAAAACTTCGCTGGGGAAGGGCCCTTCGCCGACGCGGGTTTGGAACGCTTTGGTCACCCCGATGACCCTGCCGGTCCAGCCAAGGCCCAATCCCAGACCGACCAGCGCGCCGGGCGCCGTGGGGGTGGAGCTGGTCACATAGGGATACGTGCCGTGGTCGATGTCCAGCAGCGTGCCTTGGGCGCCCTCGGCCAGCACATCCGCGCCATTCTTTAGCGCCTCGGTCAGCAATGTGGAGACATTGGTCACGTAGGGAGCAAGCCTCTCGGCATACGCGCTGTGCTCCGCCGCGATTGCCTCGGCATCCAGTGGCTCGGCGTCATATTGAGAGACGAGTTGCTTGTTGACCGCCTCGACGTGTTCTCGAACAGCTTGTTTGAAGCCCTCGGCTGAGAGCGTTGCTTCCATCCGCAGGCCGGAGCGTTCTGCTTTTTGTTGGTAGGTTGGGCCGATGCCCCGCAGAGTGGTGCCGATTTTTCCCTTGCCACGCGCCTCTTCACGAGCCTTATCCAGGGCCCGGTGCCCTGGCGTGATGATGTGCGCTGCATGCGAGATGCGCAATCGTTGGGGGCCGATTTCGACGCCCGCCTCACGGAGCATGTCGATCTCTTCGCTCAACACTTTCAGGTTGAGTACCAAGCCATTCCCGATCACGCCCGTTGTATGGGCATAGATGATTCCCGAGGGAATCAGGTGCAGCTTGAAGATTTGGTCGCCAACTGTCACCGTGTGCCCGGCGTTATCGCCGCCGTTGTAACGGGCAACGTACTCCGCTTCGGCAGAAAGCAGGTCGACGACACGTCCTTTGCCTTCATCGCCCCACTGGGCGCCAACGACTATATCCAGAGACATACTTCCCTCCAATTTGGTTCTAGCTTGAGTGTTTTTTTAACCGAAAACACAATCGTGTTTTTTACCCCATGCATTCTAGCATAATTTTAGATAGGCTAACGAATGAGTTGTTCAACACTTGTTCAGGTCTTCCGTTTTAGGCTATAATCTCGATGTAGCTTGCCAGAAGATTTCCCTCGAGGAGGATAAAAATGGAACGATTTTTCTTCGCATTAGGCGCAGCGTTGGCCGCTTTAGCTGTTGCGGCGGGTATATTTGGTGTCACGGAGTTAGAAGGGTTGGTGTCCGGTGATGGGTTGGCCTTGTGGGAGAAGGCGATCCGCTACCAGATGTATCACGCCATTGCCCTGGTGTTCATTGCCTGGGGGATTACCCAGTGGTGGAACCGGGCCAACACTTTGCGGGCGGCGGGGTGGTTCTTCACCCTGGGGATTATTCTCTACTCCGGGGTGTCCTATTTGCTTGTCTTATTGGGTAATGTGATGCTTGGTCCCGTTCCCCTGAGTTATTTGCCCCTGGGGGGTGGTGTGGCTCTCATCTTGGGCTGGATTGCTTTGATGACGGCGGCGTGGCGGGAATAAATCTCATCAAAAATTCGCCGGGCGGCCAGTTTTCACACTGACCGCCCGTTTGTGGTTAATCCAAGGCTTCTTCCAGCAAAGCGATTTCTCGCCGCCGTTTGCGAAAACGGAGCCATAAGCTGGCGACATAACCCGCCAGGATGATGAAGATGACAGCGTATCCGGCGATCATGTAGTTGAGGGTATCGGGCGTAGACATGTTTTCTCCTTGTTTATTCGTTTAACTTGGCCCGCAGCATTTCGATGTGATGGGCCAGTTTTCCCAAGCGGATGCGGTGCCAAAGCAGATCGCCAAATAGCACTGAAAAGGCGGCGATGCTGAACAACAGGGTTTGTACCATCGACGGGACCATGTTGAAACCACCGCTTGAATCTCCGGCTGCACCGCCGCCTCCTACCACGACGGGGTGGATGGTCCGTAGCATGCGGATGGAGATGAACGTCATCGGCACGCTGATAAATCCCAGGATGGCATAGACGGCGCTGAGACGGGCGCGTTGTTCCGGGTCTTCGAGACCCCGGCGCAGCATCACGTAGGCGGCGTAAATCAGCTCTACGATCGCAGCCGTGGTCAGACGGGGGTCCCAGGTCCACCAGGTGTTCCAGGTGGGGCGCGCCCAGATCGATCCCATCACGATAGCAGCAAAAAAGAAGACCAGGCTGATTTCAACGGCCGCAGCGCCGGCGGTATCGAAGATGATCTTGTTTTTGACCAAATAGAGAACCCCGGCGATGGCGGCGACCATGAAACCGAGCATGCCCACCCAGGCCGCGGCGACGTGGAAGTAGAACACTTTCTGCACCGCACCCATGACCCGTTCGACCGGCGCGTAGTAGAAAACTAGCGCGGTCGCAATCAAAAGGGTTACGATGGTAAATACATCAAGAAGGGATAGAAGTTTTGGTTTTGATTTCATTGGATAATCCCAAGGTTGTTCATTTGAAAAAGTTGATCTCTTGTTGTCATTTTCTCCGCGAACTCTGCGGCTCTGTGGTGATGCTATTCTTTGACGACCGCTTCAAAAAACATCAACGCGATCGTCGCAAAAACGATGTCATAAACGATGAGCAAATTGAGCCAATGGCTGACTTCTGCCAATGCCAGGCCTTGCAGGATTCCGCCGCTGGCTTTGACCGCGGCGATGAGCAGCGGAATAGCTAAGGGGAAGAGCAGAATCGGCAGCAGGATATCGCGGGTGCGCGCTTGCACGGCCATGGTAGCTAACAGCGTGCCCACAGTGATATAGCCGATCGAGCCAAGCAGAATCACGAGCAGCAAGCCGGGTAAAAATAAGTTGGTATCGTACAAAACGCTGTAAACCGGCAGGACGATGGCCTCAACAGCGAGCATGAAAATCAGGTTAGCGCTGGCTTTGCCAAAGTAAATCGCACTGCGGTCGACCGGGGCGAGCAACAAGCCGTCCAGGCAGCCGCGGTCTTTTTCTGCAGCCATCGAGCGATTCAATCCCAGCGTGCCCGCAAATGCAAACGTGACCCACAGCACGCCCGCTGTCACGCTGTCGCGAGCCTGGATGTCCAGTTCCAGGGCAAAGTTGAAGATCAAGATTACCAGCAAGGCGAAGACGAACATGGCTGTGAGCATCTCCCGGCTGCGCCATTCGCTGGTCAGGTCTTTCCACGTCACCGCCCACCACGCTCTGAGAAAAAGTTCGAACGCTGCTAGGGGCTTCACGGATCACCCTCCTTGATCGCCTGGCGGTAGAACCTGACCAGGGCCTCGGCCTCGGTGTCGCTGCTCCGCTGCGAGGCGACGATTTTCCCTCCGGCGAGGATGTCGAAACGATCGGCCAGCTTGGCGGCGCGGATCAGGTCGTGGGAGGTCATCATCACGGTGTGGCCTCGCCGGGCGACTTGCTCCAGGACGGAGTCGAACATCACGGATGCATCTTGATCCAAGCCGGTATGGGGCTCATCCAGCAGCATCACGGGGGGATCGTGGAGCAAGGCCCGGCCGATGGAAAGGCGTTGCTGCATCCCCCGCGAGAAGGTGCGGACCAAATCGCTCCGCCGCGGGGACAGGCCGACCAGTTCCAAGATTTCGTCGATGCGTGCTTCGATGTCCGAGATCGCGTACATCTGCCCATAGAAGCGCAAATTCTCTTCGGCGGACAGTTCGCCGTAGAGCAGCGGTTGATGCAGCACCACGCCCAGGCGACGGCGCACCGCCGCAGCCTGGTTGCTCAGACAATAGCCGTCGATAGTCACATCACCCTGATTGGGACGCGTCAGCGAGGCTAAAATGCGCAGAAACGTGGTCTTCCCGGCGCCGTTGGGGCCGAGCAGGGCGACAAATTCGCCCGGCTTGACGTGGAAATCGATTCCCCGCAACACCGGTTTTGCCCCGAATTGTTTTGTCAGATTTTCTACAGTGATCATGGTGCAACCGTAAACCTTTAGGGCTGCGATACTCTAGAGAGTTTCCTCGTTTTCAACCGCCTTCCGGAGCCGTTCCTTCAACTTGGCCCGGCGCTGTTGATATTCTTCCTCGGATAGTTCGCCTACTTTGTAAAGATCATCCAAAGCGATGATCGCGTCCATCAAATCTTCGGCCTGATTGCTTTGTCTCGCGACCTTGCCGGGGGCCTCTGTGTCTTCTTGGCGGGTTCTTCTCCAGAAGAAAATTCCCGCGGCGATCAAAGTTATCCCCATCACAACCAGCCCGATCAGCAATTCTGTCGGACGGGCATTATCCCTTTCAGTGGGGAGAAGGCGGGATTCTACTTCGGCGATGTCAACCAGCGAGAAGGTCAGGGAGTCGCCCGTCCGCAGCGCTTCCGACGAATAAATGCTGTATGTCGTCCCCTGAAAATCGCGGCTTTCCATTCTCTCGAAGTGATCACTCTCGAGTTGAGCAGCCCCATCAGGGATGAATACAATCGTCGATTCGGTCTTCAGCGGGACGGGCATCTCGAAGTCGAGACGATCGCCCTCCGTCGGTAACTGAAAGCCAAAGGTGACTTCGTAGGGCTCGTCCGCTGGTCGAAAGTGAGCAACGCTAAAACCTCGTTCAGTCTGGGCGTAACGCAATTGCACACTTTCCTGCACCTGTAAATTGAACGCATTGGAGGGCAACTGCACGGCAAACGCCGGCTCGCCCTCGCTTTTCCCGGCCACGGTTTGGTCGCTCGTGTTGCTCAGCAACATCAACGCGATGACTTTGGTGCTGCCGGATTCAAACTCGACGAAAAAGTGCCATTGCTCGATCGCTAACACAGAAAGATCACTGATGGTGTCAAAGATGGCAATCTCGATGCTCGCTTCCTGTGTGTCTGCTGAGATTTCTGCAAAGGTGGAGCCGTAGCGCACGCCCTGGTGTTCAGTGGCGGCTACATAGACGCGGCCAAGCACCAGAGGAACGTCTTCAAAGGTGACGATGCCCTCTTGGGGGAGCGGTTTGGATTTCTCGAAGGCGACCTGATGGCCTTCATATCCATACAGGATCACGTCGGAGCCGGTGGGCAGATCGCCTCCGGAACGGTTGGTCACCTCAACCTTGATGATCCCCGTTCCCGGCGCAGGAGTCTCGATCTGGAATTGGGGGCTGGCTTTCGTACCTGTGAGCGAATCCGAACCCGCAGCCTGCGCAGTTTGATCGCCAAGGCCGAGCATCAAGGCAAGACAAACCAGAACACAAAGAGATCGCAACTTTTTTCGCGTCACTGTCTGCCTCTGGTTTGTTTTCGGCGCGCCGCGATCATCGCTTCGAGGTTGTCATCGTTAGACGTGGGGCGCTTCTGCTCATATGCGTCGAGCTTACGAAGCACTTCGGCGCCGCGAGCGAGGAGCTGTTTTCGCAGTGCGGGATGATCTTCTGGGGGAATTTTGCCCAACTCGTAATCGAACTCGAGTTCTTGCAAGGCCTGGATGGCGCGTTCACGTTCGGCCAACAGGCTGGTATATTGCTCTTCGTCTCTGCTTTGCGGTTTGGGATGGCTAGCGAAAAAGGGCTGCACAAGAACGAGCGCTGTCAAAAGAAACAGGGCAAGGATGATGAGAATGGAACTGATCGACATAGTTTCTTCCGTTTACGGATCAAGCAGCGGATCAATCGCTGCGGTGATGTCGCCAAGAGATTGAAATGGGCCAATTTGAGCGTGAGCGAGAACGCCATTTTTATCGATGATATAGGTCTCGGGCACGCCCCGGATGCGAAAGGCCTGGGAAATGCGCGTGCCCAGGTCAGGCCCGTTGGGGTAGGTGATCTCAAATTCTTCTAAATACGCCTTGGCTTCGGGTTCGGTGTCGACGTAATCAACGCCCAAAAACGCGACCTCGCCGCTGTCCCGGTACATGCGCCAAGCTTCTTCCAAATCGGCGGCTTCTTCTTTGCAGGGGGTACACCAGGAAGCCCAGAAATTGATCACGATGACCTTGCCGCTGAGTTCCTGGGAGTTAATTTCTTCACCGTCAAAGGTGGTCAAAAGGAAGTCGGGCGCTTTTTTGCCAACTTGGATGGGCCCCTCTTGGGCGCGGGCTAAGCCGAGGCCGACGATGGCCAAGAGCAGGAAGAGGCCGCCCCAGGCCAAGATGCGCCCCCATCTGGGATTGGTTTGAGTTTGACTTTCTTGGGATTGATTCATGGATTAGTCTTGTTTGCGTAGTTCTTCTTCCAGGCGGGCGATATAAGCCTCATCAACGGAAGCCTCAGCGAGTGAGTCCGGTTCTTCTGCTTGGATGGTCCGATTCCGAATTCCTTTGAAGAGCAAGTAAGCTCCGGCGAAGAAGGCCGCAGGCGGGACAAGATAGACAAGCCAGTTGAGGCCCCGCCGGGGTGGCTCGGCCAAGACGCGGTCGCCGTATTGGTTGACGAAATAGGCTTTGATTTCCTCCTCCGTCCAGCCCTGGGCTAGTTTCTCGCGAATTAAGTCACGCCATTGCACACAGGCCTGGGTGCCACAGGCATCCAGGGGGATGTTTTCGCACACCGGGCAATATAAATCTTCAGCAACAGCGTTGACGTCGTCGTCGCTGGGGATGTCGGGATCGGTCTCTTGCGCCCAGACAGGATGTGCGGCCATCCCGGCCAATAATAAGATGAAAAGCAATAAAAAAGTTGTACGTTTCACAGTGTATCTCATCAAAACACAAATGCTAACTTGCCAACTTCCCACTACCCACTGTTCTTCTTTCTATCCGGCCAGACGGCCACCAGCGTTCCGACAACGAACATGCCCGAGCCGAGCCAGAGCCACTTGACCAGGGGGTTGCGGTAGACCTTGAACGTGGCGCTGTCCGTGTTGATTTCGCGCCAGTCGATCAGCAGGATGTAGATGTCGTCCTCGATCGTGCTGCGCACGGCGGGGATGGTCATCGATTGGTTGTGATCGTAGAAGAATTCCCGGCGGGGGTTGAGCACAGTGAGGGGGTGGCCGTTTTTCTCGACGGCGACGGCAGCCTCAGCCACGTTGCGGCCATCCTGGGTATCGGCCACGTTCAGCGATTGGTAGGTGATTGTATAGGCTCCCAGCGATAACGATTCACCCTGGCTCAGCGTGCCTTGTGTTTCGGACTGGAAGAGCTCGATGCCGAGCATGCCGATCGCGATCATCGCCATGCTCAGGTGAATCAGGTAGCCGCCGTAACGACGTTGGTTGCGCCGGGTCAATGCCCAGATGGCCTGGAAGGGGTTCTCGTCATGACATTTGACTCGGGCTCGCATCCCGCGCCAATATTCCATCAGGGTTACGGCGATGACCAGCGCGACCAGGAAGAAGCCGATCAACGCGGCGGGGTTGCGAATACCGCCAAAGATGACCGCGATGACGACGATGACCGCGGCGATGGTCGGTTTCCAGATCGCTCGCCCCAGGGATTGGATCGTCGAGCGGCCCCAGGCGGATAGGGGAGCGACCCCCATCAGCAGAAGCAATCCGGCCATCAGGGGGCCATTGGCGCGCTCGTAAAAGGGCGGTCCGACGGTCACTTTTTGCCCCGTGACCAACTCGGAGATCAGCGGGAAGATCACGCCCCAGAAGGAGACGATCAGGATGCCGATGAAGAGCAGGTTGTTGAACAAGAAGAGCGATTCGCGCGACAACATCGAGGTGATCTGCTTTTTGACCCCCAAATCATCCCAGCGGCTGAGCAGTAACCACAAGGATAGAGATAGCGTAATCCCGATGAAGGCGAAAAACAAAGGCCCGACCGCGCTTTGGGCGAAGGCGTGGACCGATGAAAGCACCCCGGAACGGGTCAGGAAGGTGCCGAAGATGACCAGGCTGTAGGTCATGATGATCAGGACCATGTTCCAACGTTTGAACATGCCCCGTTTTTCTTGAATCATCACCGAGTGGAGAAAGGCGGTGCCGGTCAGCCAGGGCATCAAAGCCGAAATTTCGACCGGGTCCCAGCCCCAATAGCCTCCCCAACCGAGTACATCATAGGCCCAACGGGCACCCAGCACCAATCCCAGGGAGAGGAACAGCCAGGCCCACAGAGTCCAGCGGCGGGTGGTGCGGATCCAGTGGTCATCGGTCTGGCGGGTTATCAGCGCGGCGATGGCAAAAGCATAGGGGATCACGAAGGCGACGAATCCGAGATACAGCGTCGGAGGATGGAAGATCATCCCCGGGTGCCGGAGCAGGGGGTTGAGGCCTGGGCCATCGTTGGGGATGAACAAAGATGCGTTTTTGGGTTGGAATAAGCTGGTGGTGATTTTCCCCGACGGGGGCAGCCACAAGCGGACAAATGGATTCTCGATAGTGAGATTCAAGCTCAAGAAGAAGGTTAGGTTGACGAGACAAACGATGATCACCCAGGGAAGAAGCTCTCGGTCTTGATCCCATCTCCGCAGCGTGACGGCAGAGGCAAATGCCGACATCGTCCAGGACCAGAAGACGAGTGAGCCGGCCTGTCCGCCCCACAGCGCGGTAGCTTTCAGATGGAGGGGCATGCTCCGGCTGGAAACCGAGGCGACATAAACGACCTCGAAATGATCGCCGATGAGCAACAGGACGAGGCTCAAGACCGAGATGGTCAGCAGAGGGAAGGTCAGCAACATGGCATTGCGGGCGCTCTTGATCCAGGTGGATTCTTTCTGGCGTAGTCCGTACAAAGACGCGCCGATGCCGTAAAGGGAGACAAAAAAGGTGATTGCTAAAGCACCAAAACCGAGGTTTGCAAGCATGGATGATTGTTATTCTTCTACTTGTTGGGGAACGGCTTCTTCGTACTTGGTGGGACACTTGAGCAGCAATTCATCGGCGTGGAAGACACCGTCGGGGCTCAGTTGCCCGGTGATGATCGCCTGAGCTTCGTTTTGCAACAGGTCGGGCTTGGGCCCCTCGTGGATCACTTGCAAGCGCGGCACGGTGGGGTCGTTCGCCGCGTTGTGAAGCACCTGCGCCAGGCCGCCCTGAGCTTCGATCTCTTTGTTGTCGCCAGGGACATGGGCAATGGTGAAGGTCAAAGTCAGGGTTTCGGAGTTGTAGTGGATCGTGTCGCCGATCACGGCGCCGGAAACGCGCAAATTGCGCCCCTGGACTTCGGCGCCCTGGGCAACAACCTCCTCCACGGTGAGGAAATATTGAGCGCTGGCCTGGATGGACGAGATCATCAAGTAAATGATCGCCGCGGCGATGACAACGCCTCCGAAGATGAATTTGGCTTGATTAGGTAGACCGGTTTGTTTTTGTTCTGTCGATGTCATCTGAAACTCCTGCTTTTTTGGCCGGGGAGAAGCCAAAGAAGTGGTTACCATTAAAGGTGGATTTTTGTTCGCCTGAATGATAACATAGATCGATAGTGGACTCCAAACAAGCGTTGTGAGCGCGTCTTCCCCATTTCCAAATCGAACTTTTGTTCGTATAATAGGAGCCCTCAATTTGCTTTTGAAAACATTTTGAAACTAAAGAAGTACACTTATGGAATTCAAATTACACGCCCCTTTCCAACCGACCGGTGATCAGCCTGAAGCGATTCGTAAACTCGAATCGGGGCTTGATCAGGGTATGCAGCATCAGGTTTTGCTGGGCGCCACCGGGACGGGCAAGACCTACACGATGGCGAACATCATCGCTCACTTTGGCAAACCCACCCTGGTGATCGCCCACAACAAAACCTTGGTCGCCCAGCTCTATTCGGAATTCAAGGATTTCTTCCCCGAAAACGCTGTCGAATATTTCGTCTCTTACTACGACTACTATCAGCCGGAAGCCTATGTTCCCCGGCGTGATCTGTACATCGAAAAAGACGTTGACATTAATGAAGAGATTGAACGCCTCCGCCTGGCAGCGACCACGGCGCTGATGTCCCGTTCCGACGTGGTTATCGTCGCCTCTGTTTCTTGCATTTATGGTCTCGGTAGCCCCGAAGCCTACGGCAAGATCGTCATTGATTTGGAGGTGGGCAGAAGCTACCGCCGCACCACGCTGCTCCGCCGGTTGGTCGAGAGCCAGTATACCCGCAACGATGTCGACCCCAAGCCGGGCACCTTCCGGGTGCGCGGTGACACGCTGGAAGTCGCCCCGGCCTACGAGGACCAATATGTCTACCGGATCAGCTTCTGGGGGGATGAGATCGAGCAGATCACCGAGGTCAATTACATCACCGGCGAGATTCGCCGCAAAATGGAGGACGTTTCGATCTATCCGGCCAAACACTTCATCACCGAAGAAGAGAAAACCAAGAAAGCGATTGAGGACATCGAAGCGGAATTAGAGCAGCAGATCGAGTATTTTGAATCCAATAACCAGCTCCTCGAGGCTCAACGCGTCGAGCAGCGCACCCGTTACGACTTGGAGATGCTGCGTGAGGTTGGCTACTGTTCCGGCATCGAGAACTACTCCCGTCACCTCGATCAGCGGCCTGCCGGTTCGCCTCCCTGGACGTTGGTTGATTATTTCCCCGACGAGTATTTGCTGATCATCGACGAATCTCACATGACTGTGCCGCAGATTCGGGCCATGTATAAGGGCGATCGGTCTCGAAAAAGTACTTTGGTGGAATATGGATTCCGGTTGCCCTCGGCGGTGGATAACC
>CAZXXW010000054.1:0-20500 GCA_964644835.1 uncultured Anaerolineales bacterium
CCCCCGGAACTCGAGAAAATTTAACCTGTTTTTGCCGAAACACGGCGTTGAGAATTCAAGAGGTGTTAACTACACCCAAGCAGTGGCGACAGACATTTAACAAGATATATTTCAGAGGCCAAAAGAACGCATCGGATTACAAAGCGGACACGCTTCAATACTTGCAAAGACAAAACAAGATTTCTGCTACAGATGTGGATGGTGTTAAGGTCATCCACCGCCGCACTGGAAAACCCTTTGATCGAATTTTGATCGATCAGGGCATGATCAGCGCCGAAGAATGGCTAGAGGCCACGGCGGAGGTCTCGGGCATCCCGATAGCAGATCGTGGGGAAAGCCGCGCCGCTGCGGCCGCGCATTTGCCCGAACCGTTGGCTCGAACGTGTGGCGTGGTCTCACTTGAAGCAGCGGGGGATGAACTCGTTGTCGCGATGGCAGCTCCCGATCAAGAGATGGTCAAGTTTCTGCAAACATACACCGGCCTGGAAATTGACCCTCGCCTGATCAACGCTGCCAAGCTTGAAGCGTTACAAGATCGACATGATGGAACTCAAGCGGCTTCTGCACGGTTTAAGGGCCCCCGCCTGGGCTTCCTGTTGACATCTATGGGAAAGATAACTCGGTCGCAGTTAGAAGAGGTTCTCGCCTCTCGTCCAGATCTGGCCATGCGGCTGGGGGAAAAACTTGTCGGTTTAGGCTATTTAGATGAGAAGGACATAGCCGAAGCTTTGAGCTTACAAACGGGGATACCGTTGATCCGTGCAAATGGAATCAAGTTTGACCAGCGATTAGCCAATGCGCACTTACAAGATTTTGTTATCGACCATCGCGTCGTCCCCCTTGCTGAATCGGGGCAAGAAGCCTGGGTTGCTAGCAGCGATCCTTTTTCGTCTTCTTTCCGATTGCTTGAAAGCAAACTTGGAAAAGGAACGGTGCCGCTGCTGGCATCTCGTGCCACAATTGAATCTGCTATTGAAAAACATTATGGCCTGAGGTTGCATTGTAAAGAGTCCCGGCATATTGTTGAAAAATTGATCTCCCGAGAAATTATCGACCGGGAGACGGGTAGAAGAGCTTTAGATCGCTATAACTATACAGATGAGCCCCTGGAACAAATTCTTCAATCCCTGAGTGGGCTGACCGAAGGGGAGATTTATACGATTATTGCCGAGGTGTTGGATCTCCCCTTAATCGACTTGCAAGTGCGAGAAGAAAGCAGTGAAGTAATTGGCCCCTTAGGTGATTTGATTAAACGTATCACCAAAGGAGACATCGTTGATGATACTGTTGCCAAGCAAATCGACATAGAAACGTCCTTACGACTAGAAGCACTGCCAATAGAACAATCTGACCATGAGACGATTGTCGCCTTCGCCGATCATAATTACAAATGTTCTTTGACAACATTAGAAGATTTGCTGGGGCAAACGGTCAAACCTGTCATCACACCTCGTAGCGTACTCATAGAGGCTATCCATCGTCACCTGGGCCGGCGGATGCTGGGTTCATATTTGCTCCAAAAAGAGATTATCACCCGGGGGCAATTAAATGATGCTTTGGATTTGGCCAGACGGACAGGGGTTCAAGTTGGACAGGCATTGATCAATCAGGGCTATGTCAACCAGTTTGAATTGTATGAGTCTTTGGCAGAACAATTGGATTTGCCTTTTGGGGACTTAGACCCCTCGAACCTGGAGCAAGAAACTGTCCAGATGATTGACCCTCAGGTTGCCCGCTCCTATGGGATTTTGCCGCTTTATGCTACGCAGAGCGTCCTGTACCTGGCGATGACAAACCCTCAAGACCATCAGGCGGAACAAATCGCCCGAGCAGCCAGCGGAAAAAAGATCAAGCCTATCCTGATCACAGAGCAGAATTTAGAATTAGCCTTGGAATATTGGTATCAATCGGACTATGTTGCCAGAAGTACGTCCGAACTTTTAGAGCGAAAGCCGCAAGATTCTGCTTATTACACCTTGAGCACGGGGCAAAAAATCGTTTTTGTTCTCTTTGGGCTGATCTCTCTGCTTTTGATTATTCTCATCCCGCTCCCTTACCTGATCTTCCTGAACATCCTTTCCTCGATTTTTTATCTGGCCTTTTCTTACTATAAGTTTGCCTTGATTAATCGGGGGTTGAGTCGCGATATCGAAATTGCCGTTACCGAAGAAGAGATCGCTGCTCTGGATGAAAGCGATTTGCCCGTCTACACCCTTTTGGTCCCTGTTTATCGAGAAGCTGAGGTTATTGCTGAACTTATCGACGCGCTCTCCAAGCTGAATTACCCTTCCACAAAATTGGATATTAAACTATTGATTGAGGCAGATGATGATGAAACCATTCAAAAAGTTGATCAACTAGATTTGCCTGCCCAAATTCAACCTATCATTGTTCCTCATGCCCAGCCGAAAACAAAACCCAAAGCCTGTAATTATGGTTTGATTCACGCCCGGGGGGACTATGTCGTGATTTATGACGCTGAAGATGCGCCCGAACCTAACCAACTCAAGCATGTGATTGTAGCGTATGACAAGGCCTCACCGGAGGTTGTGTGTATTCAAGCAAAGCTGAATTATTACAACCGGCATCAAAACATTCTCACGGCCTGGTTCACGACGGAATATTCCATGTGGTTTGATTTGTTATTGCCCGGGCTCGATTCCCAAAGGGTGCCTATTCCCCTGGGTGGAACGTCTAACCATTTCAAGCGGGATGCCCTTGTCGAGGTTGGCGCTTGGGACCCCTATAATGTCACCGAAGATGCCGACCTGGGGGTGCGACTCTTTAAGGCCGGTTACCGAACGGCTACCATCGATAGCACCACCTACGAGGAAGCCAACAGTGAATTGCGCAATTGGATTCGTCAGCGGTCACGCTGGATTAAAGGATATATCCAAACTTGGTTGGTTCACATGCGCCATCCTGTCCGGCTGCTAAAAGACATCGGGCTTAAGCCTTTTTTGAGCTTCCAATTGATCGTTGGGGGGACCTTTTTTGCAGCCATATTGAATCCTGTCTATTGGGCATTGACAACCATCTGGTTTCTCTTTCAGCCTGAATTCATCCACTCCCTTTATCCGGGCTTGATATTTCACGTCGGTGCGATCACATTCTATTTGGGCAATTTCGCCTTTACCTATATGAACGTAGCCGGCACGCTAAGCCGCCATTATTATCAGTTAGTCAAACATGCCATGTTCAGCCCGTTATATTGGGGCTTAATGAGTGTGGGCGCATGGAAAGGTATGTGGCAGCTTGTGACCAAACCCCATTATTGGGAAAAAACTCGGCATGGTTTGTTTAAAGGCCAGCCTAAGATTGGGGAAGACTCGGTATCATCCCCCAAACAGAAATAAACATGAATCAAGAAAACAGATCCCATTCGATTCTCGAAAGAATAAACGGCGAACTTTTGATCCAAGTTGTGGTGATACTGCTTAGCGTCGGCAGTTTCTTCTATTTCTATCAAACCGGTATGATAGCGCCCGCAGGTGACCGTGCCTCGCATATCAATATTCCCCGCCGGGTTTTTGATAACCTCACACCTGGTCTCGCAAACCTGGTTTCTTATTGGCTGCCTTTGCTTTATCTTCTTCAGTTGCCCTTTATTTGGCTTGACTCTCTTTGGCGTACAGGTATAGCTGGCTCTATTGTTTCGATGGCTTCGTTCATCCTGGCTAGTTGGTATTTTTACAAATTGGCAAAACTGCTCCTGAAAGATAAGGTCAGTGCCCTGCTTGCCCTTGCTGTTTTTGTCACAAATCCTCATTTGCTTTTCTTGCAATCGTCGGCCCAGTTCGAACCCCTGTTGGTTTCCACCTTCGTCATTTCGGTTTATTACATGGCAAAATGGGTTATGAATAGCGAGAACAACCGGCCTCTGATCCTTTCTGCTTTTATCACCTCACTGGCTGTTCTTGTGCGTTACGACAATTGGATGTTGGCCCCCGTTTTAGCTCTCATCGTTAGCGTGGTCGTAATGAGGAAGACTAAGAATCGAGATGCTGTTGAGGCTCATGTGCTCACGTTTTTATTGCCGGTGGTATACACTATTTTTCTATTTGTGTTCGCTAATTTATTATTACAAGGAGATCCGTTTTACTTTTTGCATCCGTCTTATCAAGAATTTATTGTAGAGGGCAATTTGGTGGTTGGACAAACTGATCCAGCATTTACCCAATACTCAAAATATAAGCCTGGAATTTCTCTTTTAAGATTCGTTCTTGCCAGTGCCCATAATGTAGGCTTTATTATTTATATTTTCTCAATCGTTGGGATGATTGCTTTTATTTTGAGAAATAAGTTATCAAATCAAGCCATGATAACCTATGCGCTATTTGCACCCTATGTATTTTTTTGGGCTTTGCTTTTTTTTAGAGGGCAACCACCAATTCTTGTGCCAGAACTTCCCCCATACAATACATCCACCCCTTATTGGGATGTGCGTTATGCAATTTCTTCATTGCCTGCTACAGCTATATCATGTGGTTATTTAGCTAAAAGACTCAAGAGGAGCAAATGGCTTCTCTCAATTATTATTGTTCTGCAGTTATTATTGTTTGCCATAGGTAATCGGTTTTATATAAGTCAAGCGCCTACTTTGAATGCTAATCTAAGAATAAAGGAAGAAGACAGATACTTTTTTACCTGGATAAATGATAGTTTGGCCAGTGAAGATGACTTAATATTAATGAGTACCTGGAAGGCTGGAGAATATGTTAGCGGAGATACCATCATCATAAATTCCGGGCTTCAAAACAGGCAAGTGATTCATGAAGGTACGCAAAAATACTGGGAAGAAAGTTTAGTCAATCCAGGGAAGTATGCTGCTTGGATCATTGCAAAGAAAGACGACAAAATTGACCGATTAATAGATACTCACCCCCTATTATTTGAAGATTTCGTTCTCATCTATGAAAGCCAAGATGGGAATTATGAAGTCTATCAAAAAAGAGAAAAGGTTAGGACACGATGAACACAACGAGAAAGTTGCTAATTTGTATTGTTGTACTTTTTTCAGTCTTCCAACTCGGTTTTGTTTCTGCAGATCGTCTTAGCAAAACATTGACTGTTACCTTGGCAGACTTGAATTATGAACAAGATGATACCGTTCGTGGGACATTGGTTACCCAGGATTATTGGTTCCAGTGGCCATCACTATGGGAGCCAACAGAAGGAAATACCTTTACGCTGGAATTTGCCCATTCGCCCGTGCTTGACGCCACATCCACATTGACGATTGAATTCAACAATGTCAGCCTGGGAAGCGTGGCTATGACAACCAGCAACGCCGATGAAGGTAGATTAAGCGTGGAAATTCCTGAGGAAATTATTCGGCCAGGTTTCAATCAGCTACGGATAAATTTCTTTATGGGGCTTCGAGATTTTGATTGCGTTGATGAAGACGATCCTTCAGTTTGGGCGACCATTCGGGATACCTCTTCCTTTCAGTTTTCTTATGAGTTGATCGCACCCGAACCTGATCTATCTGCTTTTCCCGCTCCCTTCATTAACCTTGGTGCTTTGGCTCAGAACCGGGTCAATATGATTTTGCCCGACAATCCCGATATGGCTGAATTGGAAGCGGCGGTAGCCGTAAGCGCAAAACTAGGCCAATTTGCCAAAGCTACATCGGCAGAAATCACCACCTTTGTCCAAAGCGAGCTGAACCTGCGCCCAGAGGGATTTACCATTTATGTTGGCAAGGCAGATCACCTGGACATCCTCAGCAATGAGGATATTGCCATTTCCTGGGAGGAAAATGCTTCCTCCCTGGTAGATCATCAGGGAGAAACTATCGAACCGGATGCGGGCGTTTTATGGCAGCAGGTCTCACCTTATGATGAGTCTGCTTTGAGCATGATTGTCACGGGTGCGACCGATGAGGCGATCAAAAAAGCTGGGAGAGCTCTTGCTCATCAAGATACCTACCAGTTAATGCCTGGCCCTCTTGGTG
The DNA here is from genome assembly GCA_964644835.1 of uncultured Anaerolineales bacterium. Taxonomy (GTDB): domain Bacteria; phylum Chloroflexota; class Anaerolineae; order Anaerolineales; family UBA11858; genus JAYELX01. Next base: position 5,957 of record CAZXXW010000054.1, read on the forward strand.
TGATCGAAGAGCTGCCGGAACTCGAAACCGATACATCGTATCTTGGCCAACACATGTCCCTGGAAGAATTGGGTTATCAAAATCAAACCGCTTACGGAACCAGAGAACAAAACATTAGTAGCTATACCATTCCTCTCAACCAAGCCTGGCAATTTGTGTCCGATGCTCAATTTGAATTGCATTTTGCCCATTCAACAGTACCTGATCCGGAGACTTCTTTCCTAAGCCTTCTTCTCAATGACACACCGGTTGGAAGTATTCAGCTTGGGCCTGAGAATGCTGAAGATGCTTTCCATACTTTCACGTTGCCGAAAGAGCTTTTCCGGCCAGGGGAGAATACGCTAACTATCAATAGCAATATGCAGCTTGAACAAGATTACGATGATGATCGAGTGGGCTGTCAGGAAGATGACAATAAGGCGGCTTGGGTTGTTGTTTACAAAGACTCCAATGTCACCTTGCCGGGAGGGACGAGCGGGCCCTTGCGGTTGTCCAACTATCCTCAAGCGTTCATTGGGCCGAACAATCTCTCTGAGACGGCGTTTGTCCTTGCGGACACGGAAAACAGCACAATCGTCCATAGCGTTTTAGATCTGGCTTTTGAGATCGGCCAAGCCACCTCAGCAAGAGAATTGTTGCCCTCCGTGTTGGATGCGGCCGATCAAGCGGAACGCGACAGGGGGCCTAAGCATCAAATTTTGGTTGGTTTGCCCAGTGAACATGCTCAAATCTCAGGCTTGAATGAGGAACTGCCTCAACCGTTTCAGCCTGGCACAAACATCCCTGAGCGGTTGGATGCGATCGCGTTGATCATCAGTGAAGATGACCATGTTGGCTATCTTCAAAGTCTCTTGAAAGATGACGGTAAGACCTACCTGATCGTGACCGGTACCTCTTACCAAGGGATCGAGAAAGCTAACGCAGTCTTATCTGATAACGAGCGATTGGATCAATTGGATGGCGATTTGGTTATCATCAAACGCGCAGATTCTCTGGCCAGTTTTTCCATTCAAGACGAAGAGACGCTGCAACCATCGGTACCCTCTGGCGCAACCGTGATTGAATCTCCTCGAGTTGCTGAGAATCAGACCATCAGATTAATAGCAATCGCTTTATTTGTCGTCACGATCGTTATCCTGGCTGCCCTCTTGATCTTGGACATTTACCGATCCATAAGGAGAGAAGAGTGATGAAACCCGATACCATCAAACGTAAACTGCTTGCTTATCCTGCTGCTTTATCCTTCTGGATTGTGGCTTCTGTTTATGCCTTTTCTCAGTTGGATGCGACCTCGGCGATGCTGGGAACTTCCCTTCTTGCTTTCATCTCGGTAACGAGCATGGTCATCCCCTTGCGGTGGTCCCATTGGATGATGGGTCTCGTTGGCTTTTTCGTTTTTGCGGGAAGCCAATATCTTTTTCAAGGGCCAACAGCAGCGTTTCTCTATCGTGCTGTCCTGGCTCTTGTTAGTTATGCTGGTGTTGCTGGATTGAGTGGCATCATCATCCGGCGGGCACACAAGTACGCTGGCCAGTTGTATAAAGACCAGCAGTTTATCCAGGAGATGTCCAGCCTCGATGAAGTTGGTTTAAGGAAGTGGGAGTATTTCCTTCGATCTCTGACAGTTGAGGTCTCCAGAAGCCGTAGACATGAGAGAACATTCTGTGTTCTTCTCCTTCAGCTTGCTAATTGGGATCAATTGGTCGACGAACATGGGCACGATCAGGTCGAAGAGCTTTTCTATGAAGCCGTGACCGTTGTCAAAGATAAGTTGCGAACGTCTGATATCGGTTCGCAATATGATCAAAAAACAATAGCGATCATTCTTCCCGAAACGTCTACTTTGGGGGCAAACGCTGCAGTTGAAAGATTTAAGGGCGCAGTGGAAAACAAGCTTCATCTCACACTGGTAGCAGGCTTCTCTATTTTCCCAGAGGATGGGGTGACCAGTGACCAGTTGATCGAAGCCGCCAAGAATGCTTTGAATTGGGCTAACGAATCGGGAACTTCGCTTGTCCCCGCCAGCCAAATCTTGGAATAGAGAGTAAATCAACCGTCGTTAGCCACAACCGGGTGGAGTCCAATCGAAGGACCCCATCCGGTTTTTTATGTTTCTGATCTTATGGTTCTCGCATGACGACGCTCCGAGCGGTTTCCTTGAAGGGATGGCATCTTGTTTTTTCTTTGTGGGGATGGTAGACTGTTAGCCAATGTTCACCTATTCAATATTTGAATATGTCACCAAAGAATTCGCCTCCTCCCACGATTGAGTATATCCTGTTGGGTTTGCTGTATCAGAATCCCCAGCACGGCTATTCTTTGCATCAAGACCTGCAATCAAGAGCTAGTTTGTCTCGGATCTGGCATGTCAAACGGAGCAAGCTCTATTATTTGCTCGAAAAATTGGAGCGCAAAGGCCTGATCACGGGCACCCATGTGCCGGAGAAAAAGCGCCCCAGCCGGGACGTCTATCATCTCACCGAGCAAGGAGAGCAAGCCTTTCTGGATTGGGTCGAGGCGCCTATTGAGGTTGCCCGCCATGTTCGTCTCGTCATCCTGGCGCGGCTCTATTTTGCCCTCAGCCTGGGCAGAGAAGTCGCTTTGAATCTGCTGGCGCGGCAGCGCGAGCAGTGTGCTCAATGGCTGGATAGCCTCTTGGCTGAACGAGAGCGCTTGAGCCAACCCGATTTGATCACCGAGCAGGTCTTCGCTTTTCGGATCGGCCAAATCCAGGCGATGTCAACCTGGATTGAGAACTGCCGGGAGCAAATTTTGTCTACAGAAACCATAAAGCCTGACGATTTGCCCTCCGGAGATGATATTCAGTAACTTTTCAGAGAACAAAAACAATGAGAAAAAAAACACCTTGGTTTCCCTTCTTTTTAATCGTAAGTGCCCTTCTGCTTTTGAGTGCCTGCGCCTCTTCACAAGCGTCCCCGGAAGATGTCATCGAGATGACCGACACCTCGGGATACACCGTCGAGCTGGAGAAGCCTCCCCAACGGATCGTCATCGCCGGGAGAGCGCTTTTCATGGTGCAGGACGCGGTGTTTCTTTTTCCCGAGGCGGATCAACGTGTCGTTGCCTTGGAGCGTATCAACCAATCGAGATATGACTTCTTACCGGTGATTTCCGATCAAATCAACGAGACCGAAACCCTGGAGACAAACGCCGGCCCCGAGCAGATTGCCGCTCTCAACCCCGATCTGGTAATCATGAAGGGCTACATGGCCAGCAAGGCGAACCGCCCTCTGGACGCTTTGGGCATCCCCAGCATCTATCTCAACCTGGAAACCCCGGAGATGTTCTATCAAGATATTCAGGTTTTGGGCCAGGTCTTTCAGAATCCCGGCCGCGCCGAGGAGATCAACACTTTCTATCAAGAACGCGTGGCGCAGATCAACGAAGCTGTGAGCAGCATCGCCGAAGATCAAAAGCCAGACGTCCTCGTTTTGCGCTACAGCGATCGAGGTGGTGAAACGGCCTTCTTTGTGCCGCCCTCGAACTGGATTCAAACCCGGCTGGCGGAAGATGCCGGCGGAAAGCCTGTTTGGGCAAGTGGGGAAGCAGAATCGGGTTGGCAGGTTGTCTCTTTCGAACAGATCGCCGCCTGGAATCCCGATCAAATTTTCTTGATCGATTATGGGGGCGAAGCAACCCAGGTTGTCGAGCGCTTGAAAGCCGATTCGCTTTGGGGCGAACTGCAAGCCGTCCAAAACGATCAACTCTACGCCTTTCCCTCCGATTTTTACAGCTGGGATCAGCCGGACACACGCTGGATTCTCGGTCTGCAGTGGTTGGCGACCAAAATCCACCCCGAGCAGACCGCCGATCTAGATATCATGGAAGAAGTGCGCAGCTTCTATGCCGTGCTCTACGGCCTGGATAATGCCACCCTTGAAGCCGAGGTCCTGCCTCTACTTCGGGGAGATATCCCTTAGGGTGGAGGCTTGAATCCGGTGCAGTTGTCTGACCGTAAACGTTTCTCTCTCTTGTTGGTGATTCTCTTGCTGGGGTTGATGGGGGTAGCCCTTTTCCTGGGGCGTTATCCTCGTCCCTATGGCATGGCGCCCGGCCTGCTGCTCGAAGACCAACTGGCTCAACGCCTGGTGCTTCGCTTGCGTTTTCCCCGCATCTTGATCGCCGTGATCTTGGGGATGACCCTCGCCGCCTGCGGCCTCGCCATGCAGATGATCTTCCGCAACCCCCTGGTGGAGCCGGGTTTTTTGGGAGTCACCCAGGGCGCCGCCTTTGGCGCAGCTCTCAGTATCCTTTGGCTGGGGCGCCACCCGCTGCTCGTTCAGTCGACGGCGACCGTGTTTGGCCTGGCCGGTTTGTTTCTCTCCTATGGGCTCGCCAATCGTTTGCGTTTTGGCGGTTGGGTGCTGCGGTTGGTTCTCGCCGGGATCGCTATTTCGGCGTTTTTCTCCGCCGGCTTGGGCCTCTTGAAGTACGTCGCCGATCCCCTCACCGAGTTGCAGGAGATCACTTTTTGGCTCTTGGGCGGACTCTGGGCCGTCCGGTGGCGCGATGTCTGGGTTGTGCTTCCCTTTGTCGCCGTTGGCCTGATCGTCGCTTTATTGATGCGCTGGCGTTTGAATCTGCTCTCCTTGAAAGACGAAACCGCCTTCTCGCTGGGTGCAGTTTTGAATCGCGAGCGTCTTGTCTTGCTGGTCACCCTGGTGACCGCCACGGCCGCGATCACCTCCATCAGCGGGACCATCAGTTGGGTGGGGTTGATCATCCCCCACATTGCCCGGCGGCTCTCAGGCGCCAGCGCGCACCGTTCCATGCCGGTCGCCATGCTGCTGGGGGGCATTTTCACCCTGGCGTGCGATACTTTGGCCCGTACCCTGCTGGCAGGGGAAATTCCCCTCGGGATCCTCACCTCTCTACTGGGTGCGGTGTTCTTTATTTATTTGATGATCAGTTCTGGCATCAAGGTGCGGCAGTAAGATGAATTCTCCTACCGCCTTATCGCTTGAGAAGATCCGCTTTCGCTACCCTCAATCGGAGGGTTATGTCGTTCGCGATGTGACCTTGCAAATTCCGTCCCAACAAGTGACCGCTATTTTGGGGCCCAACGGAGCGGGAAAAACGAGCTTGTTGCATCTTATCCTGGGATTATTGCGGCCTGAGCGGGGGAGCGTTTGCCTGCAGGGGAAGCCTCACCATGCTTACACGGGCCGCCAGCGCAGTCGGTTGATGAGCATGGTGCCCCAGTTTGAGACCATCCCGTTTAATTTCACCGTCCTGGAGTATGTTTTGTTGGGGCGGACCCCCTACTTGGAGCCGTTTCAAATGCCAGGGGAAGCCGATATCGAAGTCGCTCGACAAACCCTGGAGCAGTTGGGCTTGTCGTCGTTGGGAGCGAAAACCGTCACCCAACTGAGCGGTGGCGAACGCCAGATGGTCTTGCTCGCCCGCGCCCTGGCTCAGCAAACCGAAATCTTGCTGCTCGATGAGCCCACCGCCCACCTCGACCTGGGCAATAAAAGCCGCTTGCTGCGCCACTTGAACGATCTCGCCGACGAGGGAATCACGATCGTTTTCACCACTCATGACCCCAACGTGGTCACGTTCATCGCCGATGGTGTTCTCTTAATGAACGGCGGGCATCTGGTGGAAGGTGGAACGATTGAAGATGTGTTCACAGCCGAGAAACTCGCCGCGATCTACAACGTGCCCGTCCGGGTGGAGCGCCAAAACGATCAAATCGTCGTTCTAATGGAGAAATAAGTCATAGCGATGGGTGAGATCAACATCATTACCGGAGGCATAGGTCAGGGGAAAACGACTTTGTGCCGCCGGTTGGTGGCGGCAGCCACAAAAAAAGGGTGGAACGTCAACGGGGTTCTTTCACCAGCCGTCTTTGAGGACGGGCGAAAAATGGGCATTGATCTCCTTGATGTCAGCAGCGGCGAAAAACGCCGTTTGGCCCACCGCGATCGACCGACGAGCGGCCCCCGAACGTCTGGCTGGCATTTTCTGGCCTCCGCCTTGGCTTGGGGGGATCAGATTTTAAACCGTGCTGTGCCTTGTGATCTGTTGGTCATCGATGAACTCGGTCCTTTGGAATTGGTGCGCGGGGAGGGATGGCAAGCGGGGATCGAGGCGTTGAACAGCGACGCCTATCAAATCGCCGTGGTTGTCGTTCGCCCTTCGTTGCTGCCCACGGTGTTGGAAACCTGGCCTCAAGCGGCGATTGTGGAAATTGCTGCCCCCGAACAAGCCGCGAAATTGGTTGGCGAGATCTTGCCATAAAGGGCAACTTGGCGCAATGGTATCTCGTCGTTCTCGGAAAAACAGCCTCTGGGGGAATTTGGCGACGCGATCGGCTATAATTTCTTTGGACGCCACTCAATTTTATCCTCCGGAGTCACGAAGATGAATGATAAATTCGAGCTTGGTTTTTTGCGTGTAGCCGTTGTCTCGCCGGAAATGCGAGTCGCTGATGTCGCTTTCAACACCAACAAGATTGTGGCCGCCCTGGAACAGGTGGCCGAGCTTGGAGCGCAATTGGCCCTCTTTCCTGAATTGTGCATCACCGGCTATAGCTGTACGGATCTATTCTACCAGTCGCTTTTGCTCGATCGCGCCCGCGAGGCTTTGAAGCCGATCCGCCAGGCGGCTGACCGGGATCACGTCACAACCGTGGTCGGGCTGCCCCTTGAGATTTCCGGGCGATTGTACAATTGCGCCGTTTTGATCAGCGACGGTGAAACCTTGGGGGTTGTGCCTAAAACCTATTTGCCTACCACCAACGAGTTTTATGAGCAGCGTTGGTTTACGCCGGCGAAACTTTGCGCTTGTGAGCGCATCGATCTAAATGGCGTCACCGTGCCGGTCGGCGCAGATCTGCTTTTCAAGGCCGAGACTATGCCCTCGCTGACGATCGGGATAGAGATTTGTGAAGATTTATGGGCCGTCAATCCACCCAGCGGAGAGATGGCTCTAGCTGGTGCGACGCTGATCGTCAACCCCTCCGCCAGCGATGAACTCTTGGGAAAAGGGGATTACCGCCTTGAACTGGTCAAACATCAATCCGCCCGCTGCTTGGCTGCCTATTTGTACGCCTGTGCCGGTCCCGGAGAATCGACCACCGATGTGGTCTATGCCGGACACTCCCTGATCGCCGAAAATGGAACCGTTCTCGCCGCGACCGAGCGATTCCAATTCTCAACCCAGGCCGCCATCGCCGACATCGATGTGCAGCAGCTCGTTCATGAACGCGTCAAGAACAGCGCCTTCTCCGCCGCCGCGTCGTCGCAAACCTATCGGGTGATCCCTTTCAACTTGCCTGACAGGCCGGCATTGTCGCCGGACGCCCTTTTGCGCCCGCTTTCCAAGGCGCCGTTTGTGCCCGCCGATCCGACTCAACGGGCGAAGCATTGCCGCGAAATCATCAAGATTCAATCGACAGGCCTGGCCAAACGGATCATGCACACAGGTGTCGAAAAAGTTACTTTGGGTGTCTCGGGCGGCCTGGATTCCACCCTGGCGCTTCTCGTCACCGTGCGGGCGTTTGACCTTTTGGATATCGACAGGGCGGGCATTATCGCTGTGTCGATGCCCGGATTCGGCACAACCGCACGGACCCGCAGCAATGCGGAGAAATTGGCTCGTCTGTTAGGGGTTACCTACCGTGAAATTTCCATCCATGATGCCGTCAGCCAGCATTTCATCGACATTGACCACAGCGAGAATCAATATGATATCACCTACGAGAATGCCCAGGCACGCGAGCGAACCCAAATTCTGATGGATTTGGCCAATCAAATCGGCGGCTTCAATGTGGGAACGGGCGATTTGTCGGAACTGGCCCTGGGTTGGTGCACATACAACGCCGATCACATGTCCATGTATCACGTCAACGCCGGTGTGCCCAAGACCCTTGTCCGTTATCTGATCGAATGGTTTGCCGAAAGTGAATACCAGGGCGAGACCAGAGATGTTTTATTGGGTATCTGCGCGACTCCGATCACGCCGGAGTTGCTCCCCCTGGGAGAAGACGAAACCTTGGAGCAAAAAACGGAAGAGTCGATTGGGCCTTTTGAGCTGCACGATTTCTTCCTTTTCTATACGGTGCGGCATGCCTTTTCTCCGCGAAAAGTGTATCATCTCGCCAAACAAGTTTTCGCTGATGACTATGTTGGTGGAGAAATCTTGAAATGGATGAAAATCTTCTATCGACGTTTCATCTCCCAGCAGTTCAAACGCTCGGCAATGCCCGACGGTCCCAAAGTGGGCTCGGTGGCCTTATCCCCGCGCAGCGACTGGCGGATGCCCAGCGACGCCAGCTACGAGCTCTGGTTGGAAGAAATTGATCAACTACAAGGTTAAGGTGCGAGAATATCGCTTGGGGAGTAGACATTTGCCTTGCTATGCAGTGCGCTGATGAATTGTAACCCCGATTGATCAAGGCGAACGCCAAAAGAATCAAATTGCTGCACTTTGTGGTAGGATTCCAAAATTGAGAGCAAAAACTTACTTGGAGGTATCGTTTGACTGAACCAATACGAATTTGTTTTGTCTGTTTGGGAAACATCGTCCGCAGCCCCTTGGCCGAGAACATGTTCCGTTACCTGGCCAAACAGGCCGGCGTTGAAGAGCAATATGAAGTTGATTCTGCGGGAACATCGAGCTACCATGTTGGTGAACGCCCGGATCGGCGCATGCGCCGGGTAGCGGCCCTGCACGGATTTCAGTACGATGGGCGCTCGCGCCAGTTCAAGCGGAGCGATTTCGCCAAGTTCGATTGGATTATCGCCATGGACACCAGCAATCGGGCAGACCTGAAGCGTATGGCCCCGACCGAGGCCGATCAGGACAAAGTGCGCCTGATGCGTGAATTTGATCCTCAAGGTGAGCCCAATGCCCCCGTGCCTGATCCCTATTACGGTGGGATCGATGGTTTTGAAAAGGTGTATCAGATTGTTGAGCGCTCCTGCCGCGGCTTGCTCGATGCTTTGGAGCAGGGCGAATTGACCAAGTAGCTATGATCCCAGAAGCGGTTCAAGCGTGGCTTGAAGAACAAGGGCATGGCACCATCGTTTCGACCCGGTCGGTGAGCGGTGGATGTATCAACAGTGGCAAAATCATCACTGCCGAGTCGGGCGATCCGTTCTTTCTGAAGACCAATCCCAGCGCGCCATCCGATATGTTTGCCCAAGAAGTGGTTGGGCTGGAAACTCTGCGCCAGGATGATGGCCCTGTCGTGCCTCAGCCTTATCTGCATGGGCGAGATTTTCTGCTGATGGAAGACCTGGCGCCTGCGACGCGCTGTGACGATTACTGGCCCCTCTTTGGTCGGCGTTTGGCCGCGTTGCACAAGCATACCAACGCACGGTTCGGCTTCTCAGATGATAATTACATCGGCAGCACACCCCAACCCAACCCCTGGACCGAAGATGGCTATGATTTTTTCACCGAGCATCGTTTGATCTATCAGGGCCGACTTGCTCGAAAGCGCGGCTTACTTTCCCAGGGTGATCTCAACCGACTTGAACGCCTATCCACCCGGTTGCCCGAACTGATTCCTGCCCAACCGGCCTCTCTGCTCCACGGCGACTTGTGGAGCGGCAACGCCACCACCGACGAGCATGGCCAGCCGGCGATCATTGATCCCGCTGCCCACTACGGCTGGGCCGAAGCCGAATTGGCGATGACAACCTTGTTCGGTTCCTTCTCGCCCGCGTTCTATCGTGCTTATGAAAGTGTTCGTCCCCTGGAGCCGGGCTACCGGGACCGTTTTCCCCTCTACAATTTGTACCACTTGCTCAACCACCTCAACCTGTTTGGCCGCAGCTATTTGAGCCAGGTGCAAGCTATTCTGAGAAGATTTAGCTAATCATCGCCATAAATGATCTTAAAGAATATGTCTTACCGCAGAGAGTACAGAGTACGCAGAGAAAAGTTAAAAATCTCAGCGTTCTCGGCGCACTCTGCGGTGAGATAATTTGCTCGCCCAGAAACCATGAATCACGACGACATCCGCTTCGAACACATCCGAGTAAAAGAGCTGCAAGACTTTGCCGAGCGCGTTATTGTAGAAGCTCAGCCGGGCGACTTTGTCCCCATCACCATGCAGCGCGCCGTCGCTCACGCCCACAATCCCTACGCAGCCAAGAATGATATCGCTCTCTTGGTCGCTATCGACAGCGAGGATGAAATTGTCGGCTACTTCGGCATTTTGCCTCTGCTGCTGCGCCGCGGCCAGGAATATTTCAAAGTGCACTGGTTCACCACTTGGTCGGTTTTGGCCAAAGTGCGTGGGCGCGGCGTCGGCTCTCGGCTGATGGCCGAAGCGCTCAGCCTCGATCAGGATTATCTCATCGTCGGCAGCGTCCATGCCCGCCGGGTCTGCCGCAAATACGGTTTTTGGGAACGCCAGCCGCTGGATTACTTTTGGTTGGATACCACCGGCATGGGACACCTCAATCCCCTTGTCTGGCTGCGCCGCGGCTACCGCAAACTCTGCCATCTTCTCGGGGCGGAGAAGGAGATTCGGATTCACACCCCCCTGACCGACCGACTCGACCGGTGGTTGGCTCCGGTGATGAAGCCGCTTTTCTACACTTGGTTGGCGGCGACACAGACTGAGGTGTTGGCTGACATCCGCTTCCGGGACGTGGATCAGCTCCGGGGCGAGCCGCCAACTTCCCCCCACCGTCCGAGGGTCGAGCTTCACCGCGGGGTAGACGCGGTCAATTGGATGCTCGCCTATCCCTGGATTGTCGAATCAGGTCAATCGTTCACCGAAGAGATGGATTATTATTTCAGCGACGCGCGCCCTTTGTACCGGTTCATCGCCCTGGAAGTGTATTCCCCCAATGACGAGTACAAGGGCTTTGTGGTTTTCTCGGTGACGCGCAAAAAAGATCAGGTCATGCTCAAAACGCTCGATTATCGTTTTACTAATCCATCCGAAAATCGCTATGTTCTCGCTTTAGCGATTCATTATGGCCGCCAATACCAGGCCGATACGATCGAGCTGCCCGAGGAAGTAGGTGATTATCTGCGTGGAAGTTTGCTGGGTCGATTGCTTTTGCACCGCAAAAAACGCATTTATCAAGCCATGCCTAAAGATGAAAACAGCCCCTTGGCCCAGGCCTGGGAAGAAATGAAACTAAATTTGTACGACGGCGATATGGCTTTCTCTTGATCTGCTCATGAAAAAAACATTCACTAACCTGCTTGAATTTCTGGCCGGATTAATCCCCTTGTGGCTTTATCCTGCCTTGATGCGCCGTGATTGGCTGGATTTTTTCTATCACGCCGTCTCGGACCAGCCGATGGAACATGTGCGCCATTTGTATCCGGTCGTACCGGTGACTCAATTTGAAGATGCGCTGCGTTATTTACAGGAGCAGTACACCTTGGTTTCGTACGCGCAGCTTCACGCCCAACGTCTGGGAGAGCCAGATCAAGCCCGAGCGTTCCCGGCCAATGCCGCTCATCTTTCTTTTGATGACGGTTTTCAAGAGTGTTTTTCGGTTGTGCGCCCGCTTTTGCTAGAAAATAAAATCCCAGCCACGTTTTTCCTGGTTACCGATTGGATCGATAACCAGGACATGTTTGCCCGTAACAAGGTCTCGCTTTGTTTGGAGTATTTGCAAGAGCAGCCCCAGGATGCTGCCCGTTTGGATCGATTCATGTCCCCCTCTGCAAACCAATCAGCCCTTGCGTGGCTGCATGGCTTAACCCCTGCTGACTCGGTGTTGATTGATCAAGTCTGTGATGCCCTTGGCGTCGATTGGCAAACCTTTTTGCGCCAACGCCAGCCCTATCTCACCTCGGAGCAGATTCAGCAGATGTGTGCGGAAGGGTTCATCTTCGGTGCCCATACCCGTTCGCACCGCAAGCTGATGGACTTAAGCCCGAAAGAGATGGAGACGGAGATTGTCGCCTCGTGTCGCCGCGTGCAGGAGATCACCGGGCATGATGTGGTGCCCTTTTCCTTCCCCCATTCGGCCTTTGGTGTCTCCCGCCAGCTTCTGGCTGACATTCGTCAGCGCCATCCCTTTGTGGGACTTCTCTTCGATACCAAGGGAGTACGGAAAGATGCCGATTTCATCGTCAACCGTGTCTGGGCCGAGCGGCCTCTCACCCCGGCGCGAGAGCTTCATCCCTTGCCTGATGTATTGCATCATGCCTATCAAGAAGCCTGGGTTGATGGCGTTATGGATGCGCTTCGAAATCTAAAACCCTAATCAGGCCATCTATGAAGTCCACAAATGTCACCAAGGATTCCTTAAAAACTCTTCGAACCCTTCGTGACCTTGATGGATCTTGTTATACCTCTGGTTATTCCAATTCCTCGAAATCGTCGAAGAAATCCCCTGGACCCATACCAATAAGGAATTTGTAGTTGCCCTTGCCGGCGGTTCGCTCCAATGTGCTCAGAATTCTGTTGATTTTTGCTTCGTCGTCGTATGGTCCGGAAGCATAGAAAGGTTGGCCGTCTTTTCCAAATTCGATCTCACCCTTGCGCGGGTGCATATCAGGGGGATCTAGCACTTTGTCGGCCTTTTGGGTGGTGAAATCTCGATGCGGGTGGAAGCCGTATCGTTCAGCATATTCCATTGCCCCGTAAATCAATTCGTGGGCGAATTCAACGGATACCTTCTCTTCCTCTCCGCTGCACATTTTGGGAAGATTCGTTTTGAATTTGCTAGGTGAGACATTGGCATTGGCATAAGCGTCTTTGATCCCCAAACACCAATAATCGATCAAGCATACGCAAAACACGATCTGGTCGTTAGGCTGCTGGCGCGCAACGACCACGGGTGTGATTCCGCTTTCTTCCCAGTCGGCGTAAACCCAGCAGCCGATGATCGGGTATTCACGAGCGTGTTCAAGATAGTAGCGAGCGCTCTTGATTTTCAATGGCCGCACTTTTGAGATCGGCGTCTGTAAATTTAGTTTGGAACTTTTCTTCCTTTTCTTTTTTGCCATGCTGATATCCTTGTTGGTTAAATTTTAAAATAAGAATCGAAATCGGGTTCCCACCCCCGTGGATGGAACGCCCCGGAAGCGGTATCTTGCTCATAATCGCCCTGGTATTCGCCGCGGCCGATCGCAGCCAAGGCTTCAGCCAGCGCATCGACTTCCTCCAACGTATTATACAAACCAAAAGATATTCGCGCCAGCCCAGGCATGTTGGCCCGGTCTCCGGCCAGGATGTTCGCGCGTACCGTTTCGGCTTGCTCATCGGGGATTTGCAATAAATGCAGCAGATAGGGGTGGGCACAAAAACAGCCGTTCCTCACCCCGATGCCAAACTCGTGGCCTAAAATTGCCGCGGTCAGGGCGTGTGGATAGCCCGCCACATTGATGGGGATCACGCCTAGGCGTTCCTCGGCCCGCGCCGGATCGGTGTCACCGTAGATGTGGACCTCAGCAAGGTCGGCGAGTCGCTCGAGCGTGTGGCAAGTTAGAGCGGCCTCATGGCCGGCGACGGCGTCCATGCCGATCTCTTCCAGCTTGCGGATCGCTGCTGCCAGGGCCACCGCGCCGACCACATTGGGGCTGCCTGCTTCGTCTCGTTCGGGTGGTTTCGCCCAAGTCACATCGTCCAAGGTGACGATATTGACCGTGCCGCCACCGACCAGATCGGGATCGCCGCGCTCAAAGGTGTCACGGCGGCCGATCAGCGCGCCAGTGCCGAAGGGAGCGTACATTTTGTGCGCCGAGATGGTCACATAATCGAGATGGGTCGGGTCTTCCAGGGGGCGCATCTCGATTTTGCGATGGGGCGCCAATTGGGCGCAATCGACTGCAATTTGCGCCCCCACCTGGTGAGCTTTTTCGGCCAGGTGGCGAATAGGGGGTAAATAGCCGGTCACATTGCTGGCCCCGCTGATCGCTACCAGAGCCACCTGTTCAGCATAGCGGGATAATTGTTCGTCGAAATTGTTTTCGTCGATGCGCCCATTCGCGGTCAGGCCAATATGTACCACCTCCGTTTCAGCGCGCCAGGGCAAATCATTGGAGTGATGTTCCAGTCCGCTGGTCAAAATTATGTTGCGCTGCTGGGTGAACGGAAAACGGCGGGCTAACTTGTTCACTGCCTCGGTGGTGTTCTTCCCGAAGATGCAGACATGCTCTTCGTGATCGGCGCCGACGAAATCAAGCACAATCTGGCGCGCCTGTTCGTAAATCTCGGTAGAAAGTTGGCTCTTGAAGCCCGTGCCCCGGTGCACGCTGCTGTAATAGGCCAAAAAGTCGTTGACCGCTTGGCCCACGGCTTTGAACGCTGGTGTCGAAGCGGCATTGTCGAAGTTGATGTAACGGCTTCGGTCACCTTGCAGGAGGGGAACTTCCATCTCCACACCAATGTATTCATCGGAATAATTTTTAGTTCGGGAGGTCGTACTCATGGTCACCTTTTCGCTTATAAATGCTTCGTTTCATGGTTGGTTCGATACAATTGTAGCCCATTGCGCCACTATCATCGATCGCTATCCTACCAAAAATAATAATTTGCTGCAGACAATTTGAGATAAGACACCAACCGAACTATTTTTGGGTCAGAACACCACA
>CAZXXW010000055.1:0-20495 GCA_964644835.1 uncultured Anaerolineales bacterium
GGTGGGGTCCGATATTCGTGATTTTAGCACCGAGGTCGGCTGGTTGTTGGAAAATGAATACGTTGAAGCTGGCTTGAACGCGGCAATTGAAACGTCTCGCTTGCCCGTGATCGCGGCGATCAACGGATTCGCCCTAGGAGGAGGCGCGGTGCTAACGTTGGCCTGTGACTTTCGTGTAGCCGCAGAATCGGCTCGCTTCGGTTTCCCCGAAGTCAAGGTGGGCGCGTTTGCATCCGGCAGCGGCACCCAGCGCTTACCCCGTTTGGTGGGACGCGGCCGGGCCTTGGATCTGCTCCTGACCGGGCGGACGATTGATGCCAATGAAGCGCTGGACATCGGCTTGGTCGAATACGCCGTCCCCGATGAAGTGCTGCTTGATCGCACCCTCGAATTGGCCGCTCAAATTGCAGCCAACGCGGCACCGGCGGTAGCAGCTAGCAAACACTGCGTGACCATCGGGCTGCGGGACGGGTTTGAGGCTGGGCTGGCCGAGGAGCGGGAGATGCGCATCCAAACGGGCCGCGGTCCCGATGCTATCGAAGGCCGGAATGCCTTCTTGGAGAAGCGAGAGCCGAACTTCACGGAGTGATTCATGCGTTTGGTGCGTTATCGCAACAATGGGCGAATCTCGATTGGCTTTCTGTATCCCGATGGGATCGTCAATCTGAATGCTGCCGTACAGCTGTTTGTTCTTTTGGGCGAGACATCCAATCAAATCTTCCAGGCTGCTTTGCACCTCGATCGGATTCAGCCAAGCAGCTATTCACTTGCCTATCTACGAGACCCGGATGCCTGGATAGCCCTGGGCCACATCTATGATTTCGTTGCCGAACACGGTGACGCAGCGTTCGACTTTCTCCCCCAGGACGATGTCGAATTCTTGCCACCTGTATCCCGGCCGGGCAAAATCGTTTGTGTGGGGATGAACTATCCTTCCCTTAATCCGGATTGGGAGCCGCCCTCCTATCCGGTGCTTTTTCACAAGGTGGCTACGTCGCTTGTAGGGCACGGCTCCGCCATCATCCTGCCGTCGATCAGCAAAAAGGTTCTCTACGAGGGCGAATTGGCCCTGGTGATCGGCCCCGATGGGCAGTCGGTTGCCGCTTACACGATTGCCAACGATGTCGGCGCCAACGATATCGAAGCGAGAACGTCTCAATGGGCGGCGGGCAAGATGTTCCCTACCTTTTGCCCCTTGGGACCGGCGCTGGTCACCGCGGGCGAAATCACTGACCCCAACCAGCTCTCGCTGGTCACGACCTTGAATGCCCGGGATGTTCAAGCCAGCAATACCACCGAGATGGTTTTCGATGTAGATGAATTGGTTGCATCTATCGCTAATTTGACCACCTTGGAAGCTGGCGATCTGATCTTGACCGGCTCGCCCCGGCGTGTCGGCCCCGAGCCCGATCCCCGCATTCCGATGCAGCCCGGGGATACCGTGTCGGTTCAAATTGAGAGGCTGGGAACACTGACCAATCCCGTTCTCGCCCAGGAGCAATAGGATGAGTACAATCCGACCAATGGCTTTTATCACCGAGCCGGGAAAAATCGAGTTTCGTGATGTTCCCGTCCCTGAGCTTGGTCCCGAGGATGTGTTGATCGCTGTCAAAGCGGCTGCGATCTGCGGAAGCGATTTGCACATCTTCAAGGGCAAACACCCCGCCGTGGATTTGCCGATCCCCGTGGGGCACGAAGTTGCCGGGCTGGTGACTCAGGTTGGGGCACAGGTTACCAGGCTTGAACCGGGCGATCGTGTCACCGTCGAGCCTGTGATCGCCTGCGGCGAATGCTTTTTCTGCAAGCGAGGAGATTATCATCTCTGTTCGGAGATTAGCTTCCAGTATCGCCAGGGACAGGGGGCCTTGACCACACACTTCGTCGCCAATCAGCAATGGGTTCACCGCTTGCCGGAAGGGTTGACCTATGCTCAGGGCGCGCTGCTGGAGCCCCTGTCTGTCGCTGTGCATGCTGTTGAGAAAGCGAACCTCGGCCTGGCAGATTCAGTCGCTATTTTTGGCGCTGGCGCTGTTGGCTTGTTACTTTTTCAATTAGTCCAAGCCGCCGGGGCGGGTCAAGTTTTCGTTGTCGATATTCAGCCCCACCGCTTGGAGGCTGCGACCTCGCTAGGTGCTCAAGCTCTCGATAATGCCAACGGAGACGTCGTTTCCAAGATTTACGCTCAGACAGCGGGGCTGGGCGTGGAGCGTGCTTTTGAAGCCGTCGGCCTGACCTCGACATTGAGGCAAACCTTATCCGTGCTGCGCAAAGGTGGCCAAGCTGTGCTGATCGGCCTCTTTGAAGAAAGTGAAATTCGCATTCCTGCCAATATCTTTGTCCAAAAGGAGATTTCCTTGTCCGGATCGCAGGGGTATTGTTGGGATTTTCAAACTGCTGTCAAGCTGGTAACGCAGGGACGGGTCGATCTCGGAAAATTGATCACCCATGAATTCCCGTTGGCAGAAGCACCGGCAGCCTTCGACACTCTGATGACTCCCCAAGAAAAAGCGATGAAAATCGTCATAAAGGTGTAACCAAGATGACAAACGTCATGCTTGACTTTGATGTTGGCTTACTCTACAATGATAGCGCTAACGATAACGCTAACGATAACGCTATCAGTGAGGTGGTCATGTCCAAACGGGTTACCATGACGGAAGTTGCTCAAGAAGCTGGGGTTTCGTTGATGACGGTATCGCGTGTCGTCAATAAGAAGGACGGCGTCAGTGACGAGACCCGCAAGCGCGTCCTTGAGGTTATAGAGACATTGGGCTATCGTCCCAGTAGTATCGCCAGGGGGTTAGTTACAAAGCATACCAATACGCTTGGGATCGTCGTTCCCGATATTGCCAACCCATTTTTCTCCAGCATCGCCCGAGGTGCCGAGCAGCAAGCCTATGCTGAGACCTATAGTGTCTTCGTCGGTAACACCAACGAGGAGCCGGAGCGCGAACGGGTAATCCTCGAATCTTTAGAAGATAAACGCGTTGATGGCATCTTACTGTGCAGTTCTCGTCTCGATGAGGATGCGTTGGCTGAAATGGTCGAGCGTTACCCTGCTGTCGTTTTGGTCTCGCGCAGATTGGATTATGATGGCTGTGTCGGCATTGTTCTCATTGATGATAAGTTCGGTGGAGAAATTGCAACCCAGCATTTGATTCGGTTGGGCCACCGTAACATTGGTTTGATCACCGGGCCCCAAATCTCCCACAGTACCCGCGGACGCTTCGAAGGTTATAAGATTGCTTTGGGGCAAGCGGGTATTCCCTTTAACCCTGATTGGGTCCAATATTGTTCCCCCGTGATCGAGGAAGGCAAAGAAACAGCTTATCAACTTTTGAAGCAAAATGCGGAATTGACCGCTTTGTTTTGTCATAACGACCTCGTCGCTGTGGGCGCATTGCAGGCCTGTGAGCAATTAGGAATTGACGTCCCTGACGATCTCGCCATTGTGGGCTTCGACGATATTGATCTTGCCGCGATCGTTTCGCCAGCTTTGACCACCTTGAGAGTCGATCGAGCCGGAATTGGCAGGACGGCGATGCGCATGTTGCTGGCTCAAATCAAGGATTGTTCTGAAACACCCCAAGAAATCGTTCTCAAGCCCGAATTGATCGTTCGTGATAGCGCACCGGCTATGGTAGAAGTTGCATGACCTCCTCTTGGGCCGGTCTCCCCCATTATTATCCTTCATCATCCTGGTAGGAGGCCGGTCCGGGGTAATGTTTCACTGATTGAAGTTCAAGAACTGATTTTTAACCTTGTTGGAGAATAACTTGAGCAAGATCGTAAAGATAGAAGTCGGCAGATTTGATTACGACTTTCAGTTTGACCCATTTGAATTGGAGTAACAAGAAAAGGATAAATCGTATGGAGAAAATAATTACTGAACAAGATGTGCTTCAGCAAAAGAAGAGTGATCGATTGGGAGAGTTTTTCCGATCAAGGGTATTGCCATTAATTGGTATTGCGCTCTTCCTTATCATCTGGGAGATTGCAGTAAGAATTTGGGAACTGCCTACTTATCTATTGCCGACCCCGACAGAAATTGTGCAGGAGATGATCCGCAAACGTCAAACCCTTATCGATCATAGTCTTGTGACAGCCTATGAAATGATTCTGGGATATTTCCTGGCGATTGCTATTGCTGTTCCCCTGGCGGTTGCAATCACAGCATTTCGCAGTTTTGATAAATTCATCACGCCCATTTTGCTTTTCTTCCAAACGGTGCCCAAGATTTCTATCGCCCCCTTGTTCTTGGTCTGGTTTGGGGTCGGGCCGTTCCCTAAGATTTTGGTTGCTTTCTTGATCTCGTTTTTCCCCATTGTCATCGATACGGCTGTCGGTTTGAGATCGATCGCGCCGGAGATGGTTGATTTGGCTCGTTCGATGGGTGCTTCACGGCGGCAAATTTTTCTCCGTTTTCGCCTTCCGGGCAGCTTGCCCTACGTGTTTAGTGGTTTGAAAGTTGCGGCCACCTTAGCGGTCGTAGGGGCAGTGGTAGGAGAGTTTGTTGGCGCGGATAAGGGGCTGGGGTACTTGCTCTTGGTTGCCAATTCCAACCTGCTCACGCCCCTGATGTTTGGCACCATCGTCGCTCTGACCTTTCAGGGTTTGATTCTATTCAACATTATCCAGGTTTTAGAAAATATTCTCATTCCTTGGCATATCACAGTTCGAAGTGGACACGAACACGGCACAATGTAAGTTTGTCGTAGATCATTTCTGGAAAG
Source organism: uncultured Anaerolineales bacterium (assembly GCA_964644835.1). Classification (GTDB taxonomy): domain Bacteria; phylum Chloroflexota; class Anaerolineae; order Anaerolineales; family UBA11858; genus JAYELX01. The sequence continues at coordinate 4,734 of CAZXXW010000055.1, forward strand.
GAGGTGATGATCTCAAAAAACACACGATGATTTTCTCGCTTTCTCAGACCTGGAAATCCAAACCATTTAGAAAGAACTACTTAAGGAGTATAAGAAATGAATAAGCGCTATCCGTTACTTTTTGCGGCTGTTTTGGTGTTATCTCTTTTGCTCACCGCTTGTGGCGGTGGAGCGGAAGAAGCAGCTGAAGGCCCAATTCCTATCGAATTTCGTCTTAACTGGACCCTCTACGGGGAGCATGCGCCCTTCTTCCTTGGTGTTGACAACGGTTTCTACCTTGATGAGGGCCTCGATGTGACCATCTTGGAAGGCAGTGGCTCCTCCACGACGGTGAAATTGCTTGGCAACGGTACCAACAATATCGGTTATGCTGACTCTGCCACGATGATGCGCGGCGTCACTGCTGGTGTCCCCGTGTCCGCGGTTGCGGTCATCTTCCAGTCCAGCCCAATGTCCTTCATCTATCGAGCTGATTCTGCCCGACCCACGACCATCGATGAATTGCCCGGCACCAAAGTTGCCATCACCGCCGGCGATGCTTCCCTCTCCATCTTTGAAGCTTGCTTGGGCGCCAATGACATGACCATGGAAGACATCGAACTGATCCAGGTTTCCAACCCGCAGGCCAAGGAAACCGCCGTTCTGGAAGGCAAAGCCGATACCTTCTTGGGTTACTTCGTTGACCAGCCCATGCGTATGGAAAAAGTCACCGGCGTTGATATGGGTTGGACCAAGCTGGTTGATATTTGCAATGTCAACACCTTGAGTAGCGCTATCGTTGTGAACAACTTCTGGGCCGAAGAAAACCCCGAAATTGTTGAAAAATTCGTGCGCGCTTCCCAGCGAGCCTGGGCTTACACCCAAGAGCACCCCGAAGAAGCAGCCGAGATTTTCGCCAAGCATGCCGAAGCGTTCGATGTTCCCTTGTCTCTAGCGGAGATCGAGGGCTCACTGACCCTGCTCCATACCCCCAACAGTGAGGGCAAACCGATTGGTTGGGCGGCTAAAGAAGACTGGCAGGCTACCCAGAAAGTTTTGGAAGAGTACGCCTCTTTCAAGCCAGAGGAAGACGTCTCCATTTTCTTCACCAATGAGTTCATCTCCGAGCCTCCTTACATGCCCGAAGAGTGACCGAATCTTCTTCATGATTTGGGTTTCCCGTGGGTTTGCCTCGCGGGAAACCCAACTTCAGACTGTGATCAAGGATAAATGGTTTAAAAAAGAAACATCGAGAGAAAACTATGAGTGATGCTTATATTCAATTGAAAAATGTCGATAAAATCTACACAACCAAGTCGGATGCAATTACCGCTTGTCAATGTGTTAATTTCGATATCGCCGAATCCGAATTTATCGCCATTGTTGGCCCCAGCGGTTGTGGTAAAACGACTATTCTCAAGATGATCGCCGGTTTGGTCCCCTACACCAATGGCGCCATCACCATCGATGGCGTAAAAGTCACCAAACCGCAGACAGATTTGGGAATCATCTTCCAGGATTCAGTCTTGCTTGATTGGCGCGATGTCTTGTCCAATGTGCTCATGCAAATTGAAATCCGCAAGATGAAAACCAGCGAATACCGCGATGTCGCCATGGAATTGCTCAAAGATGTCGGTTTAGATGGTTTCGAGCATAAAAAGCCGTACGAGTTATCCGGTGGGATGAAACAACGCGTGTCCATTTGCCGCGCTTTGGTCCACGACCCCCCCCTTTTGCTCATGGATGAGCCCTTTGGCGCCCTCGACGCGCTCACTCGCGAGCAGATTTCGATGGATATTCAACATCTTTGGATGGAAAAGCGCAAGACGGCTTTACTGATTACTCACAGTATTCCCGAAGCAGTTTTGCTTGCTGACCGTGTCTTGGTGATGAGCCCGCGGCCCGGTTGCATCGTCGAGGATATCAAGGTTGATCTGCCCCGTCCTCGCCGCCTGGACCGTTTGCCCAAGGAATATAACCAACTGACCGGCCACATTCGTGACATCTTCAAAGATGCTGGCGTTTTGGCATTGGACTGATCTATGAACACAAAAAAGAATTACCAGGTTGCTCGTCTAGATCAAATTTCACCAATCAGTTGCCCTTGCGGGTTTACCCGGCGTGCCTTTACCGAAGATGAGGACCAGCTTGCCACTTTGCATCTTCTTGATGTTCAGGAAGATGCTCGCATCCATTATCACAAAGAGATCACCGAAATCTACTTCATCCTCCAGGGGGAAGGACACATGTATCTGGATGGGGAGAGCGTCCCGGTCGAGCCGATGACCGGAATCTTAATCAAGCCGGGCTGCCGCCATCGGGCCGTGGGGGAACTGCAAGTGGCGATCGTTGCCATTCCCGCTTTCGACCCCGAGGATGAATATTTTGATGACTGATGCCGATGACGTTGTCGCCAGCAAACATGGTATTACTTCTCAAGAGAGGGGCCAAAATCGCTGGAAGTTAACCGCCGGTGCTTGGTTGGGAATCGGCACCTCGCCGGGTTCACTCCTGTTGGGAGTCGGCATCGCCTCTCGTTACGGGGGCGCGGTCCCCTTGTTTTCGCTGGCGCTCAGCTTTTTGGTCATGTTCTTGATTCTCTGGTTTCAGGGCTTGATTGGTTTGGCCCCGCCGATTGGGGAGGGCAAGAATCTGACTCAGCTGGCCCCGCTTTACCTGGGGACGACCATGCAGCGGGTCTTAGGCGCGATGATCGGCATTGGCATGATCGGCTGGTTTGGTTTCAACGTCGGCCTCGGCGCCGCTGCTTTCGGCGCCCTGGCAGATTTGCCCCAATGGGCAACCACCTTGATGTTGGGGGTGCCCGTACTCGTTTTGGCCTTGATGGGCATCCGGAGTTGGAATTGGCTCGCTGCGGTCACGACGGCATCCGTCCTCATTTTGGTCGCTTTGGTCACACTGGAACTCTCGGACCGGACCTCACCGTTGACCCTTCGCATTGGCTCTCCCACCAATCTGATCGCCGATGTGGCCGTGTTTATCGGCTATGTCTCTGTGTTTAGTTTGCGCACGCCTGATTTCACCTCCCGCTTGAAGTCGCGCAAAGATTTATTCATCTCGATCCTTTTATTGACTCTCCCCTTGATAACGGTCGCCCTCGCCGGCGTGGGCATGCAGCAAGGAACCGGCTCGACAGATTTCGTTAAAACGCTGGCCGGTCCCGACGGATTGGCGATTGGCAATGTATTGATCACCCTTTCGGTAATTGCGCCCACGTTTACGACCTTTTTCTCGGGGGCCCCCGGCTTGAAAGCCGCCGTTGGCATCGATGAAAAAATTGCCATGTTCGTGATCGGCCTCACCGGGATGGCCCTCTCCGCGGCCCGATTTGATCTTTGGCTGCTCCCCTGGCTCTCTGTGCTCGGATCGATATTGCCCCCATTCGTGGTGCCCCTCGCTACGGAAGCAGCGATGCGCCGCCGGAATCACCCTCCCCGCTTGATCCCCTGGTGGGTGTGGTTGCCCGGTTCTGTAACGGCTGTGATTCTCACCGTTGGCGGACAATCCTTGGCCCCGATGGTTGGGATGCTCATCGCCGCTTTGCTGACCGCTCTGTGGCAGTGGCAGGAACGTTAGGAGACCTATGAAACTCGAACAGTGGAACACCTTGCAACGCTGCGCCCAGATGGAAGCGGTCGACCCACTTCCACTCAGCCTGATCGTCGACAGCCCCTGGATACCCGGTTACCTTGGAATTTCTATGCTCGATTATTTCACCATGCCCGAAATTTGGCTCGACGCCAATCTGCGCGTCATGGAAGCGTATCCGGAGATTATTTTCATGCCCGGCTTTTGGGTCGAATATGGCATGGGCATCGAGCCGAGTGGCTTTGGCAGCAAGGTTAAATTTCCGGACAAGTCGACGCCGATGGTGCATACCGTGATCGATTCGGTCGCAGATGTCGATCGCTTGAAGGTGCCCAACCCGCGCACCGATGGCCTGATGCCCTTTGCCCTCAACCTATACGCCAACCTGGAGCCGCGTGTCAACGATGCCGGGCGGGTGATCAAAATCGTCGCTGCTCGCGGCCCGATGGCCACGGCCTCCCACTTGATGGGCGTGACCGAGTTCATGCTCGCGCTGGGCGACGACCCCGAAAACATTCATAAGCTCATGCGCATGGCCACCGACACGACCAAACATTGGCTCGAAGCTCAGGCGGACGTACTCAGCGACGTGGAGGGCATTCTCGTCTTGGACGATATTGTCGGCTTCCTCGGCCCCGATGATTTTCTTGAATTCGGCCATCCCTATTTTAGCGAGATCTTTAGCGCCTTCCCCGAAGCCCTCAAGATCTTCCATAACGACATGGATAACCCGACCAGCTTTGAATATTTACACCACTGGCCGGTCGATATCTTCAATTTTTCCCACAAGATTCTCCTGTCTGAGGCCAGAAAACGGGTCGGCCCGGATATTTGCTTGATGGGCAATGTCCCCCCGCTGGAGGCGATGGCCCACGGCACCCCCGAAGATGTCCGTCAGGCCACACGGGCTTGTTTACAGAACCACCCTGGACGTGAGGGCTTGCTGCTTTCCGTGGGAGGCGGCACCTCCCCCGGGACTCCCGGAGAGAACATCCGGGCATTCATCCAGGCAGCTAGAGAGCGTGACATTTAATATAGGTTTGATCAAACTCTGCTTTGCTCTTTGCACACCTATGACGAAAACTTATCGCAAAGGCGCAGAGAAGCAGAGCCGCTGAGAAAAACTGTGGTTTTTTGAAAACGAAAGAGAGGGAAACAATGTTCAAAATTGGCATCATTGGCACCGGAGCGATCGCCAATACCCATATCGAGTCCTATAAAAAATTCCCGGACAAATGCAAAATCGTCGCTGCTGCCGATTGCGACGAGGGCAAAGCACAGAGCAAAATCGACCGTTTCGAACTCGACGCGGTCGCCTACGACGATCACAACGACATGTTAGGCCATCATGATCTTGATCTCGTCTCCGTTTGCACACCCCCCTTTGCCCACGCCCAACCGACGATCGATGCTCTCAACGCGGGCGTCAATGTTTTGCTCGAGAAACCGATGGCCACCTCCCTGGCGGAATGCGACGCGATGATCGCCGCCGCGGAGCAAAATGACAAATTCATCTCTATTGTGGCCCAGAACCGCTTCAAGAACCCGATGATGAAGCTCAAACAAGTCTTGGAGTCCGGCCTGGCGGGCAAGATCGTCCACGCTCAGGTCGAATCCTTCTGGTGGCGGGGCGGTAATTACTATGATCTTTGGTGGCGCGGCACCTGGGAGAAAGAGGGCGGCGGCTGCACCATGAATCATGCCGTTCACCACATCGATCTCTACCAATGGATGATGGGCATGCCCACCGAGATTCAAGCCTTCATGACCAACATCAGCCACACCAACTCGGAGGTCGAAGATTTCTCCACCGCGGTGATGATCTACCCTGACGGCAAAGTCGGACAATTGACCGCTTCGCTGGTTCATCACGGGGAAAACCAGAAATTGTTGTTCCAGGGCGAAGCCGCTTCCGTGTCGGCGCCCTGGCGGGTTCAGGCTTCCCTGGCGATGGACAACGGCTTCCCTAAAGGGAATCCTGACCTTGAAGCCGAGATCGAAGATTATTATCAGGGCTTGCCCGACCTCGACTACCAGGGACATGACGGCCAAATTGCTAATGTGCTCGCTGCGCTGGAGGGAGAAGAAGACCTTCTCATCGACGGCGTCGCCGGGCGCAAGACCCTGGAGTTGGTCTTTGCCATCTACCAATCCAGTACCACAGGCGAACGGGTCAACCTGCCGATGAAGCCGGATGATCCCTTCTACACCCGTGACGGCATCATGGCCAACGCCCCGCGCTTCTACGAGAAAACCAAGAGTGTCGAATCCGCCTCCGAAGAGATTACCTACGGATCGGATTACGAGGAGGAAGCATGAGCCGCGGCGATGGCATGACCTATGCACCGACAGGAAAATCGAAGCCCGTCGTCGAGAAAGGTGAGTTCCGCTTTGCAGCCGTCGGTTTGGATCACGGTCACATCTACGGGATGTCCACCGGATTGTTGGAAGCAGGCGCCGAATTGGTTTGGGTCTATGACCCTGATCCGGCCAAAGTCGAGGCCTTCCGGGAACGGTTCTCCCAGGCCCAGGTTGCTTCCTCAGAAGAACAAGTTCTGGAAGATGAATCTATTCATCTGGTCGCCGGGGCCAAAATTCCCTCCGAACGTTGCGATCTTGGCCTGCGTGTGATGGAACACGGTAAAGATTATTTCTCTGACAAGCCTCCTTTGACAACCCTGAAGCAGCTCGACGCTGCCCGCGCCAAGGTCGCCGAAACCGGCCAAAAATACGCTGTCTATTACTCCGAACGGCTCCATGTCGAGGCCGCTGTTTACGCCGGAGACTTGATCCAGGCCGGGGCGATCGGCAAGATCATCCAGGTGGTTAACCTGGCACCCCACCGGATGAGCCCGGAAAAGCGCCCCGATTGGTTCTTCGACAACCGCAAATATGGCGGCATCTTGTGCGACATCGGTAGTCACCAGATCGAGCAATTCTTGTTCTACACCGACGCCAAAGACGCCCAGGTGTTGCACAGCAAGGTCGGCAATTACACCATGCCCGAGCATCCCCACTTTGAGGACTTCGGTGATGCTACGTTGCTGGCCGATAACGGCGCCACGATGTATTTTCGCGTCGACTGGTTCAACCCCAATGCCCTGCCCGTCTGGGGCGATGGCCGCACCTTCATCCTGGGCACGGATGGTTACATCGAATTACGCAAATATATCGATGTTGGCCGCGACACCGAGAGCGATCACGTCTATCTGGTTAACCAGGATACCGAGCGACACTTTCCCGTCTACGGTCAGGTCGGATTTCCTTTCTTTGGGCAATTGATTTTGGATTGTCTCCATCGTACCGAAAAAGCCCAGACTCAAGCGCACGCTTTCAAAGCGATCGAGTTGGCCATCCAAGCGCAGAATCAAGCTCAACGGATACCTTAATCAATCGAGGTGCTGAGATGACAACTTCTCCTCCTACCCTGGATCCAGACCGATACTTTAGCCCTGATCCTGCCCAGCGGAGCATCGCCCGGGAATTGTATGCTGCTACCGTTGATCTTCCCATCATCAGCCCCCATGGACACGTCGATCCCAGCCTGTTCGCCGACGAACACGCCACCTGGGGCACCCCTGCCGATTTGCTGATCATCCCCGACCACTATGTCTTTCGGATGCTCTATTCCCAAGGCGTCCCCCTGGAATCGCTCGGCATTCCTCGCCGCGATGGTGAGGCGGTTGATGTCGATCACCGCGAGATCTGGCAAATCTTCGCTGAGAACTTCTACCTTTTCCGCGGCACGCCCAGCGGTATCTGGTTGACCCAGGAGCTGGCGCAGGTTTTCGGCGTCGACGAGCCGCTCAACGGCGAGACTGCCGAGCGCATCTACGATCACATCGCCGCCAAATTGGCCCAACCTGAGTTTCAGCCTCGGGCCCTGTTCGACCGCTTCAACATCGAGGTGCTTTGCACCACCGACGCGGCCCAAGACCGACTTGATCACCACCGGGCGATTCGGGCCTCCGATTGGGACGGTGACATTCGCCCCACTTTCCGGCCCGATGGCGTCATCCATTTGCTCAATCCTGATTGGCGCGAAAATATCGACGCCCTCAGCGATGTCAGCGGAGTCACGATTGACTCTTACGCCAGCTTTATCGAGGTTCTCGAGCGGCAGCGCCAATATTTCAAGGCGATGGGTGCTACCGCCACCGATCAGGCCGCGGTTTCGGCTTACACCGCGGAACTCAGCCCGAAGCAAGCCGACGAGATTTTCCAACGGGCGTTACAGGGCCAGGCCACACAAGACGATGCCTATCGTTTCGCCGCTCACATGATCATGGAAAGCGCCCGGATGAGCCTGGAAGACGGTCTCGTCATGCAACTTCACGTTGGATCGGTGCGCAATCACAATCAAACCCTTTTAGAACGTTTCGGCTCGGATATGGGCGCCGACATCCCCGAACGGTCTGAATTCACCCACAATCTGCGCCCGCTGTTGAACAAGTACGGCGTTGACCCCAATCTGACCTTGATCGTTTTCGCCCTGGATGAATCCGCCTACGCTCGAGAATTAGCTCCCCTGGCCGGGCATTATCCGGCGATGAAGCTCGGCCCGCCCTGGTGGTTCCACGACAGCCTCAACGGCATCCGCCGCTACTTCGACCGCGTCATGGAGACGGCGGGTTTGTATAACACGGTCGGTTTCAACGACGATACCCGTGCTTTCCCCTCCATTCCCGCCCGGCATGATGTCTGGCGGCGGGTGAGCGCCGATTGGGTCGCCGGTTTGGTTGTGCGCGGCATCATCGCCCCCCAGGCTGCCGGAGAGATGGTCGTCGAGTTAGCCTATAACCTGGCCAAGTCGGCCTATCAGTTCGATTGATTTCTTCGCGAAGGAGTCCTTTTGACACAAGCTACAGACATTCGCCCCGTTGCTGCGGAACTCTATTTCATCCCCGTCGAGACGCGCCTGCCGCTCAAATTTGGCCCCGAAGTTCTCACCCATGTCACCTGTGCCCGCGTCAAGATCACCGCTCGCCGCCGGGATGGCCAGCTCTTCGAAGGGTGGGGGGAAACGCCGTTGAACGTCCAATGGGTTTGGCCGAGTCAAGTATCGTATCAAGAACGCTTTGAAGCTTTGAAAGCTTTTTGTTTGCTTCTCAACGACGCCTGGGCCGCTTTTTCTAGCAGTGGCCATCCGATAGATGTCGGTCACGCTTTTCAACAGCAGGTTTTGCCCTCGCTCTTGGAAGATTTCAACGCCAAACGTGGAGATCAGCCGATGCCCTGGCTGGCGGCGCTGGTATGCTGTTCGGCATTTGATCTTGCCCTCCACGATTCTTATGGCAAGGCCAACGATCTGCCCGTCTACAAAACCTATGGTCCCCCTTACATGGAGAAGGATTTGTCCCATTATCTGGAGCCTGCTGCGGACACGACCGTCTCGTTCCAGGGCAAGTATCCCCGCGATTTTCTGGACATCCCCGCCCCGGAGCGGATCCCGGTCTGGCATCTCGTCGGTGGCGTCGACCCTCTCACCCCCGATGAGCTCAGCGGAGACGAACCCGATGACGGCTATCCCGTTCTATTATCTGATTGGATCGAGCGTGATGGCCTCAATTGTCTCAAGGTCAAGCTGCGCGGCGACGACTACGAATGGGACTACCGCCGCCTGGTTCAGGTCGGCGAAATTGCTATCGATGGCGGCGCTGATTGGCTGACCAGCGACTTCAACTGCACGGTCGACCATCCCGACTATGTCAACGCTATTTTGGATCAATTGGTCCGAGAACACCCTCGTATTTACGGCATGATCCTGTATGTCGAGCAGCCCTTCCCCTACGATCTGGCCGCCGATCGCATCGATGTGCACAGCGTCTCGGCGCGCAAGCCGCTCTTCATGGACGAAAGCGCTCACGATTGGGAAGTGGTCCGGCTGGGGCGCGAGCTTGGTTGGACAGGGGTCGCCCTGAAAACATGCAAGACTCAAACCGGTGCGTTGCTCAGTTTGTGTTGGGCCAAGGCCCACGGCATGACCTTGATGGTCCAGGATTTGACCAACCCGATGTTGGCCCAAATTCCCCACGTCTTGCTCGGTGCCCACGCCGGCACGATCATGGGCGTGGAGTCGAATGCGATGCAATTCTATCCCGACGCCTCCGCCGCCGAAGAGGAGGTTCACCCGGGACTCTACCGCCGCAGGGACGGGCATTTGGACCTTTCCACGATTGAAGGTCCGGGTTTTGGTTACCGACTCGATGAGATCGACCGTCAAGTGCCAGAGCCGGTGGCTCGATCAGGCCACGATTAACGCCAAGTATATCGGAATTAACGAGAGAGCAAAAATATGGATTTAGAAACAATACAGCAACTTTATGATTTTACCGGCCGCACGGTTGTGGTTACCGGGGGAGCCGGGGTATTGGGGGGCGAGATGGCCTGCGCCTTGGCCGGTTGCGGGGCCAATGTCGTCATTATCGACCGGGACGAAGACCGCGCTGAAGGATTGGTCGATCGACTCGGATGTTGGCCGGGATGTTCTATCGCCGTCTATGCCGATGTGCTCGAGAAAGACACCCTCGAGAAAGCACTGGAAGTCATCCTGGATGAATATGACCGCGTCGATGCCTTGATCAACGCCGCAGGAGGCAATCGCAGCGAGGCGACGACGAGCGAAGACCTGTCCTTTTTCGACATCCCTGAAGAGGCCTTTCAAAGCATCTTGAATTTGAACATGGTCGGAACCGTATTGCCCAGCCAGGTTTTTGGCCGTCACATGGCCGAGAACGACGCCGGTGTCATCTTGAACATCTCTTCGATGAACGCCTACCGCCCGCTCACCCGCGTGCCCGCGTATTCGGCGGGCAAGGCCGCGGTGAGCAACTTTACTCGTTGGCTGGCCGTTCACATGGCGCAGGAATATTCACCCGAGATCCGCGTCAACGCCATCGCGCCGGGTTTCTTCCACACCAATCAAAATCACTATTTGCTCTACGATGAGAATACCGATCAACTGACCCCGCGAGGGCAGAAAATCATCGACCACACCCCGATGGGTCGATTTGGCGACCCCGAGGATTTGCTTGGGGTGGTTTTGTGGCTCTTGTCGCCTGCCTCCGCTTTTGTTTCCGGTGTGGTCATTCCTATCGATGGGGGTTTCTCGGCTTATAGTGGAGTTTAAAAATGAAACAGGAAAACCTTATTGGTAAGGGACAGGTGGATTCGTTCTTGTCGCGGGATCAAGCCCGTGACGTGCTCGTCCAGGCCTTCGATGCCCATGATCTTTCCGGTCAGCGCGTCCTGGTGATCATTCCCGACGGCACCCGCAGCGCGCCGATCCCGCTCTTCTTCCAGCTCTTGAATCAAATCCTGCGGCCCCGCGTCGCCAAGCTCGATTATCTCATCGCCCTGGGCACCCACCCCCCGATGAATGACGCGGCCATCGACCGTTTGGTCGGCGTCCCCTCTGAGCAGCGCGCTGATGATTATCCCGATGTGAACGTCTACAACCATCGCTGGGATCGTGAGGATACGTTTGTCACCCTGGGGACGATTTCAGCAGAACAGACCAGAGCTCTAAGCGATGACATGCTCTCGATTGATGTGCCTGTCAACATCAATCGAATGGCCTTAGCGTACGATCGCCTTTTGATTTGTGGGCCTGTCTTCCCTCACGAGGTCGTGGGTTTCTCCGGAGGCAACAAATATTTCTTTCCCGGCATTGGCGGCCCCGAGGTGATTGATTTCACCCACTGGCTCGGCGCCTTGATCACCAGCTACGAGATCATCGGCACCAAAGATACCCCCGTGCGGGAGGCCATCAACCAGGCCGCGGCGATGATTCCCACCGACAAATTAGCTTGTTGCATGGTTGTCCAAGATGGCAACTTGGCTGGCCTCTACGTTGGCACCCCGGAACAGGCTTGGTCGGCGGCGGCGGATTTATCGGCCCAGATTCACGTCAAATATGTCGATCACCCCTACAAGCGGGTGCTCTCGGTGATGCCGGGGATGTACGATGACATTTGGACCGCGGCCAAGGGCATGTACAAGCTCGAGCCGGTTATCGCCGACGGCGGTGAAGTGATCATCTACGCCCCACACATCGACGAGATCTCTTACACGCACGGCGATCTGATCAGAAAGATCGGCTATCACGTTCGTGATTATTTCTTGGCCCAATGGGATCAATTCAAGGATGTCCCCTGGGGTGTGCTCGCCCATTCCACCCATTTGCGCGGCATGGGCACCTACGAGAACGGCGTCGAGAAGCCGCGCATCCAGATAACGCTGGCCACCCAGATTCCGCCAGAGGTTTGTGAGGGGGTTAATCTCGGTTATCGCGACCCGGACAGCATCGATCCTCAATGTTGGGCCAATCGCGAGAATGAAGGCATTTTGCTGGTCCCCCACGCCGGCGAGGTGCTCTACCGGCTCAAAGATGAACAACCGTCACTCCCCGGAGGCGTTCGATGATTACCCCTTCAACATTTTCGATTGTCGCTCACGATCCCGCTGAAAACGCCTGGGGCATCGCTGTGGCATCCAAGTTTCCGGCGGTGGGCGCCGTGGTTCCTTGGACCCAGGCCGAAGTCGGGGCCGTCGCCACTCAATCGTATGCCAATACCTCCTTTGGCCCCAGGGGGTTGGAATTGATGAGCCAGGGCCATGATGCCGAAGAGACGCTCGAGCTTCTGCTTGGCGAGGATGAGGGGCGCGAAAAGCGCCAGGTCGGCGTGGTCGATGCGCGAGGCAATCCGGCCACTTTCACCGGAGCGGAATGTCATCGCTGGGCCGGGGGCAAAACGGCCGATCACGTTGCCGTTCAGGGCAATATTCTCACCGGGCCCGAAGTTGTCGACGCTCTGCTGGAAACATACCTCGACACCGAGGCCGACTTGCCCACCCGTTTGCATCGTGCCCTCTTCGCCGCCGACCGCGCCGGAGGCGATCGCCGCGGCCGGCAGAGCGCGGCCCTCTACGTGGTCAAACCCGAGGGCGGCTACGGAGGGTATACCGACCGCTGGATCGATTACCGCGTCGACGATCATCCTGACCCGGTCCAACGCTTGGGCGACTTGTTGGAAATGCACAAGCTCTATTTTGGCCACAGCCCGGAGGACGAACGTCTCCGCTTGGAAGGGGAGCCTCTCAAACGCCTCCAGGAATTGATGGCAGATCTGGGCTATTATCAGGGCCAAGCGCATGGCCGCTATGACCCCGCCACTCGCGCCGCTGTGGAAGCCTTTATCGGCAACGAGAATTTCGAGGAGCGCAGTGGTTACGAAGAAGGGTGGATCGACCGCCCGGTGTATGATTTTCTCATCCGCCGGTTTGGCTCGAGCGACTGATCGCCGCGGGCCGAGAAAGGGGAAGGATTTTAGCCGACCAAGTTCCAACTTGAGAGTCGCTTTGCAAAGTTCACAAGACACCGCTTCTAGGGCGGTGTCTTGTCTGTTTAGGCAACATCCAGGCGTGGTTGTCTTCCGGAGCAAATTTTAAGTTACAATCAGACTCGAAGCGATCAGGAAAAGAAGGAGCGTGCGCAACTACACGGGGGAACCGATCTCGCGTCAGCATCTGGAAACGATTGTGGATGCCGGAAGGCTGGCTGCCTCAGGGCATAACAATCAGCCCTGGGATTTCATCGTCGTCACCGATCGGGAGATGATCGACCAGAGATCATGACAGGCAATATTTTTCTATAGCTCTCCGCCGATGACTGTTCTTTCCCCGCTTTTCCAATCGAGCCTGAGAGCTTTGTCTTGGTGCCGGATGTGGATTCTCTCAGGCCAAATTTCTGCCTGGCAGTAAGGGTTATCGTAACGAGGGTATGCATTCAGGGGAATTGTCTTCCCCGACTTTGTGAAGGGTCCATGCCAACCAAATGCCAGCCATCCCTGGGACGGGGATTTGTAGCGGACGGATAGGCCCCGGAAATGAATCTCAGCCTCGCAAATTCTTTCTACAAATTGAGAGAACCCTCCGTCTTCCTCTTTGCGACCAAGCTCGCAAATCCAGATATTTCTTTCCCCCTCAGCGATGATTTCATCGGCGTCCTGCTCCGAGGCCTCGTCTGCTGAAGCTCTCGCCTTGACCGCAGCCATCACCTCGCCTATCTCCTTCCTGCTGAGAGATAGATCAGACACCCAGCGGTATCGCTTTTGTGAGCGCAAGGCCAAATAGCCATCTCCTTTCCGGGCGAAAATCCAATCATCCTTTTCGATTACTTCATCAAATTCTTTCTTTGGCAGCCAGGCGTGGGTAGTAAATAGGTTGTTGGGCACATACAGCGCCGGCATTTTATTGATCTTGTACACCGCGATGACCACATTCTCGACCTGGGCAACGCGCGGCAGGGTGCCCGAACCGGTCCAATAGTTGGGCGTCCCCTCGGACTGCCAGACCGGATGGGTAGTGAAGCAGACTGCATTGGGTCCCAAGGTTGCCTGCCAGATATGATGCTGATCGCCCCCAAATCCGGCCCGGTAGTCTTGGGCGGACGAGAGCATGTAGTCCGGCGTGCGATAGGTGTAAATATTGGCCTCATCGCGCATGTTCCGGCAAAGGTCTCTCTGAAATAGGCGTGCCATCAACGGGAGCAGCTTCAACCTTTTCAAGGTATGCAAGAACCCGCGATAAGGCTGGAATGCCCCGAAGAAGTCGTTTTCCCACCACTTGAAGGCGTCGAACATCTCCACGGTCAGATCGATAGTTTTAGGATGGAGATACGCTTCCTTGCTGAGGAACACCATCCCTGACTCCACGTCATCGTAGCTCAGCCCCCATTGCTCGGCATCCTCAACCCGGTGCCCCATCCGTTGGCGGCTTTCCATCACGTTATCGTCATGGGCGATTTCGAAGAGCACTTGCGGCATGTGATATTTTTCGCTGAGGGCAAAGAGCGCCGCGCTGATGTTGTCGTAGGCCGAAAACGCGCCGCTGCCAAAGAGCAGCTTGGCCGTGTCTGTGGTGCCTTCCAGTGCGGCCCATTTCTTGTTCTGTTCGTAGCTGCGCCCGTGGGTACTGCCGAAAACGCCCTGGAAGCTGTTCAGCGCCATGTCGAACAACGAAAGATCGAGAATCATGCGGGAGCGTTCTCGCAACTCGTCATCGTCGGCAAAATCAACCAAGTTGAGCAGCGGCGCCCAGTCCTCATCATAGTAGACATTCGAGAGCCACTCGCTGAACCCCGATTGGAAGCGCATCGCCAGCCAACGGTCGATTCGTGGCCTGTGGATGGCCATCATCTCCCCACCCGTGCGCCCGGTGTTGGCGAAGATTTCTTGGGGATAAAGTTGCCCGGCGAGATATGCGGACGTGGAGAACAAAATCTGGTGATTCTCCGTCCAGGTGCACATCGAATCAACCCCGGGTTCGTCTGGCCAGTATTTGAATCCCAGGGTGGCAGCTTTGGCATGTGCGAGAAGCGCTTGGCTGAAGCAAGGGGCGGCGCATCGGCCGCGGCCGGAAGAGGGCTGCCGGGATGAATCGGATTCTCGTCTCGCCGCGTCACGCCGTCCGCCGAATTGATACAGAATCCGGATGACAGCCTGCATGACGAAATCGGCGCAGTCCTTACGCCCTTCGATGAAGTCAGTTAGGGAGTCGTGGATCACCTTTTCGTCCGGTTCTTCCCCGGCAGCGAGACGGGCGACCTCGATCATGGCCCGTTTGGAACCCCGCGGCGGCGCAGGGTTCCGCAAAACTTGCTCAAAGAAAGCTTCCTTGCGGGATTCAAAGTCAGGGGCAAAGGGCTCGGTAGCGTACTCATCGTCCCAGGCCTGATCTTGATAGCGGGGTGGGATCGTAGCAGGTTGATCAGTCATCAGCCAACCAATAACTCTTTCAATTCGTTTGCTTTTTCCTGATCTTGGGGCGTTTCCGTCTCTTCTGCTCGGCGGGCTTCGAGAATCCGATTCAAGCGGGCGTGGACGTGGTGGTCAAGAGGGTATTTGGAGGCGAAGAATACGCCGATGGCCAGGAACAACACCGGGACAAGGAAGAAGGTCGCCCTCAGGGCGGGGATAAAACCCTCGGTTTGAGGTTGTTCGATCAATTGGCTGACCCCGTTGATGTTTTCCATCACCGGGGCGATGTATCCCGTCACAGAGAGCAACTGCGAAACCAGGAAGACCGCGAAGGCGGAACTCAATTTGCGCGAGAAGGTTGTCAGGGCGGCGTAGATTCCCTCCCGGCGTTCGCCCGAGATCAGTTCATCCACGT
>CAZXXW010000056.1:0-20374 GCA_964644835.1 uncultured Anaerolineales bacterium
GAACTCTTGCCGAGGTGGGCCTGCTCGACAAATTGGCCACCAAGCGCGGTCTCCAAAATCAATTCTTCACCGTCGTTGGCTATGGCCTGCAAAGCGTCGTGCCAACCCTGCAAGCAGATCTGGTTCGCTATCAGGGCGAAGTCAAGTTGATCAGTGTCAACGGTGTCTTCGGTATCCCCAAAGGCACATCAGCGTCCTTCACCAACAACCCGGGCAAGGGGAACGGCTCCGGCGGCACCTGCTTTGGTGATTCGGGCGGGCCGATCTTCCATGGCGATAGTAACGTCATTGCCGCAATTACCTCCTTTGGCATCAATGCGAACTGCGCCGGTACGGGCGGTGGCTATCGTATTGACACTGAAGATGATCAGGCATTCATCAATAGTTTCTTGCCCTAAAGGATAAACAGAGCAAGGGGTTGAGTGAGGCAACCCCTTGCTCTTTCCCGATCTATTTGGTGAGGAATCCAGATTTAGAGCTTTTGCATCATTTATTTGGGCACACGGAGCGAGATTGTGGCGACGTTGAGGCTAACCATCAAACTATTCCTTGCGATGTTTCTTGCAACCTTTCTACTTGCTTGCTCGGAGCAGGAAACATTGACTCTTGACGCAAATCAAGAAACCACGGAGACACAAACCGCGCCCATGGAAGTTGCCTCCCCTACCGAATCTCAGCCCCAGGCAACGGAAACACTGGCCCAGCAAGCGACACAGACACCCCTTCTCGACGAAACTTCGGGCCCGGATTGTTTGGGCCCAGACATTCATCCAATAGGGCAATCGATCGCCGAAACCTTTCCCGAGGTTACCTACGAGCAAGTGATGGTCTGGTTTTGCAACGGCGCAGCATTCGAGGACATTTTATTAGCCCTGGAAACAGCAAAACTATCAGAGGAACAACCCGAGGAATTATTGGCCTTATTGGCCGAAGGATCGACCTGGGAAGAAATTTGGCAGTCTCTGAACCTTCTTGAAGAGGAAAATTGAGGAGGAATAAAAAGCGATGAAAAAAATAAATTTATTTTTTGCCCTGATCCTTGCCCTGGGATTTGCACTTGGCAACTTCACCCCAACAGCCGCGGTGGGCCCCAAAGTAAACGTTAAGGGACAGGTAATCTCCATTTCAGCAGAAGGCGTAATCCAGATAGAAACAAAAAAGGGCGAAACCGTGCTCGTCAGCCTGCCCGAAGGTGAAGAATTTCCCGAACTTGAAGTTGGTGACTACGTCCATGTGAAGGGGACTCTCCTGCTGACGGGCAAAGTGGTTGCCGATTGGGTGCGAGTGATCTCCTCCGAAGAACTCGACGAAGAAGATGAAGACGAAGGCGAAGATGAGGACGAGGGCGAAGAGGCAGAAGATGAAGCCAAGTCCGAGAGCGCCCTCTGTGATCCTGACAAGGACAAAGGGCCCCATCCCCTCGCAGTTGGTATTGCCAAACGATACGACAAATCCGAAGAGGAAATCATGGCTTATTTTTGCGAAGGATTTGGATTTGGCCAAATCATGTTAGCCTTGCAAACCGATGAAGATAATGCAGCCTCCATGCTTGAAGAGAGAAAAGAAGGAAAGGGTTGGGGCCAAATATGGAAAGAAATGGGTTTGATTGGCCAACCCGGACAAGCGAGCAGCCCTCCCGGCCACCTAAAAAGGCCAGATCACGCCGGGCCACCAACGGATAAGAAAGGCAAACCGTAAGCCATTGAGTCCAAAGCGATCAGGGGTCGCAACGGCAAGTGCGAATGTGTAACATAACATGCACTAATTCGTTATAAAATAGTGAACAAAAGAATGCGAATATCCTCAATAATCTGGCCCCAATGCTCCCTGACTTTATCCGCCACAAATAATCCAAGAAATATGCACATTGCAATGGATAAGAGGCCGTGTTTATCTCAAAGAAAAATCTCAAGGATATGGTTTCGAAACTTTTCCCAGGCGAAGTATGAAGATTTAAAAATATCCTTGAATTTGCCCCCAACCACCTTGGGGAACTCCCGAAAACAAGATAGGCAACACGCTCGGGCAAATTGGTTCAAGAGATAAAAAAATGAATCTAAGCATTGAAAAGGAGTTATTAGAACAAACGACAAAATGTCTGCATCATTTTGAATGCTTAAGGTGCAAAAAGTATCCCAAATGCAAAGTTGACAAGGTAATAAAAAGCATCCATTTTGTAGAAACAAATTCATCAGAGGCATGCTTTTATAAGACGCATTTCGGATTTAGTCAGTTTTGTAGCTGCCCAATACGATTAGAGATTTATAAGCTTTATAAGAGATAACTACAGCAGCAATTATATTGATCACGCTTTTTCTATCCGCCCTTGAAAGGAGAAGGTGCGAGATACTTCGGTTCGTTTAACCCAGAGCTAACTTTAAACTGGAGTTCCGAGACGTTGAAACAACACAGCCTTTACCTGATTAGCCTGTTGCTTATCTTCTCTGTGCTGATCATACTTCCTCATCAAGTTCATGCTACTGGAAACAATCAGGTGACTACGCCAACCCCTACTCCAGAGGATGAGGACACCTTGCCCACGTGCCTAAACCGAAAGGATATCCCGGCAAGTGAACTGAATTGGCTATTCATTCCCGAATCTGCAGGAGAATTAAACACCCAGATTCCTTTTGTGTTCCTGGCAGGTCAACTAATCCAAAAAGGAGCGGTGGATGCTTCAACATGCGTAAACAACGGCTTGCTCGCCAACGGGGCAGCGAATGCTTGCGGCCTGGCCCTGGCAAGGCCACTGGTCATGGAGATACAGAATTTGTTTGACGATGAAATTTTCAATGCCGGACAACAGTTCGGTGTTCCACCCTATATGCTCAAGCAATTGTTTCGATTCGAAAGTCAATTCTGGCCAGGCCAATGGGACGAAGTCCATTTCGGCTTGGGGCACCTAACCCCCTGGGGTGCAAGCACTGCATTGCTTTGGAATCCTGAGCTGCGCCAGGATGTTTGCCAATCAGTTTATGGAAAACCCTGCCCCACTTATCAGGCTCCCAATGTGTATACAAGCCAACTTGTGGGCACCTTGTTGAACATAGTGAATGCCGACTGTCCGGGCTGCCCCCGGAAATTCGATGTCGCCAAAGCAGAGGCAAGTGTGCGGGTATTTGCCCAGGTACTCATGGCCCACTGCACCCAATCGTCCCGAGTTGTCTATAACGTTACCGGAGAGCATTCAAGCAAGAGCGCAGATTATGCCACTATCTGGAGAATGACCTTGTTCAATTACAACGTGGGACCCCATTGCTTACGCGATACGCTAAACGCCATGCTTGAAGACGATCCGGACACAACCGTTTTCTATTGGACGGAATTCGAAGAACATGTTCCAGAAGGCGATTGCCAGGCCGGGATCACCTACGTTGATCAGATTACAACACCCCCATCGGGAATCAGCACCGAGGAATAAAAAGCGCTTAATCGAAGGTTTCTTTTGTTTTTACAATGTCAGGAAATACTCGTTCAAACGCACCGAAAACATCAGGATCAAACAGCGTTCCGCTTGACTCTCTCAATAATTCCAAGGCTTCATCTGCAGAAACCAACTCATTATATGGGCGCGAGGTTGTCAAAGCATCAAACACGTCAACAACAGCACAGATTCGACCGGCTAATGGGATTTCTTCGCCCATCAGCCCATGAGGATACCCAGAGCCGTCCCATCGTTCGTGGTGGGTAAGCGCAATCGTTTCACCCATTTGGAGGATTGGAGAATTCGAACCTTTCAACAAAGATGCCCCAAGCGTGGGATGACGCTCGACTTGTTCCCACTCAAAAGGCGTTAGCTCGTCGGTCTTGTGCCAGACCTCGCTTGAAACACCGACCATACCGACATCATGAAGAACACTTGCCTGAGAAATAATCTCAACCTCATATGGAGAAAGACCCAGTTCGGTAGCTAAAATGAGCGTATACCGACGTGTTCGTTCCAGATGGACGCCATTATCCCAATCGGAAAACTCGGCCATGCGAGCAACAAGCTGGATCATTTCAAGGAAATCTTTTTTGGGAACGTCAAATAATTTCTTTAGCATGACTACTTCCTATTCACTTTATGATAACAAGTCTATTTCATTATACTCTAACCCATCGATATCTCTTCGCAAAGATTTAGCACCTTACGCTTCTGTTAAAGGTATAGCTCATGAAACGTTACAGTAAATCGCAATCACTGGTGGAATTCGCGATCACAATTCCAATATTGCTGCTCCTGCTGTTTGGAATATTCGATTTGGGGCGAGCTTTCTATATCAAAGTTGTGATGACGAACGCTGCCCGGGAGGGAGCAAAACATCTCGCTTTTCACCCGGCCGATAAAGGAAACGGCTATGCCGACACAAAACTAGCTGCCCAAAATGAAGCCGTTAGTTCCGGGGTTGCGATCACAGGTGATGATGTCATCGCCTCCTGCTCGGATAGTGACAATTCGGGAGAATGCGATGAAGACACGCCGGCCCAAGTAACCGTAGAACTAGAGATGAATCTTGGAATTTTTGGGCTATTCGCAGGCACAAATACAATTTCAAGTACAGCCAATATGGTGGTGCCATGAAAAAAGATCCGCTATCCACCCAGAAGAAAAACGGTCAAGCTCTGATCGAGTTTGTGCTTATCTTGCCCATCATCCTGCTGTTTGCCGCGATGATCCTGGATATGGGCAGAGTGATCTTTTACAAAACATCCTTAACCAACGCTGTCCGCGAAGGAGCCCGCTATGGCATTATCCATCCGGATGATTGTGCTGGTATCAACGACACCGTTCGCCACTTCGCGTTTGGCGTCACACCTGATGAAGTAACGTGTCTTAAGATCAATGATGATGCAGATATACAAGTCTCGGCGTCGATTACCTTTACCCCGGCAACACCGTTCGGCCATATGATCATGGGATCGGAGGATGATATGACGCTCAAATCCTATTCTGTCATGGAGATTGAGGCCAATGGACCATAAACAATGTGGATCTCCTCAACTAATTCGATATGCAGGAGGATAAAATCATGAACTTCCACAAAAAAGAAAAAGGCCAAAGTTTATTAATCCTTGCCTTTGTGATCTTTGCTGGCGTGGTGATGCTTGTGCTGGTCATCGACGGAGGCATGCTGATCATGAACCGACGTAGAGCGCAGACAGCCGCAGATGCCGGCGCGTACGCGGGTGCTTATTACAAATGCTCCCATGAAGACGCAACATTTGAACAAATCAAAAACAAGGTGGCTGAGTATACAGTCAATCAAAATGAAGCCGATGATTACAGCGTTGAATTAGATCCTGACACAGGTGAAGTGATTGTAGAAACCTGGATAAAAGCATCTACCTTCTTTGGCAATATCATCAATCGTTCTCAAACGGAAGCCTATGCCATTGCGGCGGCCCATTGTGCCACGCCAGAGGGTGCCCATGTTCTACCGATCGCCTTTGCCTGTAAGGGACCAGCCGATGAAGGAGGCGAAGACCCAACCAATCCTGGCACAGAGTTCATCTGTCCGCTAGAAATGGTCTCAGAAGAATACGCATTAAATCACTACAACAATATCGCCCCTGACAATTTCGATCCCCACTTATATATCGTCATGGAAGCAAAAAAAATGACCGATGAATATGTCTGTGAGCCGGACGGAGAGCTTGTTTGTGACATCGATGGAGACGGTGATGACGAGATCATGGCCAATGGCGACCGGGGATGGTTAGATTTAGATGGTGATGCAGCGAGCGCTTCAGAGCTAGTGGACTGGATTGAAAATGGTTTTGACGGTGATATATTCGTTCATACTTGGTTCCCCCTCAATGGAGGCAATGTCACCAGTGCATATCAAGCATCAGCCGACCTTGTTGGACAACTCGTTTACGTACCCATCGTCGACGCGGTATGTCTTGACGAACCAACTGGAATTCATCCGGACGATCCATGTGTCAAAGCCGCCCACTGTCAATATTGCGATGACCCAGATGCCTGCGATTGTGAATTGCCTTACGATGGAAACGACATGGTTATTTCTACATCGGGGACAGGTGCTCAATACGTCCACATGGTTGGGGTTGCAGCTTATTTCGTCACTTGCGTCGATGCCGGTCCCGTTTCAAAAAATGAGTGTCCTGGACACAATAAAGCAGTGGATGTTGGCGCTATCAAACAAAATGACAATACGATTGAAGGCTTTTTTATCGGCGGTGAAATCATCACGGGCGATATTTCCAGCACGATCGGTATGGATACAGGCGTATACACCATCAATCTGACACGCTAATCACATCATCCCCCAAACATCATTGATGAAGGCTACAAGGAGGTACCAACTTTGAACACAAGAACGAGACTCGGCATCATCATCGCCGTCATTGGCTTGGTATTGGTCGCTATCGGCGGTTTCGCCGTTTATCAACTCTTTACGCGCCCAGATATCGGTGCCGAACCAATCGAAGCAAAGCCAGAAGAAGCCACATCGCAAGTTGTTGTCGCTGCTCGCTTTCTTCAACTTGGTGACTACATTCAATCCGAAGACATCATGCTTGTTGAAAGGCCGATCAGTGTCGTTCCTGAAGGGACGTTAACTAATCTAGATGACGCCGTTGGCAAATACATCAAAACGGATGTCACCATGGGCGAAATGATCTTGCAGCACAACGTGGCTAAACCGACAAAAGTTTACCAGGACATTGCCTTCACACTGGCTGACGATCATGTCCTGATGGCGTTCCCGGCCAAAGATTTGATCAGCACATTGAGCGTCCCCCAACGCGGAGATATTATCGATATTTTCGTCACCATGACTGAAGAAGTAGAGATCGTTGATGAAGACGCTCCTTATGCAGAGAGCGAGGAAACGGAAACAACCACGATCACCTTCAACACCTTTCAACGCCTGAATATCACCGCGCTGGTAGCTGATGTCGTCCAAGAAGAGGAAGAACAAACCACCTTTACAACCAGAGAAGGAGATGAAGAACAAGAGGCAAAGCCAACCCCGGTTCCTTCTCAAACGAACATCCAAGCCTATTTGCTCGCCCTTGATCCCCAAGATGCCTTGGTTCTAAAGCACTTGAAGGATGTGGGCGCGACGATCGATTTTGTCATCCGGGCCCCAACATCTGACATTGATTTTGAACTAGAACCCGTCACGAGCGAGTACTTGAAAGAGCTCTACGGTTTAGAAGTCCTTAAATAAGATACTTTTTACGGCAAACAGGGACGAACCTATGACAAACGCAAAAAAAGATGGCGTCCTTCTGATTTCAAATCAAGAGGCGACAAAAATCGAAACCATTTTAGCAAGCGAAGCTGACGTTGACTTTATCGGTCAACTTGAATTCAGCGATTCGTTATTTGAAGAGCTAGCATCGATTAAGCCTGAAATTGTTTTGCTAGAGTGCACGCCAGGCCTCGAAGAAATCGAGGAGATCATCGACAAGATCACCATCCAGTTCCCTCATACCAGCGTCATCGCCGCTATCCCCGAAGATAAATCAAAGTGTGCCAATCAGATCATGCTATCAGGGGCACGAGCATTTCTGACAAGTCCCTATTCATCAGATGAGTTGATTGCTACGCTTGCTCGGGTAAGAGAATTACAACAACGCACGCTAGAAGTCGCCTCAAGAGGTGTAATAGAGGAAAAAGGAGAAGAACCCGGCCAATCAGCCAATACCTTTGTTGTTTTTAGCCCGCGGGGAGGCTCAGGCTGCACCACCCTGGCGACAAATCTAGCCATCGGACTTCACAAAGCAGGCCGCAAAAAGGTGCTGCTGGTAGATGGAAAAATATTATTCGGGCACGTTGATTTGTTTTTGAATCTAAAGACCTATAACTCTCTTATCAATCTGACCACCCATGCCGGCGGGCTTGATGAAAACTTAATCAACAATGTCGTAGAAAGACACACATCTGGGATATTCGTCTTGACAAGCCCTGAAGAAATATCCGTCGCCCAAGGGATTCGCCCTGATGATCTCTATCAAGTACTTTTAGAACTCAACA
The DNA here is from genome assembly GCA_964644835.1 of uncultured Anaerolineales bacterium. Classification (GTDB taxonomy): domain Bacteria; phylum Chloroflexota; class Anaerolineae; order Anaerolineales; family UBA11858; genus JAYELX01. The sequence continues at coordinate 7,988 of CAZXXW010000056.1, forward strand.
AGATGTACTCAGACATCATCATCGATGCGGGCAGCAATTTAACAGAAAATACTGTTACGTTGATGGATGCGGCAGACAAGATTATCTTAATGATTACGCCAGATTTACCGGCGATAAAGGACGCGAGAAGATTTTTAGGGATCTGCCAGACTTTGAACTATCCAAGAGAAAAATTGATATTTGTGCTCAACCAGTATGATATTAAGTCGGGTGTCAAGGTGGATGAAATAGAAAAAGCGTTAAACATAAAGTTCTTTGCTATGATCCCTTCGGACACAGACAGCGTGAATATAAGCATCAATAAGGGTATTCCGATCCTTATCAACAAATCTAGAAATAAGGTGAGCAGGGCGATTAAGAGTTTTGTGCAAGATCTGAAAAACAGCATCAATCAATCAAATGCACAGTTTGAGAAGAGCAAAAATCAAGAGAAAGAACTAATCTCAAAAACGTCTCGCTTAGGGTAAGGGAGAAGAAATTTGTTAGAAAATTTGACAACCTTAAGCATTGGCTTGATCTTATACACATTGCTTGGTAGTTCGTTTATCCTTGTGGGCATTCTGTTGGCAGTCACGAGCAGTCTCTCTGTAAGAGATAGATTGGATGACTTCATTATCATGTCATCCCAAAATGTATCCACGAGAAATAGGCTAAACCTGTCCTGGATTAATCAGATTCGCCAGTCTGTTAACGCGTCTCTCGCTTCCTTTATTCCCGAAAAATTGCATCTCAGGTTGGCGAGTGCTAATTGGCCATTAACACCGCTCGAGTTCTTCCTGCTAAAAATAGGGCTGTCCGGGATAGCCTTTCTTATCGGGTGGTTCATTTCAGACTACCTAATCCTCGGTATAGGCATTGCTATTGGCATGTATTTGCTTCCGGAAGTTTTTTTGAGAAGAGGTATTCAACGAAGACAGCGGCAATTTCAGAATCAATTAGTTGATGTTCTCGTTATGATCGAGGGCTCATTGAAGGCAGGGCTTAGCGTTCAACAAGCCATTGATGTTGTTATTGAAGATTTTGCAGCCCCGGCGTCGGAAGAATTTAGACGCGTCCGCAGAGAGGTCAACCTGGGTCTGCCGTTCAATCAAGCTCTGATCAACCTGTCTCACCGCATGGATAGTGACGATTTATCGTTTGTTGTCACTGCCATCAATATTAACACCCGTGTTGGAGGAAACCTTTCCGAAATCCTCTCTATTATTGTGGACACGATTAGAGAACGTTCGAACTTATTCAATGAGGTCCGTGTGCTTACATCCTACGCACGGTATGCGGGATATTTGTTGACCATTCTGCCTTTTATCGCTGGCGTTATTTTAATGTTGCTCAACCCCGAATTCTTTAGCCCGATATTGGAACCGGGTCTGGGCAGAGTTTTTCTTGGCGCCGCCGCCGTGATGGTGCTCATCGGCAACATCATTATCCGTAGATTGGTAAAGCTAAAGATATAGGATAGAGACTTTCATGGAATTGCAAATTGGGATTTTCATTATCGTTGCCTTGGCAGGAATAACGCTCCTTCTGTATAGCTTGAGAGCCAGGAAAGACGATGATATTTCAGCTCGGATCAAAACATTTATTACTCGCCCTGCCCAACAAGAAGAGCTAGGTGTTGATAAGTCGTATAGAATAGCTCAAGAAACTTCTCCGGAGTCTTTTACCAACAGAGTTTTTGTCCCCCTTTTCAATAGCGTTATCAATTTCTTAGGCCGCTTTACCCCATCAAACGCGATCGAAAACATAAACCATAAGTTAACCCTGGCAGGAAATCCCTTGAATCTAAAAGCGCGTCAATTTTTTGGCATTCGCCTCTTGCTATTGCTCATTGCGGTCGCCCTAGCTTACTTGACCAGAAACACCTACAAAGGCACGATGGCTTCTATTGCTTTAGCATCGGGTTTCATCCTTACTTTCTGGCTATTGCCGGTCCTCTGGTTGAGGATGCTAATTTCAAAAAGGCAGGAAGAGATACGAAATGCCTTGCCAGATGCCCTAGACATGCTGTCTATTTGCACATATGCCGGTTTGGGCTTCGATCAGGCCATGCAACGGATTAGCTACGAATGGGACAACGCCCTCTCCGAAGAACTCAATCGAGTTATCTCTGAAATAGAATTAGGCGTAAGCCGAGCAAGGGCCTTAAAAAATATGGTAGCCAGAACACATGTCGAAGAGCTTACCAGTTTTGTGGCTGTTATTCTCCAAGCTGAAAAATATGGGTTCAATATTGCCGCCACACTTCAATCTCAGGCTGAACACATGCGATCAATTCGATACTTCAGGGCCAAAGAAAAAGCCCAACGGCTGCCGGCTAAAATGATGTTCCCACTAGCATTTTTTATTCTGCCAGCCCTCCTGACTGTTTTGCTGGGCCCTGTCGTCTTATTATGGAGAGAGATTTTCTAATTTAAAAAGAGCATCACGATAGCGTGCGCTTCACAAAAAACGTTGTTCACTCCATCCAATCAGAAAAGTAAGTAGCGCGAATGAATGATCAAACGGAAAAAAAAGTTTATATACATGACCCCTTATATCAAGCGGTGCTTTCTCATTATCAGGAGGGAGAATGGGATCAGGGGGTTAAAAAAATCGAAGAATTGCTTGATAGGTACCCAAACAATGATGATCTATTTGAATTTAAGAATGAATTTCATATCCGCTTGGCGATATCAGAAGAAGAAATTCAAGATGAGATAAACCAAAAGAAGAAAAAACAAAGGAGGAAGATTCTTCGTTATCTTTCAATAATTTTAGTGGTGATTGGTCTGTTGTATGGGTTGTTTTCCCTGGCCATGTGGGTACAAGAACACAATGCCGAGATTGCCATGGCAAGAGTCCAAAATGCCCGCCAAATTTCGGTTGACAAAAAGCTTTCCAACGCGCAATCGCTATTACAAGCTGGCAAGCCCAAAGAAGCATTGATGGTGATTAATGAAATTAGGGAGTTAGCGCCAGAAAACTCACAAGTTGATCCACTTCTTCTAGAAGCTCAAGCCCAGATCGAATTAAAAGAAAAATATTCCGAAGCCGTCGAACAAATAGCGAATCAAAACTATAAAACAGCGCTAGACCTTTTATTGGAAATTGACAAACAAAACCCAACATATAAAGACGTTGAATATAAAATCAGAATCTTAGAAAATTATCTGTTCGTGATTGAAAACGTGGCGATTGGCGACGCATCTTACGCCGATGAGCAGTGGGGAGAGGCAATAGAGGCTTACGAAGCTGCACTTGACAATTTCCCCAATACAGATATAGACATCGATAAAAATCAGGTTAGAGATAATCTCTACCAATGCTATGTAAATCAAATTTTAAAAATACTCGCCAAAGAGGAAATTGGCGATGAAGATATCGCCATAGCTGTTGATAATTACAAAAATTTTCTAGCAATGAGACCTCAAGATAAAGACAGCCTAGAGCAAAGAGAAGCAATAAAGGCATCCTTTACAAATGTGATTATCCAAAATTATATCTCAACTGCCAATCAACATTTGCTAAACAATGAAAACATGGAAAGATCAATTCAATTAGCAGATGAAATCGTTAATAAGGCGATTGCTTTACAAACACCAGATGAAAATGTAGTCAATTTTTCTGAAAACTTGAGTCTATACAAAAGCGCAATCAGCTCAATCAAAGCAAATGATTGGGATGCGGCCGCTGATGCTCTTCACACGATTGATGAAAATGACCCCCAGTTCGCCGGTGGCGTTGTAAAGATGCTACTCTTTGAAGCTTACATGGAGCTTGGCAACAATTCGCTACTCCGAGGCTTCTATCAGGATGCATTGGGATATTATGAATTAGCATTGAGTGCAGCGGATCAAATGAAACAAGAAATGTTATTGCCCTCTCTACAGGCGAGAATGGATATTGCGCTAGTTCTAGGAAAATTGGGTGCCTATGAAGACGCCGTAAATTTATATCGCGCCATTCTAGAGGATTTCAATTTATCCCAACTGATCAATTCACGAGGCAATACCGACTTGCAAAACAGATTAGCCGCAGCCAATTCTAATTTTTTCAAAGGAGATTTCAGAAGTGCTTATCTAGACTATGTAGGAGCGTTTGAACGCATCCAAATAATATATGAACACGATCAAACAAACATACAAGCGGGCGACAATTTAGCTGGTATCGCGATTAACTACCAATCAACAATCCAGGCGATTATTGCCGAGAATGGGATGTCGCATCAAATAATCGCTACGGAAAATCGGGACATCAACATTCCAACATTCCCAAGTAAAGGGCAGTGAGGTCAGCATATGTTTCCAAATCGACCGGCGCAAAAACACAACAATAAGACAGCAAAATTGGAAAGCGACTACACCTATGACGTAGTCAATACGCTGCAAGGAAAAATCGAAAACGTCTATACGATCCGAGATGCAATCCAGCAAAAATTGCTTTCAGAATACAAAATAGAAAATATAAATCCCGACCATTCGCCAGAACTCACCAACGAAATTCAAGATATATTTGATGAGTATCTCGCCGAAAGACATCTTGCGCTATCGAAAGACGTGCGCCAAAAATTACTTGATTGGATTCTTTCCGATCTTCTTGGATATGGCCCTATTCAACCCTTGCTTGATGACCCCTATATAACCGAAGTGATGGTCAATGGCCCCAAGAAAATATTCATAGAAAAGCACGGGAAAATCGAAAAAACGAACATTGAATTCGAAAATGATGCCCATGTCCGCCGCATCATAGATCGGATTGTCACACCGATAGGCAGGCGCGTTGATGAAGCGTCCCCAATGGTAGATGCACGCCTACCCAGTGGCTTTCGTGTTAATGCCACAATTCCGCCAATATCTCTTGAAGGCTCCTTGCTCACGATACGAAAATTTGCTCAAGACCCCTACACAGCTCAAGACCTGATTGCTTTTAGAACGATTACGAGCCAATTTGCCACATTTTTGAAGGCGTGCGTGGAAGCGCGAGTAAACATTGTGATATCTGGCGGCACAGGCACAGGCAAAACGACGCTTCTAAATGTAGCTTCTGCCTATATCCCCTCCGGGGAGCGCGTGATTACCATCGAGGACTCGGCTGAACTACAATTGCAGCAAGACCATGTCATTAAGCTTGAATCACGACCACCCAATGTCGAGGGCAAAGGGCAAATTAAGATTCGTCAATTGGTGATTAATGCCCTTCGAATGAGGCCCGACCGGATTGTTGTTGGTGAGGCCCGTGGGGGTGAAGCGTTAGATATGCTCCAGGCGATGAATACCGGCCATGATGGCTCAATGACAACAATTCACTCGAACTCGCCGCGAGACACCTTGCGACGTATTGAGACCATGGTGATGATGGCTGAAGTCGAACTACCGCTTACTGCCATTCGAGAACAGGTTTCTTCCGCTATCGACATGATCGTCCACTTATCCCGGATGAGAGACGGAAGCCGCAGGGTTGTCCGAGTTGCTGAAGTACAAAAAATGGAAGGGCAAACAATTTTGATGCAAGATTTGTACAAATTTCAATCCGATGGTTTTGAAAACGGTAGAGTGATTGGAAGCCTCAGACCAACAGGGCTCATGCCTTCATTCTTGGAGAAATTTGATTTCAATATGGTTAAATTCCCCGAGGGAGTGCTAGACCGCAATTTGGCTGAATAAAGCCCATTTCTCATTTCATCTCCAGACAACGGTAAAACGCATCCTGATTGCTAAAAAGGATGCGTTTTTATTTTAGCGAAATGCGCTCTTGCTTAATCAACGTCCAAAACTTCAAGGTTGGGCAGCCGTCTCGACAGCGCTATCGACGATTTGGGGGTGGGTAAACACCACTTCATGGCCGGCGCCTGGGATTTCGATCAAACGAGCATCGACGACCACCCGTTGGAGCCTGCGCGCCTGTTCAACAGGCACATTCTGGTCCGCGCTGCCATGCACAATCACCAGCGGCACGTTCAGATGGTGATACTGACTCGCCAACTCCTCAGCAAGGGCGCGGCTATGAACCTGATCGTAGGCGTGAGCCAAAAGTTGGTCGGGACGCAGTTCGTAGGCAGCGTAGGCGTCGAGATAGTCTTCAGGTGTCTCTTGGGGAGAAAAGGCGGACTCCAGCCCGGCTTCAACTCCACCGCGCCCGAAGGGGACATAAACGCTATGGGCCAACAGCGGACCAAGCCCCGGGACGACCAAGACGCGATTGTGGGGGGCGACCTTCCCGCCGTAAGGAGCCGCGGCCAGGGTGACAACGCCCCGCAAATGGTCAGGATATGCCAAGCCATAGATTAGGGCTAGATTCCCCCCACGAGAATGTCCCACCACGACCGGGTCTTGGACACCCATCTTCTCCAGCGCAGCGTGGATCAGACGAACCTGCTCGAACGCCCTTGTGCCCTCCCCCCGGTTCTGACTGTACCCGAAGCCGGGGCGATCGAAAGCGATCACCTGGTAGTCCTCGGCCAGGCGATCGAAGATCGACATGGTCCAATCGTAGAGGGAACCGCCATCCCCATGGAGCAGGACGACGGGCTGTCCCTCTCCCTTGCTGAGATAATGAAGGCGGAGCCCCTCGACGGTGATGAAGACCCCTTGAGGTGGATAGCGCCGCTCGGCCCGGTGAACGAGTGCATCGGTGCGAAGTTTGCAGCCCACAAAACCAGAGGCCAATACAGCAAGGACAATAACAAGAGAAAGGAATGTTTTGATCATTTTATGTTTAGAGGGAAAACATGAACGGGCCCTAAAACCAATCTTCGATTTCCAATTGGGGAATTCTGCTAAATTCTCCTGTGTTATGTGTCACCAGGATGGCATGATGGGCCAAGGCTGTGGCCGCAATGAGGATGTCGTAGGGGCCTATCGGTTGGCCTTGATCCTCCAAGGCCACTCTGATTGTCGAGGCACTGCGAGCTTCCTGCAAACCAAATGGAAGCACATTGACAAGTTGGAGCAGTTCGGCTAACTGCTCAGTTCGTTTTTCAGGGCGGATGGATTTCGCAATCCCAACGTTCAATTCGCAGACGACAATGCTGGGAATACCGACATCCTTTGGCGATATTTGCAAAAAGGTTTCAGCGACATTCCCTTGGCCTTTAAAGAAATAGATTAGCGTGTTCGTGCCCAGAACGTACATCAAAACGATTCCCGTTCGACATCAGAGGGCGATGTTTTGCGAATATCCTCGAGGGAAGGAAAATCTTCCCACGCACCGGCGAGCGCGGCGATCTGGTTTGGCCATTCCGACTGCAGTTTTTCGCGAATGATGTCTGCAATCCACTGACTTTGAGAGATATTCTTTGACTGGGTGTACACTTTCATTTTTTCTTTCGTTTCCAGGTCTAAATAAATCGTAACTTGGGCCATGAGCGAAAACCTCCTTCCGTGCGTATATGTGGGATTATATGTGGGCGTTTCTGGTTTGTCAATCCAACCGCTAGAACAAATAGAATTCAAAGGTTAAGCTGATTTTGGCAGATGATTAATGTCTGAGATCTTGCCCTGTAACGAGAACAATCCCAAAGGCGATCAGACACCACAAGGCGACGGCAATCCACATCGGGCGGACGGCACCGCCGGTGTCCATGGGGAGAACGGGGAGCAGGCCCAAGGTGGTGTTGCTGGCAGCATGGAAGAGATGCGGCAACAATAAGCAGCCATTCGTGTTAACGTACATCCAGGTGTAAACAATGGAAGCAGCCACCACTTGAAGGAGGAAAGCCGTCAAAGGAATCTGGGTGTGGAAGTTGCCCGCCATCCAGAAGACAGGCAGGTGCCAGAGCCCCCAGATCAGGCCCAAGATCAGGCTGGCGTTGAGAGCATGTTGGTTTTCCAGCAGCCGGGGCAAGGCATAGCCGCGCCAGCCAATTTCCTCGCCGAGAACGCTGAAAAAGAGGACATACAGAAAAGCGGGGATGACCAGATAGAGTTGCGAGGGGTCGTTGAATTGCGGCTTTGCGCCTCCCAACCAGACATGAATCCAGATCGCCAACAGGACAATCGGCACAGTGACGAAGAAACTGAACAAATACCAGCCAATGTGAACGCGCCAGATGAGCAGTTTCCGGAGCAACGCTTTGATCCCTGAACCCCCTCTCTGAGACCAGGTCAGCAGCAAGGCCACAATCGCTGGGGCGAACGTGCCCAATTTATAGATCGGACTGTCTATGCGCAAAACTGCCAGGGTTATCCAAATGCCCCAGGTAAACAGGAAAGTGAAGCCAAAATAAACGAGAAGCTGTTTGCGAAATGGAACAGACGTTTGGTTATCCATCTCCACAACTCTCCGTCTGGTCATGCTCAAGAGAATGTAACGTCGCACGCACTGTTTCGGGAGGATCGCTTTTGCTCACAAAGGCGTCCACATCGGCCTGGCAGGCGCGCTTACCAGCGCCAACCTGACTGCTAAGTGCGACGATTTTGACCGCGTCGCAACAGGCTCGTAAATTGGAAATGCTCTTTTCGCCGTTGATTCCGGGCAACTCCCAGTCCAAGAGAATCACATCGGGGCAAGAGGCCGCTGTCGCAGCGAGTAAATCGGCCATGTCTTCCACCTCGGCGACGATTCGCCAGCTTGTTTCTTGCTCCAGGAGCAAACGCAGTGCCGAGCGGACCTTGGGCTGGTCGTCGGCCAGGAGAATCTTGACCATGGCGGGATCAACTTGTTCGTTGCGAGAGATTTGCGGCGTCATGGTCATGCGTGACTCCTGGCTCCCGCGCGAGCAAAGACCAAGTCGAAAGCGACGAACACCAGCATCCCGGCTACGGCAAGGTAGCCAAACCCGTCCCCCAGCCGAATCAGGGGCGCGTTCCCGGAGCCTAGGGGGAGATCAGCAATCAAAATATCCGCTTCGGGCTTGGGAGTAACGGTTCGCTCGAGGATGCGCCCGGAAGGATCAATGATGGCCGAATCGAAGCCGACGTCGGCCTTGACCATGGCAACCCGATTTTCGACGGCACGAAAAACAAGGTGGGTGTAATGTTTGGAGGCAATCTTTTTCCAATCGAAGGAGGGAACAGCGACGAGTTGAGCCCCCGAGCGAGCGACTTGACGGGCCGAATCGGTGAAGTCGAGGTCATAGCAAATAATCATTCCCAGGCGGCCCAGGGCGGTTGAATAGGCGCGATAGGGACCGCTGGTCACGCTGGTCTCACCGGACCAGGCGACAGGGTGAGCTTTGCCATAGGGGCCTAGAAAGCTCCCCTGCGGCGTGAGGATCACAGCTTCATTGCGGTAGCCTCTTTCGGTCTCGTAAGCATATCCGATCACAAGATGAACATCCGCCTCGGCAGTGAGAGATTTCAACGCGTCCGTGTGTGATTGTTGAGGGTTGAAAGGCAAAGCTCCTTCGTTCCAAACGACTAACTCGGCACCCTCGGAGGCAGCGTCACGGGTAAGATCGATTAACTTTTGAACGCCCTCGTCGCTTTGCACTTTGAAAGCGGGATGGATGGCGGCGACGCGAACACTTTGACTATCCGCAACGCTGGAAGTCCGATCGATCAAAACAGACACGCCGACCCAAACAAAGAGACACAATGCAGCAAGGAAAGCCCTGCTTCCAACTTGTGCCCAGGACACGTTGAGATCAGCATCATCAAACAGCTTGAGGGCAACAAGACCAAGTGCATAATTGACCATAATGATCAAAAAGCTCAACCCGTAGATGCTCATCACGCTGACCGGTTGGATCAGCCAGGGCTGGTCGTAGAGGGCGTAGGGAGCAAAACCCCATGTGCCGATCACGGGGATCACCCCGCGCAGAAATTCGATCGCGACCCATAGGGCCGGCCCCTGGAGCAAAAACCAGCGATAAGCGGTGCGGCGGTGAAAGCGACGTTCCCGCCAGGTAATTAGGGCAGAGAAAAAACCAATAAAAAGCGGCAACGCCCGCATGAACCACACGCCGGTGAACATGCCGCGGAAATAAAACCCAAAGAATCCCCCAACACCGATGCCATACGCAAGTCCAGATAGCTTCTGGGGCATGACACGGTGTTGGGCGACAATCATCGGTACCAGGCCCACGAAAATCAAGGGCCACAGGTGATAAGGAGGAAAAGCCAGTCCAAACAACATCGCGCTGAGCGCAGATAAAGCGACGCCAAAGAGGATCCGTTTGCTATTAGCCAGGTTCATTGTCATCTCCAGGTAGACTTGTCCCGAGCAGGCGACAAGTCCGATCTACTTGTTGCGACTATTTCTTCTGACTTGGCGTGACGTAAATGTGCCGTTGGCTTACAACAGGCTTTTCTTCTCGTTGGCTTGCGCCCCATCGTCGAAGTCGGGCGATGAACGAGCGCTTGCCGGTATTTTTTTGTGTGCGGGCTCGCAGCAGCCTGTTGACTGTGCGTTCATGTTCCGCTCTGCGAAGCATTTCTTGTTGACGGGTTTGCGCTTCTGTGAAGCAGTTGAGCGAGTTGGAAAACATCTTTTCTCTCCTTTTTCTTTTTGTAAACTTGTTCCATCGTTGACCAAATCTTACAACCAAGCCCTTTCGGATACATCGGTCAAGTGGAGAGACTTCACCCTGGCCACTTGACCAGGTTCGAATCGCCCCCAAAACACTCAAGAATCAAAAACAGGAGGCGATTCAAACGGCGAATCACCTCCTGCTTTCGGAAAAGACTTGCTATTGGGCAAGTTCGATCTGATCGATGAGCAGATGGCCGTCCTGCCGCTCGAAGGTGAGCTGCAAATGGTGAACGGTTTCGCTACCAAACCGCAAGTGGACGATGGCTGTATCTGCTTCCCGGCCAGGGTCGACGCTAAACGCGTGGGGAATGTCCTGGGCGAGCAAAAAGGGATCGCCGCCGCCGGGAGTCTGCGCGTCCAGCTCTTCGTCGACACGCTGGATGAACGCGTCGGTGAGAAAACCGCTCTCACGGTAGGCGCCATCGACGAGGGGATTGTTCATCTCACCCGCAGCACGGTCGCCGAAGTAGGCCAGGTACCAGGTGTAAAAAGCCTTGGCAACCCCCTCGGGCGATCCGCCACAGGTGACGTTGGTGATCAGCCAGCCCTCGCCTGTTTCTTGCGTGTCCACGGTGAAAACGTGCCCGTCGAAGCTGGAGCGCACAACCACACTGGCGGTTTCGCCGGTCGTCAAGACGGCACCGGCCTTCAAGGACGTGGGGATGTCCTGAGCACACAAGAACGGGTCCGCTCCCATCGGTGTATCGGCAGAGAGCAACTCGTCAACATGGCCGACAAAGCTGTCGGAGAGATACTCGCTATCCCGATAAGCGCGATCGACGAGCGGGTTGCGGAAATCATCGGAACCGGGTTCGCCGATGTAGTCCAGGTACCAATCGTAATACCCCTCAACCGCCTGGACAGGGCTTGACCGCTCCGCCGGCTGCTTAGCCGCAAACAGCCAGATCACAAAAGCGAACGTGGCGAAAACGGCCACAGCAATGATAAGTAGAAAACCAACCTTTTTTTTAGACATCGATAACCTTCCTTTCAACTGTTGAATACAGGTGCAGCAATTGCCGGTCGAGATCAAAACGAAAGCAGTTGCCGACACTAACATCAGTTTAAAAGCAAAACTCCCCGGATGCATCGGGCATCTGGGGAGTCGTCAGGCTGGACAAATGGCCGGTTTTCCGCCTGGTCAATCGACCAGGTTGTTCTTCAAGGCCAGGGCAACCGCTTCTGTGCGGCTAGAAACGCCTAATTTCGAGAGAATGCTGCTTACATGGAATTTGACCGTCGAGCGGCTGATGAACAACTGCTCTGCGATTTGAGGATTACTGAATCCCTTGACAAGGAGACTCAACACTTCCTCCTCGCGTGGGGTCAGCTCTTCAACCGGTTCCTCGTCTTGGGGCTTTTTGGCGCTTTCGATCAACGCCTGGGCAGCCTCGGGAGCGAGAGTCGGTTCTCCGGCATAGGCCGAGCGAATCGCATCGGCAAGCTCATCGGCAGAGACATTCTTGAGCAAATAACCAATCGCGCCTGCTCGTAACGCCCCTTGAACCAGTTCTTTCTCTTTGAAACTAGTCAGCGCCAGCACTTTGACGTCGGGACACTGCTGGGCGATTTTCTCCGTCGTCGTCGCGCCATCCATCCCGGGCATGACCAGGTCCATCAGAATCACGTCGGGTTGGAGTTGTTGGCACAACTGCAAGGCTTCTTCACCGCTGCCGGCCTCAGCAACAAGATCAAGGTCATCATAGACCATTAAAAAAGCGGCCAATCCGCTGCGGACAACATTGTGATCATCGACAAGCATTACCTTGATCGGATCTTCTACGTTCATGTTTACTCCTCGTTCTTCCAAATCAGTTCTACGCGCGTACCTTCCCCAATTGTACTATCAATTTGCAATTCAGCGCCAATCTGCTCGGCCCGCTCGCGGGTCATCGACATTGCTCCGAAAAACAGAATCGCAACAAAGGGGCTTTCCCT
>CAZXXW010000057.1:0-20332 GCA_964644835.1 uncultured Anaerolineales bacterium
GACCGTTTACTGAAAACAAAGTGGCTCCGGTGGATTGGAACAATCATCACAACGTCCTTATTTATTTGGCTGATGACTCAGCAAAACTGGGCTTTGATGTGGACTTCCGTGCTGCAGATACCGATTTGGATTTTCCCCTGTGCTTTCCTGCTCTACTTTTCAGGTATCCTGGCTAATGCCGGTCGCTGGTATCTACTGCTAAGAACGCATCATCCGCAGATAAGCTTCGGCAAAGTGTTTCAAATTTTACTTTCGGGAAACTATGTTTCCAATTTTCTCCCATCTACTATTGGAGGCGACACGGTTCGGATTGTGAGTACCTCGAAAAAAACAGGCTGGGCAATCAGTATGGCCTCCGTCGTCGTCGATCGGCTGCTCAACATGTTTACCATGTTTCTTCTGTTGCCTTTTGCCTGGATGATGTTTAAAGAAAGTCAGCAATTAATCGCCTGGGGGGCGGCTTCGGCGCTGACCTCACTGGCAAGCTATCAAGCTTTGACCATACCCCCATTGAGCATCGACAAAATCAAAGCAGGGATTAAAAAAGGACTTTGGAAAATTCGAATTGCTTTCGGTGTTTGGCGTAACCAGCGTATTGTGCTCGCCCTCGCTTTATTGATCTCGCTGATAGCAAGGCTGTCGGTTTTTTTGGGAATCTTGTTGCTGAGCTGGGGATTGGGGATCCAGGTCACCCTCATCCAGGTCGTCGGCGTGGGAGCGATCACCTATTTTTGCACTCTCTTGCCCATCTCGATCAACGGATTTGGCTTGCGCGAGATGACCATGTCGACGTTATATGTTCAACTCGGCGCATCTTGGGAACAGGCTTCAGCGCTGGTGGTTTTAACCCGCTTTATTCTACTTGTCGAAACCCTGCCCGGAGCGCTGTGGGTATCGGATATGCTCGTTTCAGCAAAGACCAACACCTAACCTCTATGCTGCGACCATATAAGCTAACACCACCGTGCCGGGCCCGGCATGAGTGCCAATCACGGGACTCAGCTCCGAGAGCATTGTGTGCTCGGGATTGAAACGCGCCTGAGCCCGCTCCATCAAATCAACGGCTTCGGCTTCGGTGCTGGCATGAGAAACGCCGATATAAGCGAGTTCTTTGCCCTCTGTTTTTTCTGCAACCAACTCTAACAATCGGCTGATTGCCTTCCGCTTGGTGCGCACTTGCTCAACCGCCTCGACGCTGCCGTCCTCCAATTCCAAAACAGGTTTGATGTCCAAAAGCGTTCCCAAGAATCGTTTCCCGCCGCCGATGCGACCACCGCGATGTAAAAATTCCAGGGTATCGACAGCAAAGACGAGCCCGCTGCGAGCGCGGGCATCCTCGGCCACAGTTTTGCATTGGGCTAAATCGGCGCCATTCTCGATCGCCTGGGCAACTTCGCGCAGATGGAAGCCCATCTCGACAATCGAACAGAGCGAATCAACATTTTCAACGTTGACATCGGGGAGCATTTTCTTGGCTTGTTCAGCCGAAGCCATTGTCCCGGAAAGCCCGCTGGAAATATAGATCCCTAAAATATCATAGCCTTCAGCGGCTAAATTCTCAAACACTTGCTCAAAATCAGCGGCCGAGGGCTGCGATGTCGTCGGCATTACCTCGGCTTCGGGCAAACGAGCATAAAACTCACTCGGAGAGATGTCGACGCCATCAAGATAGGTCTCTTCTCCCCAGATCAATTTCAAAGGAACAACTTCAACTCTGTGGCATTCGTGTACTTCAGCAGGCACATAGGCAGAACTATCGGTTACAAGGGCAATTTTGGGCATCGTATTTTCTCCTCATCAAGTGGCATCTAAACGCTGGGATTATACCACCCGGCCAGAAAATTATTACACCCGTTTGGCGAAAAGGTGAAAAAACGCCTCGCTGGCGCAAAATTTTTCAAATCAAAGACTCTACCAGCAAGTACGCATCACTTACAGAATTCAAAAACCATTGATCTGGAAACACAAAAAGTGGTTCACTCCCAAAAGCATAGCATCATGCTATACTTATCTCATCCATCAAACGGGATGGTTCAGAAATATGTAGACACTTTTTCGAAACACCCCAGCGCTGGTCGAGTGTCGCCAAGGGCGTGCAGAGCATTCGCCTGTAGTTTGGCGGAAATGTATCGAGACCAAGCAGCTCCAACACGGTAACAGCGCTTTTCGAGCCCGCTCACTGGTCTCGATACACTGCTTCGCCAAAAAGCGCTTCGCAGCACTCGACCGACGTTCGCTCTAAAGTGTCTGCTAATTTTTCTGCAAATGTGAACCATCCCCATCAAACTTGATCGAAAAGCGACCCATCCATGAAACATGTTGCCCGTTCTTCCATCATCGTTGGCGTTTTCTTTGGACTTGAAAAAGTGCTCGGATTCATCCGCCAAGTGCTCATCGCCCGCGTTTTTGGCCTTTCCCCTGCCCTTGACGTTTTCAACGCGGCCAATAACCTGCCAGACCTGGTTTTTGCGCTCATCTCCGGCGGTGCGCTGGCAATGGCTCTGATTCCGGTGCTTTCGGAGCACCTGGAAAAACAAGGGCGCCAGGCCGCCTGGGATCTGTTTTCTCGCATCGGCAATCTGCTCTTCCTGGTCTCGGCCGGGTTTTCGATCATCATCGCCCTGCTTGCCCCCCAAATTGTCAGCGCCGGATGGGGAATCGCCCCCGGCTTCGACAGCGAACAACAGGCCTTGGTCGCCGAGTTGATGCGCCTCAATCTGATCGCCACGCTGCTCTTCTCGATGAGCGGCCTGGTCATCGCCGGGTTACAGGCCAACCAGCATTTCCTGCTCCCCGCCCTGGCCCCCAGCATGTACGACATCGGCATGTTGTTCGGCGTGTTGGTTCTCGTCCCAGAGCAAGGCTACACCCTGGCCGGCATCACCCTGCCCGCCCTCGGATTGGGAGTTCACGGCTTGGTCTACGGCACCATCATCGGCGCAGCGCTTTTCTTGCTTGTGCAAGTCCCCGGCCTGATTCACTTCAAGTTCCGCTGGACTCCCCGCATCAACCTGCGCCATCCCGGCGTGCGACAGGTCGTCCGGCTGATGCTGCCGCGGATCGGCACCGTTTTCTTCATCCACCTGGTTTTCATCTTCCAAGATAACTTCGCCTCCCGTCTGGCCACCGGTTCGGTGACCGCGCTGGTCTACGGCTGGCTGTTCATGCAAGTACCCGAATCTTTAATCGGAACCGCCATCGGTACCGCCCTCTTGCCGACCATCTCCGAGCACATCTCCGCAGGCGCGCGGGAAGCCTTCCAAGACGCGATCAATCGGACTGTGCGCACTATTCTGGCTCTCACCCTACCCAGCGCGGTCTTGCTCATCGTCGGCATCGGACCCCTGATCGGCATCCTCGGCTTCGACGCCGCCGGGAACGAACTGGTCATCTGGACGGTGCGGGCCTACATGCTCGGTCTCGTCGGCCACTCTCTGCTCGAAGTGGCTGCGCGGGCCTTCTACGCCCAACAAAAACCTGTGCTCCCACTGATCACATCCGGCCTTACCGCTGGGATTTTTATCATTCTCGGTTGGATACTCTCCCGTCTGCTGGGCGCACCCGGCATTGGCTTGGCCAACACAATTGCCTTCACGCTCAATGCTCTGATCCTCTTCTGGCTAATCGAGCGCCGGATTCCCACCTGGCTGCACCTCGGCAAGCCCCTCCGCCGCATCGGCCTGGCTTCGCTAGGTAGCGGCGTCGTCGTCTACGCTCTGCTCAACTTACTCCCGATCGCCGAGCTCGGCACCATCATGAGCATAATCGTGACCATGGGCCTCCTCGGGTTTGGTGCCCTGCTGGTGCTACCCTTCATCTGGAAAGATGTTAAAATGATGGCCACGATCTAGCCAACTTACCCACAAGGATTTCGATTATGGACCAAAGCAAATACAATCAATTTGTTATCGACTACATCCAAGAAGCGATCGAAGAAAGCGACGGTTCGGTTTCGGGCATCGCCAACTATCTGGAGAAACAAAAGAAACCGGGTTTTCTCGCCTCCGGCGCCAAAAAAGAAGCCTTCTACCGGGTCAAAAAAGTTTTCACCGAAATGCGTGACCGCCCCTTCTGGCTGGTGCTCAAAGCGTTGGGATTGCGTGAAGAGGACATCGAACAAGAATCCTAACGGGGGAGTAACGATGTCGCCATCTGAGTTGCTTCTGACCATGGAACCTGCTACCGTCTTGCCCGGACGTGAGTCATGGCGATGACCCCGCGCCAGCGCGTCCTGGCCGCGATCAACCACGAAGAACCGGACCGCGTCCCGCTGGTGCTGGGGGTCAGCAACGCCACCGGCATCAAGATGAAAACTTATCGGGGGGTCAAGGATTTGCTCGACATCGACGCGCCAGATGAATATCTCTACCAGTGGCCGGAGCTGGGTACCGCCAAAATCGACGAAACCACCCTCCGACGCCTGCACAGCGACGTACGCGGCGTCTGGGACCGGGAACCGGCCTCCATGTTGGCACGCAACCGCGAGCGAGACCCCCATGCTCCCTACCTTGATTCCTGGGGCAGCGGCTCCCGAGAAATCGCCCCGGGAGAATGGTATCCTGCTATCCATCCCCTCGCCGAAGCCACGACCATCGAAGAAATCGAAGCCTATCCCTGGCCCGAGATGAGCGATCCCAGCCGGATCGAGCACGTTGGCGAACGGGCGCAGAAATTGGCCGAAGAAAATGAGTATGCCATCATGGCGACGCCGTGGCTCTTGTTCCCCTTGGAGCGGGCATTCGCCATGCAAGGGATGGACACATTTTTGCTCAACCTGGCCATCCGACCCGAATTTGCCGAGGCGCTGCTGCACAAAACCGCCGAAGTGTGCAAAGCGTTGATGGGGCCGTTTCTGGCCGAACTGGGCGAGGATGTCGACATCATCAAAATAGGCGACGATCTCGGTACCCAAGAAAGCCTGCTGATCTCACCGGAGATGTACCGCCAGATCTTGAAACCGATCCACGCCGACTATATCCGGTTCATCAAGGAACGCAGCGATGCCAAGGTCTTCTTTCACACCGACGGCGATGTCTTTCCCCTGATCGATGACTTCATCGACATGGGGATCGATATTCTCAACCCGATCCAGACCTCGGCGGGAAAGACGGCCAACCTGGGGGAATTGAAGCGGCGTTACGGAGACAGAATCGTATTTTGCGGCGGGATCGATACCCAAGACTTGCTTCCTAACGGGAGCCCGGGGGACGTGCGCCGCGAAGTCCGTCGGGTGATGCAATCCTTGGGCCCGGGCGGGGGGTACATGGTCGCAGCAGTGCATACAATCATGAACGATGTCCCTCCCGAAAACGTCCTTGCCATGGCCGACGCGGTAGAAGCGTTTGGTTATTATCCGCTCAAGTAGTCTTATTTCCCACCACACAATTCCTATCTTTCTCCTGTTGGACACATTAATTCAAAATATGTCACCGCGATAAGCGTTTTCTGCGACGAAGCAGTCGCCATTGATCGCCTCGCCTGGTAAAATTATACAAAATGTATAACTTATACAAAATCACCCTTTTTCGGAGGACGAGATGACCAAAGTAATTTCATCTTCGCAACTGCGCTCAGAGATTAAAAGAGTACTTAATGAGGTCGGTTATGGTCAAAGTGAATACATCATCGAGCGGTTTGGGGAACCCACCGCGGCTTTGATCAGCATCGATGATCTCCGCTTGCTTCAGGCGGCAAAAAAGAAGCAAGGCAAGGCCTCGTTACAACAAACCATTGACTTGCTTCGAGCGCGCAGTGGTGAAGTAGCCCCAGACGAACTTGATAACCTGATCGAAGAAGCTCGCACAGATTTCTACGAGGGACAGAATCTAGAAGAAAATGCCTAAATCTTCCCATTTGAGGGTCGTACTCGACACAAAAGTCTTCGTCAGTGGCCTAATTGGCGTTGGCAGCCCTCCCCGCCAGATCATCGATGCTTGGCTGGATGATCGCTTCACCCTGGTGACGTCGCTCTATCTGGTCACCGAGCTAAACCATGTACTCTCCTACCCTCGTATCGCCGATCGCTTACAAGTGAGCAGTACCCACACGGAACAAATTCTCGCCGCTTTGCTCTCGCAGGCTGTCGTTGTGCCGGGAAACGTCAAACTCCCAGGTGTCACTCGTGATCCCAAAGACGATGCTGTCGTAGCTTGTGCGATCGAAGGGAAAGCAGATTGTATCGTCAGCGGTGATCAAGACCTGCTGGTATAGGGAACGTATCAAGGCATTCGAGTTGTGACCCCCACACAGTTCGCAGATCAACTTGCCCAATAACACAAATCTTGCTACTTTGGGAAACAGGCAATAAAAAAGACCCCGGTGTTTTTCCGGGGTCTTGTCATATCTCGCTAGAAATGTGGGGCCTAGGCAGCTTTTTTTTCTGCTTCTTGGCGATCTGCGCCCGCCATCATCAAGCCCAGTTCAGATTTGGTCACCTCGTCGGGGTAGACGGTGTCCACAATGCGGCCATGATAAATAACAGCGATGCGATCAGCCAGCGAGCGGATCTCGTCCAGTTCGGCGGAGACCAACAAGACGGCCACACCGCGATCACGCATTTCCACAATCTGGCGGTGGATATACTCGATAGAGCCAACGTCCAAGCCACGGGTGGGCTGATTAGCAATCACCAGTTTAACCGGGCGGCTTAACTCGCGAGCGACAATCACTTTTTGCTGGTTTCCGCCGGATAGCGTCGCGGCTGTAACCATCGGGCTAGGGGTACGCACATCGAAATTATCAACTAATTCAGTCGCATTCTCCAACACCTCGTCCGCATTTCGCTGAATGCCCCTGGCAAAGGGGGATTTGTAATAAGTACACAAGACAAGGTTATCAGCGATGGTATAAGGCAGCACCAAGCCATGCTTCTGTCGATCTTCGGGGATGTGGGCCGTGCCCGTCTCGGTCATCACCCGGGGATTACCAAACGGAATCTTTTTGCCATCGACTTGCATGCTGCCAGCCTTGACAGGCCGCAAGCCGGTCAAAGCCTCGACCAATTCAGTTTGGCCGTTACCCTGCACCCCGGCGATGCCCAAAATCTCACCAGCACACACCTTGAAGGAGACATCCCGAACCACCTCGATGTCACGCTCATCAACGAGGGTCAGATTTTGAACTTCCAGGATGATATCTTCGGGTTCTGCGGGCTTCTTCTCAACATCGAGGAGTACCTCACGGCCAACCATCATGTCGGCCAGGCCCTGTTCGCTGGTATCTTCGGGCCTGGTCGTTCCCACAACCTGGCCGCGGCGCATCACGGTGATGCGATCGGCGATGGCCATGACCTCTTTGAGCTTGTGCGTGATGAAGATAATGGAAACACCACGCTTGGTCAGTTGGCGCATAATCCGGAAGAGATCATCAGCCTCTTGGGGTGTGAGTACAGCGGTTGGTTCATCCAAGACCAGAATCTTGGCCTGGCGGTATAACGCCTTGATAATCTCAACGCGCTGCTGGACGCCAACAGGCAGGTCTTCGACGATGGCATCAGGGTTTACTTCGAGCCCATATTCCTCCGAGAGCTGGCGGATTTCCCGCCGGGCCGTACGAATGTCGAGACTGGGGCCTTTGGTGACTTCCGAGCCCAAAATGATGTTCTCGGTGACGCTGAACACCGGTACCAACATGAAATGCTGGTGAACCATGCCAATCCCGGCGTCAATAGCGTCATGGGGATTATTGATTTCGGCAGATTCTCCATTGATGAAGAATTCACCCTCATCCTGGCTGTAGAGACCATAGATCACGTTCATCAGGGTCGATTTTCCGGCTCCATTTTCGCCCAACAAGGCATGGATCTCACCCTTTTTCAAATCGAAATTTACCCGATCATTGGCCAGGACACCCGGAAAGCGTTTGGTAATATTGCGAACCTCTAGCGCTAAGTTGTTTTCGCTCATCGGTTACTCCTTCTCGTAGGGAACGCCATCCGCTGCGGGTACCCGTGTACGGCCAACAAATCCGGCCAGCACCAGGATGGTAACAGCGTAAGGGATCATGCCAATAAACTGGTGGGGAATATCCAACCCTATGAATTGAAGCTGGGTCTGTAAAGCAGAAGCAAAGCCGAAGACAAGAGAAGCTCCCCAGGCACCCAACGGTGAGTATTTGCCAAAGAGCATCACGGCTAAGGCGACAAAACCACGCCCATTGGTCATCAGGCGTTCAAACGAGCCAACCGCTTCCAGGGTGAGGAAAACACCTGCCAGCCCGGCAATGCCACCGCCCACGATCACGTTGACATAGCGCATCAAGTAAACATTGATACCCA
Source organism: uncultured Anaerolineales bacterium (assembly GCA_964644835.1). GTDB lineage: Bacteria > Chloroflexota > Anaerolineae > Anaerolineales > UBA11858 > JAYELX01. The sequence continues at coordinate 8,276 of CAZXXW010000057.1, forward strand.
ACGTGTCCGCAGCGCGGGGATGCTCGCCAACAGCCCTGGTGCGTAATCCCCATTTGGTATGGAAGATGACATATTGCAACAAGAAAACCAGAACAATGGCCGCATAGGTTATCGGTGGATTATCAAATAAAACCCGTCCTAAAATTGGAATATCGGCAAGCGGTCCCAAGGGAATTGGTTTTAATTTGCCCTCGGTGGTCAAGCCAACTTGATAGAAATAACCTGTCAGGCCGGTGGCGATGATGTTGATCACCGTACCGCCGATGATCTGGTCGATCTTCAGCGTCACGGACATGAACGCAAGCAACAAGCCGAGCAAAGCACCCGCGGCCATACCTGCCAGGACAGCAACAAATAAGTTCCCAGTATAAACATTGGCCAAGAAGCCGATAAACGCGGCCATGAGCATTTGGCCTTCGATACCGATGTTGATCACGCCGGCGCGCTCTCCCAGCAAGCCACACAGAGCGCCAAGAACAAGGGGCGTAGCATGGCGAACGGCAGAAGCCAACAAGGCTTCTGTAATCGTGCTGTTGCGGCTATAGCCATACAGAACAGCGATGATCAGAACGAGAGCGATGAAAATGGTAAGCCCCCAACGGCGGAGGAAAGTTCGCCAAGAAGGCAGGGAAGAATAAGCGTTTTCCATATTGTTGAACTCCTTTATTGGCCCCACCCGGTGCTGAGCGTAATTTTCTCTTCAGCTCCGGCCCGCATCCGCAGCAACCAGCGGACAATCACGTCGGCCGCGACGAAGAACAAGATCAGGGCCTGGATCACGTCGATGATCTCTTTGGCCACATCAGCGGAGAATTGCATCTGGCTGGAGCCCGCTTCCATCGCGCCGACCAGGATAGCAGCCGGGATAACACCAATCGGATGGAGTTTGCCCAGCATGGCGATGGTGATGCCGTCAAAGCCCAAACCGACGTTGAAGCCGGGTTGGTACCGACCAACTACCCCCTGAGTCTCGATGGCGCCACCGATTCCGGCAAGGATACCACTCAAGACCATGGTCATCACCACGGTGCGGGCGACCTTGATGCCGGCATATTTAGCCGCGCTGGGGTTGAGACCAACGGTGCGAATCTCGAAACCTATGGTCGTCTTCCACAAGACCCACCAGGTAACAATCGCCAACAAGACAGCAATCAAGAATCCAACAGGAAGATGTCCCACAGAAGGGATTACAGCCGTCTCCAAAATTTTGGGTGTGCGGGCAACGACATTCCCCGGAGAGGGGTCTTTCCAGGGGCCATCGGCGAGGTAATCGGTGATGTTGATAGCAATATAATTCAACATAATCGTTGTAATTACCTCATGAGCCCCAGCGGACGTCTTCAGGATGCCAGGGATGGCTGCATAAAGAGCGCCGGCGGCCGCCCCTCCAAGCAAAGCCAAAGGAGCGTGAATGTAAGCGGGCAAACCTTCGACGCCAAAACCGATCGCCGCTGCGATGATCGCGCCGAGCAATAATTGCCCCTGAGCACCAATGTTGAACAAACCGGCCTGAAAGGCAAAAGAAATCGCCAAACCGCTCAAAACCAGAGGCGTGGCTTTCTCTAGCGTGCGGCCTAATGCAGTCATATTGCCAAATGAGCCCTGGAACAAGGCTGCGTACGCTTGTATCGGATTTGCGCCCGATACGGCCAGAATAATGGCGCCAATCAACATTGCCAAAATAATCGCAAAGATAGGCACACTGACGGCACGCCATACTCCTACCAAGATAGCGCGCACATCAATTCGCCGGGCATCAGATGTGGTTTCTTGTTGATCTCTCATTGGGATAACCTTTTTTAGGTACGGATAGGAAACTCGCAAATCGTCAACGGGGCAATATTTCTCAATTTTTTCGCAGCGCACACTACGAAAAACGCCGTTTCATTTTTCTCTTGAGGGATTAAAAAAACAAGGTTTGAAACCAAACAAACACGACAATTCAATTGCTCAATTTTACCCGTCTTCAGTCGCTGCGTCAAAAGCAAGTTGGTAGATTTCTCTTAGCGGAATGTCATGTTGGCGCGCCAAGTTGCGGCAATCCTCATATTCCGGCGCAAACTTGCTCTCGCCGTCTTGCAAGCGGGCCTGCTTGACCCGCACAGCGCCATAACGTGTTTCCACCTTGATGCTCGATCGCTGCAAAGCATGGCGCTCGAGAACCCGGTGGCGGACCCCCAACGTGGAGGTCTCCCGGAACAAGATTCTCTCCAACGTGGCGACATCCGAAGGCTTGCTGAGCACCTGGATCTGGGTAGCCGGGCGGTTCTTTTTCATCTGGCTGGGTGTCAGGGTGACATCCAGCGCGCCGGCGTCGAACAGCAACTCAACGACGTGATCATAGAACTCAGGATTGAGATCGTCGATGTTGCTCTCCAGCATCACCAAGGTCTCCACGGTGGCGGAACCGGCATCAGCTTTTTCGCCGATGAGTACGCGCACCAGGTTGGGGAAAGGCAAATCTCGTCCCCCGGCGCCGTAGCCAATTGATTGCAACGCCATCGGCGGGATCGGCCCGAAGCGCGCGGCCAAATGGGAAAGCAAAACCGCCCCGGTGGGGGTGACCAACTCCGAGTCGATCTCTCGGCCGCGGACAGGCGCGCCTTGCAAAAGAGCAACAGTGGCCGGAGCCGGAAGAGGGATCTGACCATGAGCCCCTTGGATAAACCCGCGGCCCAGGGGCACCTCCGAGGCATAGACACGCTCAATCCCCAGAGCATCCAGGCCAACCAGCGCCCCGACGACATCGACAATCGTGTCTACGCCGCCCAACTCGTGCAAATGGACTTTCTCAAGCGAGGTGCCGTGAATACCGGCCTCAGCTTGACCCAGGCGCCGAAAGATGGCCACCGCCTGGTTCTTGATCTCAGGTGCAAGATCACTTCCGGTGACAATCTCATCGATCTCTGCGAGATGCCGTTCAGGGACATCATCGGCGACGAGCACATCTACTTTGGTGGCGCTGAAGCCGTTCTTGGTCACGGGCCGAATCTGAAGTTTAAAATCATCCAGGTGGAGAGCATCAAGACGCGCTCGCAGCTTGTCGGCAGACAGGCCTGCGTCGATCAGAGCTCCCAAAATCATATCGCCGCTGGCACCACCGATGAGGTCAAAATATAACACCTTCATGAGCGAATCCTTTCCAAGATCAGGTGGGCATAGACGGCCGCGCCGAAGCCGTTATCGATGTTGACGACAGCAATCCCCGGAGCGCAAGCGTTAAGCATCGAGAGCAGCGCTGCGATACCGTCAAAGCTGGCCCCATACCCCACGCTGGTGGGCACGCCGACCACAGGACAGGATACCAAGCCGCCCACCACGCTGGTCAAGGCGCCCTCCATGCCGGCCACACTGATGATCACATCGGCATCGAAGAGCCGCTGGTGTTCTTCCAACAAGCGGTGCACCCCGGAGACACCAACATCATAAGCGCGCTCAACCCTGCTACCGAGGAATGCCAGGGTTTGGGCGGCCTCCTCGGCGACAGGTTGATCGGAGGTGCCGCCGGTGACGACAAGGCCATAGGGATCATCCTGGCTCCAAGCCGGTAATTCGCCCCGGATGAGAAGAAGCAGCCTGGAGGTGGGATCATACTCGACCTCAGGAAGGTGTTCGGCGACGAAATCGGCCATCTCCTCAGAGACCCGTGTCCCCAGAACACGATCATGATGCTCCCATAAAAGCTGCATAATCGCTAACACCTGCTCCGGTGTCTTGTTCTCGCAAAAAACGACTTCAGGAAGACCCTGGCGTAAATCGCGGTGCAGATCCAAGCGGGCATAGCCCAAGTCTTCAAAGGGCATCGATCGCAACCGCCCCATGGCCTGGTCGACATCGATCTCACCGGCTTGAAGGGCGGCAAGCATGTGGCGCAGTTTTTCAGTATCCACTGGTATTGATCACCTCGTTCATGCTGCCCGAGCGCAATCCGGCCAAATCAAGGGTAACGTAGGTGTAGCCGAGTTCCTTGAATTTGGGCACGATCGTCGGGCGTTGGGATAAAAGTCGGGGGAATTCTTCGGGCGGCACTTCGATGCGAGCGATGTCACCATGATGACGAACACGCAACGCATCAAAGCCCATTTGGCGGAGGATCGCTTCCGCCTGCTCAACCTGGGCAAGGATTTGAGCTGAAATCGGCGTCCCGTAGGGAATTCGGGAGGCAAGACAAGCCGCGGCCGGTTTGTCCCAGTTGAGCAATCCAAGCTGGCGGGCCAAGGTGCGAATTTCGCTTTTGGTCAGCCCGACTTCTTGCAAGGGGCTGCGAATGTCACATTCTTGGACAGCTTGCCACCCCGGCCTGTAATCATCGACATCGTCCGCGTTGGTGCCTTCGACCACAAAATCGTATCCGTGTTCGTGGGCGTAATCGAGGAGTTTGGCACTAATGATCCCTTTGCAGTAATAACAACGGCGAGGGGTATTGGCAACATAGCGTTGATCTTCGATCTCTTCAGTGTTGATAGTAATTTGACGGGCGCCGATCTGCGCGACGACCGCTTCGGCCTGTTCGCGCTCGCGGGCTGACATGCTTGGTGAGAGCGCGGTCAAGGCAACGACATCATCACCGAGCTGGTCATAAGCAATTTTAAGTAACAAACTGCTGTCAACTCCCCCGGAATAGGCTACGGCAACGCGCCCCATCTCCGAGAGAAGTGTTTGCAATTGTCCTAGTTTTTCCATGGGGTAGAGTCTACCACAACAGAGCCTGAGGGGTTGATCACATAGAAAAAGCGAGAGATAGAAGAGCGTCCCTCGCTTTTTGTGTTCAGGTTAGGTTTGAGTTTTTCGTTAGACAATCCGCTCACGAACCACAGAGCTGACATAGTCCATCAAGGCCACGACCACGGCGATGGCCAACATCTGCGCGCTGGCTGCCCGATAGTCGAGCAAGTTGATGTTTTGCTGAAGCAAGAAGCCGATACCACCACCGCCAACAAAACCAATGATCGTGGACATACGCACGTTGATATCCCAACGGTACATGGTAAAAGAAATGTACGGTGAAACGATTTGGGGTACCACGGCATAGACGATCGTTTGCAAGCGGTTAGCACCCGTTGCTTGCACTGCCTCTAATGGACCAGGCATAATTGCTTCCACTTGTTCGGAATAAAGCTTTGCCAAAGCTGCAATTGTGTGCAAAGCTAGGGCCAGCGAGCCGGCAAAGGGACCAATTCCTACCCAGATAACGAAAACAATAGCCATGACCAGGGGCTCGACCGACCGGGTTGCATTCAAAATCGTCCGGGTGATAAAGTAGATCACCAGCCCGGTGGGCAATGCTTGCTTGGGCGTCGCCCAGAAAGCAAGCACCAAGCCTAAGACAGCTCCGATTCCTGCAGGCCAATACAGGGTTGTGGCCAAATTATCGAACTGGTAGAACCAATCGATGACCAGCCCTACCAAAGCAAAGATGATCGCGCCTGCCAAAGCTGCAACGATAAAGTTGATTCCCTTGACAAATTCTTTGGAGGCGTTATCGCTGATCGTTTGACCAATTTGCCCCAAGGCACCGCCCACAGCCGCACCCGCGCCAATTGCAGCCAATGCGGGAGTCAACAGTCTCGCCGTTTCTGCGATTTGGAACAAGAAATTCCCTAGAAAGCCCAAGTCTCCCAAGGGTTCGATAATAGCCAGACCAACTATACGGCTCAACGACTCCAAGAAAATAAAGGCGGCAATCCCGATGATGGCCATCACAATAATGGCTACCACCCGAAGGATTTTGGCCTGGGAATTAGGCCGCTCCATATTTCTAACATTCATGCTCAAGCGGAAAATGATAAGGACAAGGGCAACGCCGAGAATCAAGCCCACGATGACGGGGAGGAGATTGCCCAACAGCGGCGATAGCAGCGACCTGATCAAGTCGGTGGCACGCATCCCCGCATACATGCCGATGGGCCAACCAATCACTGCAAGAGCCACACTGGTGAGAGGGCTCTTCGTTTCACTCATCAAGTTACGAGCAGCGAGAAAGCTGACCGGAATGGCGATAAACGTACCAATTGTCGTTGCTAACAGGGCGATGAAGACCGTTTCGATGATTTTGTCCCAGGTTACTTTTGCCGTATCCGACAATTTGGGAGCCCCTATGCGGGTTCGAATCGTGGCACGAATATGCTGGGCCTCAGCGACAGGCTGCCGGTTGGGTGTCTCGACTTCTACCCGGAAATAGCCCTCGGCGTCAGTAACGAAGTCACTCAGCGGTTTCTTGACGCCGCTGGCGGTCATGAAGTCAAGCGATCCGCTCTGATTGGAGGGCAAATTGAATCCCTCGACCACGACCATTTCCCCAGCCGCGGCGCAGGGCACATTCGCTCGTAGGTAGGGGCCGCTTGTATCCGGTTCTGGCAATTGAACGTCTTTGTCTTCAGGACAGGGAAGATAAAAGGGGATCTCAACACGTTCTTCCTCCGTCTCGTACGTAAAAATATCGGGGTGCGCCAAAGCCCTCAGCACCCTTGTCAATTGTGTCAGACGTCTCTCTTCGCGAGTGGTTTCGAAACTGACATCGGTGACCCTAAAACCGTAAGCATAAACAATAATGACGACAATCACACCTAAGCCAATGCCTAATGACCTAAGCAGAGATGGTTTTTCCTGTTGCATGATTCTTTCCTTTATCCGACGCGCTCGGCCTCCTGGCCGTAGATTTCTTTGAATTTTTCGTCGTCGATATCTTCGGGGGAACCATCAAACATCAACTGGCCTTCGTTGAGCGCAATGGCGCGGTCAGCGTAACGATGAACCAAATCCAAGAAGTGCAAGCTGCACAACACCATGACGCCATCTTCTTGATTGATGGTCTCAAGATACTGCATAATACTATGGGCAAGGACTGGGTCCAAGCTGGCGACAGGTTCATCTGCCAGGATCAACTCGGGCTCCTGCATCATCGCTCGAGCGATGCCCACACGTTGTTGCTGGCCCCCGCTCAATTCATCGGCGCGTTTGTAAGCCTGATCGGCAATGCCGACGCGCTCAAGCTGTTCAAAGGCCATCTTGATATCATTTTGAGGGAAACGATTGATTAAACTCATCACAGGATTGACATAGCCCAACCGGCCTGCCAACACATTGGTGAGCACTTTTGACCGGGTGACCAGATTGAAATGCTGGAAAATCATCCCCATTTTTCGGCGAATCCGGAGCATCTCTTCTTGACTCGCCGCGGTGATGTCCTCGCCGTTCCAGATGATTTGTCCTTCGGTCGGTTCGATCAGACGGTTGATGCAACGTAAGAGTGTGGACTTCCCTGAACCACTTAGGCCAATGACGGCAAGGAACTCCCCCTGCTCAACAGAGAAGCTCACATTATCTAACGCTTTGACGCCCCCCTCGTAGATTTTTGTGAGATTTTTGATTTCTAACATATTTCCATAGTTTAGTCAGCCCCGCACTAGCAAGTCCGGGGCTGACCATGATTCGTTAAGTTAGTAAGTTATTCAAGGTTATTACTCGCCAATGTTCTCAAGAGTGATGCCTTGAGCCTCCATCAGCAAGCGAACACCGTCGAAGTTCTCGTCGTAAACAGGGGCTGCGCCGGTCCAGTCATAGAAGTTTTCGTTGCACAAGGTCTCGGCACAAGCTTCGGAGTCTACATATTCCACGACAGCGTCCGTGATCGTCTGCTTGAGATCTTCGGGGAACTCGGGTGAGAAGGACATTGTGTCGTTGGGGATCTCATCGGAGAGAGCCAAAATGCGGACTTCCTGAACGACATCGGGGGCCTCTTCACTGATGGCGGCACGAGCGTCCAAGACGCGATAGTCGCCACAGTAGAGATCGCCTTCTTCGTTGACACCACATTCTTCGACAACCTCATCGGGAACATCGGGGCTCATGCCCATTTCCCAGGTGCCTTCAGGCAACAGCGGCGGGCTGAAGTAAGCGGTGCCGACATCGGCCTCACCGTTGTAGACGGCGCGCACAGCTTGCGGGTGACCGCCAGCTTCGATGGTCTCAGCCAGTGTGATTTCTTTGCTGTCCCAAAGTGCGGAGGGATACAGGTAACCAGAGGTGGACCCGGCATCGGGATACGCCCAGGTGGCGCCTTCCAGATCCTCGAGGGTCTCGTATTCGCTGTCGCGGGCGACATAGAAGCCGGTCCAGTAAACGTTCCAGCCGTAGCGCACGGAGGCGAGAGCGGGCTCAACACCGCAAAGATTGTTGGCAAGAGCATAACCCATCGCGGGGATGAAGCCAACGGTGTCGCGGGGAGAAGCACACATCTCTTCGATGGTGGCAGCGTAGGAGGTCGGAACGCTAACCTCAAAGTAGAGGCCGGTAGCTTCGTTCAGGGCTTGCTCGATCAAGTCGCCGCTTTCGATCATGAAGTCAACATCGACAGAGGGAACGAACAAGACCTTGATGGGGGACTCTTCGGTTCCGAGAGCCATTTCTTCCTCAGGCTCAGCAGCTTCTTCTTCGCCTTCTTCCTCAGGAGGATAGCCGGTATCAAGCTCGTCGTTGAGCAGCATTTCGCGAATCTCGGCCAGTTGATCCTTGACATCCTGGGGAATCTCATCCTCGAAGTCGTGGAAGGGGGCGAGGCCAAATTCACCAACATAGTTGCCGGAGGGGAAATTGCCTTCATAGGCCATTTTGATCAGGTCAAAGACGCCCGGGGTAATTAGCTTCATAGCGCTGGAAACCAAACAGGGGTGTGCCTCAGGCACAGTGAACCACTGATCGCTGTCAACGCCAATGCAGTAAGCGTCTTCATAGCCAGCGGTTTCGATCAAAGCGCCGTTGCCGGTCTTGCCGCCAGCGCCGAAGATAACGTCGGCGCCGTTGTCAATAGCCTGTTTAGCCGTGGTGGCGCCCCATTCGGGGTCGGTGAAGGCCACATCCAACCCACCGGGGTGGAAGGTTGAAATCACTTCAGCATCCGGGTTGACATAGGCAACGCCAGTCTCATAACCTTCTTTGAAGGCCACAACCGGCGGAACCAGGTCGGTGCCCAGAACAGCAGCAACCGTGTTGGTCTCGGTGAGCAATCCAGCCAAAGCGCCAGCCATGTAACCAGACTTGTCCTCTTCGAAGATCAAGCCGGCGACATTGTCAACCGGTTCAACCTGGAATTGGTCAACGCCGATGAATTTAACATCAGGATATTCGGCAGCCTTCTCGAGGGTCGCTTCGCCAAGGGCAAAACCAACGGTAACGATGACATCGTAATCGTTTTGGGCGAAGAGATCGATGTTGGCGCCGTAGTCCTTGGCATCGCCGGTCTCGATGTAATCGACCTCGGCACCAAGCTCGTCAGCAGCCATCTGAACGCCTTCCCAGGCGGACTGGTTGAAGGATTTGTCATCAACTTCGCCGACATCCGTGACCAGACCAACTTTGAAAGCATCTTCTTCAGGTGCTGCTTCTTCTTCGGCAGCGGGCTCTTCTTCCACAGGCTCGGTCTCTTCGGGCGCTGCCGGTTGGCAAGCAGCCAAGAGCATGGAAGAAGTAACAATAAGCGTAATCAGAATCCACACAAACTTTTTAAGCTTCATTTGTCTTCATTCTCCTTACATATTTGATTTGACATGAAATGATTGTTTGAAACTTGTTCTGGCATTTTCCCTATAGGCACCACCTCCTTTTCCCAAACAAGAACATGATCACGACCCCTGATTTCATTCTGACAATTTCTAAACAGAAGTCTAGCATACACCCATTAAAAACGCAATATTCAAAGAGTTATAAAAACAGATACATATTGTCAGGGTGTTCCGCCCTCGGAAGCGGCGACGCCCAAATCAACGGTACCAGCCTGCACCTGAGTGAGCATTTCGTCAACCAGGCGTTGGCGTCCTGGGCTGAACAAATCCGGGTTGATGTTGGTGATCGCCAGGAGGACATCCACCATTTGACCGTCAGCACCGGCGACAAAATCGGGCCAGAACTGGTAGAAAGCTTCCAAAGGGGAGAATCCCAGCGTTGCCACCCAGGAATCGGCCAGGCCATCGGGTGGCGGTGTCCCCCCAATGATGTTCACACCGGACTGGGCCAGGTGGCGGAGCAAGGCATCATCTCCGGCGCCGGGGAGGACATACATGGTTTCCACGCCGCGGTTGATCAAAACATTGGACGCGGCTTGCCAATCAGCAGAACTCGTCCCCTGGTCTAGTTGAAGATGAAGGGGATATTCAGCAAAAGGCGGGTAAGTGGTGATGCAAAGGCCGCAGAAATACTTCGCTCCGGTGACAAAGGCCTGTCTGGCGGTTTGCCCCGTCTCGGTATTTGTGGTGATCGCGCCGACGCGCCAATCAGGGGTGATCAGGGCGGCGAGATACCCGGCGATGAAACCCTGATGATCCATGCGGGCATCGTCGGCACCGATTATGCTCAAGTTGGAAGCCGGTTCCAGGCCAGAGAATCCCACAGCCAAGAAACTCGTCTCCGGTGCGGCCGCGGCCAAGGTGCCAAGATCCGGCAGCGGAGGCAAGGCGATCACCCAACCGATGTCTTCCGCCTGAATGGTCTCGGCGGTCAGGCTGGACCGGACTTGAAAGCGATAGCCCGCCTCAGGGATCGTTTGGGACAAAAAAGGCTGTAATTCTTCCACCAGATAGGGATCAGCCTCGGGAGGCGCTAAGAGCACCCCCACGGGAGGCAACGGCGTCGGGGACGGTACCGGCGTGGGAGTGGGCGTGGGGGTCATGGTTGGGGCTGGAGTAGCCGTTTTTTCCGCCTCGATGACGGGCAAGGCGTGACTGCATCCAACAAGGGGCCAAATGACCAAGATCAAGACCAATAAATATAGAGTTTTCTTTTTCATAAAGCGTATCTTCGCAATATTTTCATTTTGACAGAGCCATTCGATTAGCCAACGGCCCGGTTGATGCTATTTCTTTCGTTTTTGAGTTCGACAAGATCGACAAAATCAAGCCGATCCTGCAACGACCGTATTTTACCCCAACATCTTGTATAATACAGGCATGATCGAATTAAAAATGCCTGGAATTGCTTCAAAAACCACACCGCCTAGTAGCATCCCTGCAAACATAAGATGAGTCTCCCCAAAACTGAGCAGACGCCTGACGACCCGAACAAATTGCCCCCGGCAAGAAAAAGACGGTTCAAGCGACTGCTGATTCCCCACAGCGCCGACGAGCAAGAAGCCTTTGTCGATGAGATCGCCCATCGTGTCTCGCCGTCCTTTGATTTCTTCCTGATTTCGAGTTTGGCCGGATTAGTGATCGGATTGGGGTTGTGGGTGGATAAACCGGCGATTATGATTCTCGGCGTTGTGCTCTCTCCACTGATGGTGCCGTTGGCCGGCATCTCCCTGGGCGTCGTCACCGGTGCGACGCGCTTCTTTTGGCGCAATCTGGGTGGATTTTTGATCGCCAGCAGCCTGGTTTTTCTAATCGGCACCCTAACGGGATACGCGGCTGCCTCATGGGGAAATCCCACGCTCACCCAGGCAGCGTTGCACACCCAACTGGCCTGGCATCACTTTGTACTCCTTGCGTTTGGCGCTGTTCAAACAACGCGCGCCCTTGTCCGAGGGAAAGATCACCTGCTGGTCGCCAGCGTCGCCCTGACCTACGAATTGTATCTCCCCTTGACCGCGGCCGGATTTGGCTGGGGCAGCGGCGAGGCCGCCTTGATCTGGCCCGATGGTCTCGTTGTTTTTGGCGTTCATTTTGCCTGGGCTGCCATTTGGGGGGTGATGTCGTTGTTGGTGCTTGGTTTCCGCCCTCTGACGGTGTTCGGCTACACTGTAGGAGCGGTGTTCGCTTTGATCGGCATCTTGCTCTTGATCGGGCTCAGCGCCGCCGGGATTGCCGTGGGGGGCGAGATTGCCGTGCCCACCTCGGTACCCTCAGCAACCCCTACACCCAGCCTGACCCCCTCGGTGACGTTGACTCCGGTGCCCCCAACACGGACCCCCACCCGGACCGCGATCCCCCCGACACCTACCCAGACGCTGACCCCAAGCAGAACACCGACTCCCAGCCCAACACCGATCTACGCCATCGTCAACACATCAGAAGAATACGGCGGCGCTTACGTCCGTCAAGCACCCGGCTTCGACAGCCAGGTGCTCAC
>CAZXXW010000058.1:0-17431 GCA_964644835.1 uncultured Anaerolineales bacterium
CGTGCGCAACGCTAAGCCAGATGTCGTCGGGCGAACGATGAAGCTCTTATCGCCGGTTTTGGGGGTAGCTGCTTTTTGCTCTTCTTTTTCTTTGGATAAGGTCAAATACCAGGCGGCTACATAGCCTTGGTCCCCGTCTTTGTCCTGGACATGGAGCCATTCGTTGACAATCCCAAGTTTCTTCTTGGTCTCCGCCTGCGGTTCCAAGGAGATGAATTCGTAGTGGAGTGGCAGCCGCTCAATCAGCCCCGCTGAGATCGAAGGGCCTGCCCGAAAGGCGAGACCCTCTGCGGTGCCATATACCTTGATCGCATTGGAAGGCACGGGCACCTTTTCCGGCTTTTGAACCGGTTTTGTCGCCGCCGCAGGAGCGCCGCTCTTTGGGGTGCCCTGGAACCAAACGACCCCGGTGATTGCCGTGGCCGGGTTCTTGCCGGAGTGTTTATAACGGTTGGTCAGGTAAAGTTTCTTGTTGGGGCTGTCACCACTGTACCGATAAGGGTCTTTCATCAGATAGCGGCCATCTTCTTTGCCATATAGAACGACCCAGTGGGTCTGCAAGCCGGCTTTTGGCGACCAGTCGACCTGGGCGATCACCGGCATCCCCGCTGCGAGGGCAGCATCGATTTGACTGATCGGGGCCGGGCTGTTTTCGCAAGGCTGATAACCCTTGTAAACGATGCCAGGGCAAACCGAAGGTAACGCTGCTGGGATGACCAGCGCCCCCTGAAAGCCCCCGGCTTTCTTTAATTTGTTGTTCAAGGACTGCGGCGTTTCGTCGAAGCCAAATCCATTCGCTACCATCGTCATCGATGTTAACAGACAACCCCATGTGCCAATGGTTTCTTTCTTGTCATGTCCTAACTTGACATTTTTCCACTTCGGATCATTTTGATAGAGGGCCTTTGTTTCGAACACTTTAACCTCCTGCGCAGTTGGTTCTCATCACTGATAGAGTATGGAAAATTTACTCGAAATTATAATACTAAAGTACTAAGATGTCATCATCTAACAAACACAAGTGAAAATCAGTTTTGAGATTCCAGAGCTTGCAAGGGAGAAACTACCATTTTTCACTAAAAACCTGCTTGGCAAGGTCTCCTGACCGCACCCATTGATGCGGGGCTCGGTCGGATACCTCACGCCCGAACGGCGCGCATGCGAAGCACGCAAAGCGAGCGACGGCATGCTTCGCGAAGACCTTCGCCCAATATCCAAAAGATCAAGAAAATATGTCTAGATCAGTAAAGGATGGCTTCATCAATAGATTTTTGGCGATGGGCGTATTGGCAGGCTTCCAACATCTCGATTTCGACGAACAGTTTTGAATTGATGTTGGCGCTTGTTCCTGTGGCGCTATCGTGATCCCAAAGCCAAATTAAGATAAACTTCATTTGTGCTCGCATTTGGGAAAAATGTATAATCATGATAGCGTAGAGAAATTTGATCTCTACGCGAAGGTTGTCGTCCGGATTGTTCTCTATGAAGGAGAAATCATCTATGGAAAAACCTAACTTTGCTTATTTCGAGGGGAAAATTGTGCCTTATGCTGAGGCAAAAATTGGCATTTTGACGCATGCGCTCAATTACGGGACCGGCGCCTTTGGCGGCTTGAGGGGGTATTGGAATCCCGACCAGGAGCAAATGTATCTTTTTAGGCCAGAGGAACATTACCACAGGTTGTTGAATTCGGCCAAAATACTGTGCATGGCGTTTGACCACACCCCGGAGAATCTCACAGAAATTACGAAGGAATTGTTGTGCAAAGAGGGTTTTCGTGAGAATGTTTATGTCCGCCCTTTGGTGTATAAAGCCAGCGAAGGGATTGGCGTCAAGCTCCACGGATTGGAGGATCAAATCAGCATTGTAGCCCTCCCGTTTGGGCTTTATCTAGCCAATGACACCGATGCCCATGTCACGATTTCATCTTGGCGGCGGGTTGATGATAACGCCATCCCGGCGAGGGGTAAAATCACCGGGGCGTATGCTAATTCGGCCCTGATCAAAACCGATGCCCAACGGGCAGGTTTTGACGAGGGGCTTGTTTTAACCCAGGCCGGGCATATCTCCGAGGGGAGCGCCGAAAATCTCTTTATGGTCCGTGACGGTGTCTTGGTCACCCCACCGGTGACGGAGAATGTGCTTGAGGGGATTACCCGCCGGTCGGTGATCGAGTTGGCCCAAGCAGAACTGGGACTCTCTGTTGTGGAACGCCCGATCGACCGCACCGAGGTGTATATCTGTGATGAGCTTTTCATGACGGGAACAGCAGCCCAAATCACGGCGATCACATGGGTGGATCATCGTCGCGTCGGCGAGGGGTCGATGGGGCCGGTCGCAACGCGCTTGCGCGAAATCTTCCACCACGTCGTCCTTGGCAAGGTGGAAAAGTACCGTGCCTGGAATATCCCCGTTTACGACAAATAGCTTCTTTTAGCGTCAAATAAAACGAAGCCCGGTTGCTGAATACAACACCGGGCTTTTTTGTTGGCTAACAAGCCAAGATTGAAGCTTGTTGACTCGTGACCATCTTCGAGTGAGGAAGGTGGTCAATGCTTCAAGAAATGCCCCACACACTGGAAGCTTTTTTGGGGAACAGAATCGGTGTCAGGGCGCGGCCGTGGTCGTTGCGGGCATAGCAATCTGCGAAATTGCTTTCAAGTTCCCAGAAATCGTTGTATCCAAATAAAAGTCGCAGGAAGGTCAAATCGGGGAAGAGCACGTCGCCGTCCTCTGCGCTTTCTGGGGTGTAGGGCTCAATTGTTTTGATCTTGCCTTTCTGAAAGCAAAACTTGATTCCGCTACGGAAAAAGCACAGTTTCAGATCGCCGCTGTGATTGACCAGGCTGGATTTGGCCAGGCGTTCTTCCAGGACAGGCTGGATGTGCGCCAGAAAGTCGGGTAAGTCGGCCACGCGCACGAACCAGGCGTAGGGATCGCGCTGGCGGGGCAGTCGATCGTTGATTACATTGTAGACAGGGTGTTCGCTGCCCATCCACATGCTGAAGGCCTGGAATTCTTTGTCTTCATCTTGGGCGGCGTAACTCTCGCCGGTAGCTTTTGCGTAGCGCAGAACGCTGTGGGTGACATCCAGCCAAGAGATGCCTTGCTCCAGTTCATAGAAGAAAATTGGCAGTGTTGGGCCCCATAAGACAGGCGAGTAATTCAGACAGCCGATTGGCTCGCCCTCTTTTGTGGTAATGATGCACACTTCTACCCGGTTGATGTTTTCCTCGCTCTTGCCTCTTATTTCGTATAGCCAGGCGGCTGCGTCGCGCACGCAGCCGATCAATTGGCGTTGGATGCGCTTCTTGTCCAGCTTGGTGATGAAAGGGATGTCGCTCTCTTCGGCGGGGCGGAAGGCGAACTTTTCTTCTTGGTCGTCTTTCAGTTTTGGAATATGAGGGAGATATCCGATCCGCCCGCCGCCCAGTTCCAGACCCATCTCGTAGCCGAATTGGCGGTAATAGTAGGGTATCCCGGTGATCGCCTGGACTTTGTGACCGCGCTCGGCGCTCCATTGATGGATCGTCTCGAATTGAGCCCGCACCAGGCCGCGGCGGCGGTAGTCTGGCTCCGTGCCGACAAGCTCGGGGCGCCCGACGCCAAATTCGATCCCCTCGTAGCTCCAGGTTTGGGAGATCAGGTTCAAGGATGAGACGATTTTTCCACTTTGGGTGTCCTCGACGATGGTGAAATCGCTGACATCAAAGTTGGGAGGCGGATTTGTAGCCAAATCTTGCACCCAGGCGCCGATGCGTTTATCGGGTTGATCGGGGCCGTCATCGCTGTGGATTGAGGCATTGAAGTCGACCAAGGCTTGCGAGTCTGCCCTTGTGGCCCGGCGCAGAATCAGCCCATCGCCGAGTTCTTTTATGGTTTCTTTTTTGCTCATGGGAATAGATCGTTTAGGTTATTTGTTATGGTTCGGTGATCCGCTCGATAGCATTTTGTGCCGCCGTTGCCGGATCGGTTTGCTCTTTGAGCACGTTGGCGGTGCTTTGGCTCAGTACAGGCCCTAGACGAGATAACATTTCCCTGGATGGAACTACCTGCGCGGAGGGACAGACTTGGTTGGCAAAATTGGCAATTGATGGGGTATCTTCCCAAGCGGAAATCGAGCTAGGGCGAGGCGGCAGGTATCCCGCGGCGGCGTTCCAGTTGGATAGATAGTCGCTGGTGGCAAGAAATTCTGCCAGTTCGGCGCTCAGCGCTTGCCGGGCCGAATCGGGGCTGGCCAGGGCCCAGGCCCAACCTGTGGCTGTGGTGTTGCGTTCCTCGCCGGGCGTGGGAATCGTTGTGGCGGCGGAATCTGGGGACATGGTTTGTAAATAGCGCGAAGCCCAGGTGATGACAATGTCGGCTTGTCCCTCTTCGTAGCTGCCCCAGGCTTGTTCATCGCTTTCGTACTGGGTCAACCAGAAAGGGAAAACGTTGTTCTGACTGCCCTGGGAGTAAAAGGTGAGCGTATCTGTCAGGGGCGCCATTTCCAGGATGGATTGACCATCCTCGTCGAGAATATCGCCCGTTGAGGCGCGGTAGAGGGTCAAGGTCAGCAGGGCATCGGGGTCGGAGGCAGGAAAAGCAATTGTTTCAGCGTTTTCCAGCGCCTGGGCCCACGTGTTTGGTGCCTCTTCGATGTTTTCAGGCCGATAGACCATCACCAAGGCGTCCCCGGCAAAGGGGATTCCAAAAAGGTTGTTTTGCACATGGGCAAACTGGCGAGCGAAATCATACCAGTCAGGATCGTCCATGGCGTCGGTGAGGCCATCGAAAGGGCGGACCAGTCCCTCGCTAACGGCGACTTGAAGCCCTTCGTAGGGCAAGGCGACCAAATCCGGCACGGCCAGGGACGCGGCCGCGTTGGCCGTTTTCAACGTATTGAGCAGCCCGCCGGGCCCCTCAACATCTTTGATGCGCGTTTCGATCTGAACGTTTGGGCGCCGGGAGATGAAATCATCCAACCGCTCTTGAAAGATTTGTCCTGCCTCGGTATCGTTTTCGGGGTCAAACTGGGGCGGAATCCAGATTTTGAGCGTGACAATCGTTTCAGCCGGATCTGGGGTTGCTTCCGGCTCATCGACTGGGACCGGTGTGTTGGTTGGTGTCGCCGTTTGTTCTACTACCGAGGGAGGGGTTGCCCCTTCTTGCTCAAAAAGAGTCGTGCAACCCACCACCGCCATTGCGATCAGGAGAAGATACGAGCAGACTTTCCAGGCTTTTTGCCGCGTTGATAGGCTCATAAACCTTCTATTTCCATCCCAGCGGCTTTTCCAACAGAGAGGTCAGCAAGCGGACCGCGTTTTGAACATCGTCATAATCGACCATTTCGGAGGGGCTGTGAACGTAGCGGCAGGGAATCGAGAGACAGCCTGCCGGGATACCCGCCCGGCTGATTTGCATGGCGCGGGCATCGGTGGTGCCGCCCTCCAGGACCTCAAGTTGGTAGGGGGTTTCGTTCTCCTCAGCGCTGGTTACCATCCAATCGACCACGCGTGGATCGGCCAGCATGCCAGAATCCTTCACCTTGATAGCGGGTCCCTTGCCTAAACTGACATCCATCGTCTTGCTCTTGGGGGTGTCGCCCGTGCGGGTGACGTCGACGGCTAAGCCGACGTCGGGATCGACGCCGTAAGCTGCTGTCGTGGCCCCTCGCAAGCCGACTTCTTCCTGAGTGCTGAAGACAAAATAGATTTCGTGTGGGCTTGCTTCGAGTTGGCGCAAGGCTCCTATCATCACGGCTACGCCGATGCGGTCATCCATGGCCTTGGAGACAATCCGGTCCCCCATATCGGTGAAGGGCCGTTCAAAAGTGGCCACATCGCCGACCTTGATCGGGCAGGACTCTCGGTCGCTTGCGCCGACGTCGACGAACATCTCGTCCAGTGGTGGCACCTTGGACGTGCTGGTCAGTCGCTCGGTGTTGATCACGCCGAGGGTGCCATCGAGAAAGCGGACCCGTCCACCGTTCGTGTAACGGGCAGCGACGCCGCCAACGTTGGTGAAGCGGATGAAGCCGTTCTTGTCGATGTGGGTGGCGATGATTCCGATTTCATCCATGTGGGCCGAAATCATCACCGCCCGGCCACCGTCTTTCTTTTCGCCTCGCTGGGCGATCAAGTTGCCCAGGTTATCGACGCGCACCTCGTCGACATGCGCTTCGATCTCGGTCTGAATCAGGTCGCGGATGTTGCTTTCATAGCCCGAAGGGCCTTGGGTTTGAGTTAATTGCTGGATTAGTTCTTTCATGGTACTCCTATGAAAAGGGGGAGAATTGCGATTGTCGTTTGTCAGCGATCTGAGCTGAGGATGTCTGTATCGAGGCGGGTTAGGGCGGCATGGATCAGGGCCAGCGTGTTGCTCCAATCTTCGATCCGGGCGATGGATGCTGCCGTATGCGGGTAGCGGCTTGGCACCGATACCGATACACTGGGGATGCCCGCCCGTTGCCGGTGGATTGCCCCCGCGTCGGTGCCCCCTCCACCCGGTTGGCGCAATTGGTAGGGAATGCCTTCATGTTGAGCCGTCTCTTCCAGGTGGCGAACCAGGCGCGGGTCAGAGATGGTTGCACCATCGGCAACATAGATGGCCGGCCCCTCGCCGAGCTTCGTCCGGTAACGGGTATTTTCCTCGCCATCCCAACTGGGCAGATCAAAAGCTGGCGTGCTGTCGAGCACGAAAGCGAGATCGGGATCGAGGGCGTAAGCGGCCACGTAAGCACCGCGCAAGCCGACTTCCTCCTGGACGGTGAAAGCGGCCAGCAAGTCGATGTTCGACGGCGTGTTTTTGACCAGTTCGATCAGGGTTGCCACACCGATGCGGTCGTCGATCGCTTTGGCCCGAATACTCTTGCCGATGCGGGTAAATTTCGTCGCGAAAGTAGCCCGATCACCGACGCTGACCTTCGATTTGTTTTCGGGGCCGACGTCGATGCGCAGCGAATCCAGCGAGATGGTCTTTTTGCGCTCTGCCGCTTTGGTCAGGTGAATCGGTTTCGCGCCGATCACGCCGGGAATGTGCTTCTCGCCAACCCAAACGGGCTTGCCCGCTAACTGGCGGTCATCTAAGCCGCCGACTTTGTCGAAGCGGAAATGGCCGTTGTCGTCGTCATAAGTGAGCATGAAACCGATCTCGTCCATGTGGGTGGCGATCATCACGCGGGGGCAATTTTCGCCTGAACCCGTTTTGGTCACGAGCAGGTTGCCGAGCGCATCGGTCTGAATATCATCGGCGTGGTCTTCGATTTGCTCCAGGACGATTTGGTGGACTTCGCCTTCATCGCCGGAGACGGCGCAGGCCTCGGTCAGCCGCTTCAGCAAGTCGAGCAGGGGGTCTTCGATTGTGGGGTACTTGGTTTTTTTAGGCATAGCTTATCGGTGTTCCAGAGAGATTTTTTCGATGAAATCCGGCTCTAAATCGGCCACAAAATTGGCTAACAGGCGAGCGGCTCGGTGCACGTTTTTCAGCGAGAGCATTTCGACGGGGGTGTGCATATAACCCAGCGGGATGCTGACGACCATCGTCGGGATGCCCGCCCGGGCAATTTGCAGCGCGTAGGCGTCGGTGCCGGAGTGGCGCGGCAAGGGGTCTTTTTGATAAGGGATTTCGAGCCGATCGGCTGCCTCTTTCAGGGCCTGATGCAGGCCGGGATGGATGTTCGGGCCCCATCCCAGGGTGATTCCTTTTTCGAACTCGAAGCTCTTGTGTTTGGGCGAGCCGGGTCCCTGGGCAAAGGTAACGTCAATGGCAATCGCCAGATCAGGTTCCAGTTGGTGGGCAGATGTCAGCGCCCCGGCGAGAGTCTCCTCTTCTTGAACGGTGGCAACCGCCCAGAGATCCCAGGCGTGGCTCCGGTTTTGGAGCATCGCCAAACAATCGGTCAGGGCTGCTACCGAGGCGCGGTTATCCAATGTGTGCCCGACCAAGAAATCCTCACTCATTTCGATTGGCTCCTGGGCAAAAGAGACCAGGTCACCCGTGCGCACCTTTTGCTCCACTTCGTCGGGGAGCAAGCCGGTATCGACGAGGAGATATTCCAGGGGCACCGGCCCTTTTTGGGCATCGTCGGGGAGCAGGTGGCTTGGGGGCTGCACGATCAGGCCGGGCAGGTCTTCGCGCCCGTGGACGGTCACGATTTGTCCCGGCAGAACGCGGTGATCCACACCGCCGACCGCGGTCAGATGCAAGAAACCATCGACAACTTTGGTGACCATAAGGCCAATCGCGTCCATGTGGGTGGCTAGCAGGATGCTGGGGCGCGGCTCCGGGCTGTCTCCATGGCGCAAGCCGTGCAAGCTGCCGATGCGGCTGGTGCTCAGTTCGTCGGTAAGCGGTTCCCAGGCTTCCGCGATCAGGTCTCGGGCCGGGCCTTCATAGCCGGAGAGCCCCGGTGCGGAGATCAGTTTTTTGAGAAAGGAGGGTAATTCTGTCATAAATTTAGGATTCTGTTGGTGTGTTGGTAGGTGTTGACGTTGGCGTTGGCGTTACCGATGGCGTCACGGTGTTGGTCGGAGTACGTGATGGTGTTGCGGTCAATGTTGGTGTCATGGTGTCCGTAGGGCTTGGCGTCGTGGTCCAGGTGTTGGTTGGGGTGATGCTGGGCGTATCTGTAGGTGGTTCTGTCGCTGTGGGAGTAGGTGTTAGCGTGATCGTTGGCGTCGGCGAGACGGTCGGTGTATCCGTCGCTGTGGGCGGTGGCAGGGTGGGTTGAGGCGTCAGGGTGGGATAGGGGGACGGCGCATACGGCTCAGTAGTAGGCGTCGACGTATTCGGCGGCGTCGCGGTTGGCGCTGGCGTAGGGCGGTTACTGTAACGCACAATCAAGAACCCGCCGCAATAGCATGGTAAGGTCGCCAGCGTAATGGTGAGAAGCAAAATGCGCAAGCCGGTCCGCGAGGGAGTCGAGGTCGTGTTCATACTGGTTTAGATGATAACACTAGCTTATGACATAAGCAAGCAAAGTTGACCTTCTCATCTAGCTCTAATCCGCTCTTCAGGTGCTTATTGAATCTGTCCCCTGGCTTGGGTACAATCAAAGCATAAAGTTAATCTGCATTTCAAGGAGGTAGGATGCATTATCGAAGATTAGGTCGCTCAGGCTTGAAAGTTAGCGAGATTTCGCTAGGTGCCTGGGTCACGTTTGGAAAACAACTGGACGAAAAGAAAGCCTTTGAATTGATCCACGAGGCTTATGATGCCGGTGTCAATTTCTTTGACAACGCCGATGTCTATGGCGATGGCGTCGCCGAAAAAGTGATGGGCAAAGCGATCAAAGATTTACCCCGCGAGGCCTTGGTCATCTCCAGCAAGGTGTTTTGGCCGACGATGCCCGGCCCGAACGGGCGCGGTCTTTCGCGCAAGCACGTGATGGAATCGATCCACGCTTCGCTGCGCCGCTTGGATACGGATTACATTGATCTCTATTTTTGCCATCGCTATGACCCCGACACACCCGTTGAAGAAGTCGTCTACACGATGAATACCTTGATTCAACAGGGCAAAATCTTCTATTGGGGTACCTCCGAGTGGACCGCCTCTCAGATTGCTCGCGCCCACGGTGTTGCCCGGGAGCATGATTTGATCCCCCCGACGATGGAGCAGTTGCAGTACAACATGCTCCGCCGAGAGCGCATGGAGACGGAGATCGCCCCGTTGGCCAGGGAGCTCGGTTTGGGGTTGACCACCTTTAGCCCGCTGTATTCAGGCGTTCTGACCGGGAAGTACAATGACGGCATCCCCGAGGGGAGTCGCGCTTCGCTGGAGAGCATGTCCTGGCTGCGTAATTTTCTCACCCCGGAGCGGCTGGAAGTTGTTCAAGGTTTGGGCGAGATTGCCGATCAATTGGGCATCACCCAGGCGCAGTTGGCGATTGCCTGGTTGCTCCGCCGCAAGGAGGTCAGCAGCGTGATCACCGGCGCGACCAACCTGGATCAATTGCATGACAATTTGGACGCTGCCCAAGCCGCCGAGCTGCTTACCGAGGAAATCCTCGACGAAATCGACGCGGTTCTGGACAATGTACCTGAGTAAAGTTCGTAGCGTGGAAACGCCGGATGCGCTCCGTTGGTGAGCTTCTGGTTGCTTATTCAAAAGAAAAAGACCTCCGTGTTCGTTGCGGAGGTCTCTTTGTTTTTAAAAAGCCTTGATTGCTATAGATCGTCGCCGGGGATGGGCTCATCGACATCGACGACATCGGTATCCTTTTTGTTTTTCAGGGTGAAGAAGCCTACCACCACGGGCAGTACAATGAAAATGAGCCCTACACAGAGAATCGCGATTCCGGCGGCTGGGGGAATTTCGCCCGCTTCGGAACCTACGTCCCACGTGCCCCCGCCCGCTGCCGAAGCAGCCCCGAAGATACACAGAAAGATTCCGGGGCAACCACACAGGATCACCGTTGCTATTGTCGCGATAATACCGATTGTCTTCTTGTCCATTGCTCGATCTCCTCTACATGGGTAAGTCAGGATAGAATACCAAAAGTTTAAGCGAATTCTTGCCCGGATACAAGAGCCAAAAGTCCCTATTTGCCGCGCAAATTGGCTCCCAATTCCTTCTCCAGTCTGCGCACGATTTTGTTGCGTAACTTAGCGACTTCTTTGTCTGTGAGCGTGCGCTCGGCGGATTGATACGTCAAGCTGTAGGCCAGACTCTTTTTGCCCTCGCCGATTTGTTCACCCCGGTAGATGTCGAACAGGCGGATGCCGGTCAGGGTGTCGCCGCCGGTTTGGCGAATCAAGAATTCGACCTCCGCGGCGGGGATGTCTTCGTCGACGATCAAGGCGATGTCTTCCAGCACCGGAGGCTGGTCGGGGATTGCGGAGACATCGAACAGGGCGGGCACGGCTGCCATGATCGCGGCTAAATTGAACTCGCCTGCCATCAGAGCGGTTTCAGGCAAGTCGTATTCTTCTTTGACCAAGGGATTCAGCTCGCCGAAAGAGCCGATTTTCTCATCGCCGAGATAAACGTCGGCGCATTTGCCCGGGTGAAAACTGGGGTGCTGGCCGGGTTCATAGCGCACCTCACCAAGGTGCAGACCTGCAAAGGTCGTCTCCAGGATTCCCTTCAAGTCGTAGAAGTCCATTACTGTTGTGTCGGCCTCTTGCCAATCGGGCAAATGGCGCGGTCCGGTTATCGCCAGCGCGAGGCGCTTGACTTCCTCCGGCAGTTCGCTCTCTTCGGCCTGAAGGAAAACAGGTCCGATTTCGAAGATAGTGATGCGTTCGCGAATCCGGTGGTTGCGTTCGACCGTGTCGAGCACGCTGGCGAGCAGGCTGCGCCGCAGCACCGACCGATCCGGAGAGATCGGGTTGACCAGGTGGTGATACCCTTCGTTTGGGGCTTCGCCTGGGGGAAAACGGCGGGATTCGGCCTCAATGGAGGTCAAACGGTGGTTGACCACCTCTTGCAAGCCGATGCTGACCAACAGGTCCCGGAGCCCGGCCTCGATGTTCAGCTCTCGATTGCCCCGCTGGGGGGGCAGCGCATCGGCAAGACGCGTTTCCGGGACGCGATCGTAGCCGTAGACCCGGGCGATTTCTTCCATCAAATCAGCTAGGCCGACCACGCCGGTGCCGATGTCGAGACGATGATCAGGGGTCTTTGCCGCGATCAGCGGCGGGGACGTGGCTTTCAACTTGCATTCGAATTCCAGACCTTCCAAAATCTGGATAATCTCCTCGGCGCTGAGATCGATTCCCAGCCAACGGTGAACGTCTTCGGGGCTGATCTCGACGACGGGGTCATCGGGGGGCAGGGGGTACTCGTCGACCAGGCCTTTGGCGATCGTACCGCCCGCCCAGGCGTGCATCAGTTGCAAACCGCGCAGGACGCCCTTGGGCGCAAGTTCAGGGTGGACGCCGCGCGAGAAGCGGTAAGCCGCCTCCGAGGGGAGGTTTTGGGACATCACCGTGCGGCGGGTGTTGATCATGTTCCAAGCCGCGCCTTCAAGGAGCACGTTGGTGGTCTCGTCGTGGATCTCCGTCTCGTCGCCGCCCATCACGCCTGCCAGGGCAAGGGGTCCGCTTTGATCGGTGACCAGGACGGTGAAGTCATCTAACTCGCGCTCGACATCATCGAGGGTGACCAGCGTCTCGCCCGGTTCGGCCAGGCGTGTGATGATCGTCGGCACTTCCGCTCCGGCGTCCTCGGCGCGCTGTTCGAGGATGTCGTAATCGAAGGCGTGTAGCGGTTCGCCCAATTCGAGCATGGCGTAGTTGCTGGCGTCAACGAGGGCATCGATTGGCCGCACCCCGCAAAGTTTGAGACGGAGCTGCGCCTTATAGGGGCTGGGCTGAATTTTGACGTTCTCGATCAGGCCGAAGACGAAGCGGGGGTTAAGGGTTGGATCGGTGATTTCGACATCGACCTTCCCCTTGATCGGCTCGCCCTCCTGGGGAATGTCCAGATCGGGATAGCGCAGTTCTTTTCCGGTGATCGCGGCGATCTCCCGGGCGATGCCGATGATGTTGGCATCGCGGGCGAAGTTGGGCGTGATGGCAATGTCGAAAACGATGTCGCCGAGATAATCGACCAGGGGCGCGCCGGTGGGGGCGTCCTCGTCGAGGAGGATGATCCCTTCGTGGGCGTTGGAGATGCCCAATTCACGCTCCGAGCAGGCCATCGAATAGGAATCGAACCCGCGGATCTTTCTGCGTTTGATCGTGGTGTATTCGGTCTCTTTGCTTTCGCTGTAAGCATCGACGATGGTTGCGCCCTCCCGGGCATAGGCCACCTTGAGGGGTGGATCGAGTTCTCCCTCCCCAAGGTAGGGGAACAGGTTGGGCGCGCCGGTCAGTACGGTGTGGAGTTTCTCGCCGTCGTCGAGCTTGCACAAAACCAGCCGGTCGGCGTTGGGGTGGGGCATGACTTCGCGGATCGCGCCGACGACAATGTCATCCCGGTCCCAGGCAAATCCGGAGATTTTTGCCACTCGGCGTTTGTCTTCCTCGGGCAGGGGATAGCCCACGTAGCGAATTTCTTCCACTTCCAGCCCGGCCAGGGTCATCCGGTGGGCCAGGTCTTCGACCGGCATATCAATATCGACGTATTCTTTGAGCCAAGATAAAGGTGCTTTCATAACTTAATCCGGTGATCTAGTTTTCGTTTGGTTTGAGAGCCATTCGAAGTTTTAATAAAAAGTTTGATGAGGAAGCCAGGAAACCTTGAATTTTTCTTCGTTGGGGCTTACGCAGCTCCATATTTTTCTCCCCCTGTAGACGGGGGGAGCCAGAGGGGGGTTCTCAAGAAATGCGTAAGTTCTATTCGTGTCTTCCTGGTCTCCTCATAGAAAGACGACAAGTACAAATTTTTCAGTCTTGCTGGCGTCCCATCGAGACCATCTTGAACAGGGTGGAGAGGATAAACCCTGCGGCGGTCAGAGCTGCCAAGGCGATCTTGGTGGGGTCGACGACGGGCTCGACGCGCACGCCTTCCTCGTCGGCGATGACCACGGCCACAGGGCGAGCCAGGGCTTTCCCACCTCCGCCACCGCCGCCCCCTACCCCGTCAGCATCGTCAGGGCCTCCGGCGCCATATCCGGCGCCAAAGCCCATCCCGGCGACGACTTCCGCAGCGGGGATGATGATCGTTTCTCCGTGTTGAACCGGTTGGCCGTAGACGCGCTTGACATCGGCGACGGAGATGAAGTTTTCCATCGAGCTTTGGACCATGTCGATGGCTTTGCCGGGGTCGTCGATCTTCATATCTTGGGGGACGAGATTTTTATCTTCAGTCATTTTTGGCTCCTCTTGGGGTAAACGTATTCTTATGCAAATGTTCTAAGATGGAACATGGATTGCACGGATTTTTTTGATTTTTTGCCAACGGCACGCATGCGAAGCACGCACGGCGAGCGATCCGCGAAAATTTGCCTGATCTGCGTTATTCGCGGTCTATTCCAATGTTATCTTTTCCTTAAACCCAGCCAGATCAGTAGGGAAACGAGCAGCCCAATGGTCAGAATCATCACTTGGGTTCTGCGGGTGATGTCCTCAATGGGCAAGGTTTGCTGCTCCCCATCTTGCTGGCGGATGACCACGGCTGTGGGCCTCTGCCAGATCAGAGCCCAGCGGTAGGAGGCGGGTTGAAAGCGCAAACTGCGGCTTAACAGTTTGACGGTGTTATCGCCGATCTCAAAGGGATAACTTCTTCTTGTGACGATTGAGAGTCGTTTACTCATCTTGTTTCTCCCTTTTGGAGATTTGATCGACCGCTTTTTCAAGCTCTTGATTGAGGGTGCGCAGAACTTTGGAGAGTTCGCTTCTCGCTTTGGCTTCTACCTCGCCGCTCTCGATACGCTCTTTCAAGTCTTGCGCCTCCGCCTTGATGCGCTGGCCAGCCTCGCTCTGATCGAAATCTTTGACCGCTTGGCCGGTGGCCTGACCGAGCTGGTTGAGACCCTCTTTGACGTCTTGGCGCAGCTTTTGTGCTTCTGGGCTTTCCAAGCTACTTTGCAGAATGTTTTTTAGGTTATCACCCAGCGCTCGAAATTCGGAAGCGAGATCGGGTTGGGTTTGATTCTTTTCGGGCATCGCTATGCTCCTTTTGGGTAGGCGTATGTCTTGGCTTAAAATTGTTCCAAAAATCGGAGATCGTTGGCCCAGAAGTAGCGAATATCTTCAATGTGGTGGCGCAGCATGGTGATTCGCTCCGGGCCCATGCCGAAGGCAAAACCGGTGTAACATTCGGGATCGTAGCCGCCGTTGCTCAGCACGTTGGGGTGAACCATGCCGCACCCCAGGATTTCTAACCAGCCGGTATGTTTGCAGACCGAGCAGCCTGCTCCACTGCACAGGAAGCATTCAATATCCATCTCGGCGCTGGGTTCCGTGAAGGGGAAGTGGGATGCGCGGAAACGTGAGTCAACGTTTTGGCCGAACATGCGCCGGGCAAAGTCGCTGAGAGTGCCCTTCAGGTCGCTGAAGGTGATCTCTTCGCCGACGGCTAACCCTTCCACCTGGGTGAATTGGGTTTCCGAACGGGCGCTGACCTGCTCGTAGCGGAAGCACATCCCCGGCAGGATGATCCGCACGGCAGGGGGATTATCGGGATTCTCACGGGTGTATTCCCGCATCGCCCGAATCTGTCCCGGCGAGGTGTGGGTGCGCAGCAAGACGGGGTCATCGCCGCGGTCTTCCTCGGTGGCCACATAGAAGGAATCCTGCATCTCGCGGGCCGGGTGGTGGGGCGGGAAGTTGAGCAGTTGGAAGTTGTACTCGTCGGTTTCCACCTCCCGCGAGCGATAGATTTGGAAGCCCATATCGGCGAAGACGCTGTAAATCTCGCGCATCGTCTGGGTGACGGGGTGCAGGCGTCCGCGCCGGATGGCGCGCCCAGGCAGGGTCACGTCCAGTTGCTCCGCTTGCAGGGAGCGTTCAATCTCAGCTTGGTGCAGGGCCTCGGATTTCTCCGTCAGGGCTGCTTCTAGTGCTTGTTTGATCTGATTGGCCGTGCGGCCAACGGTGCCGCGTTGTTTCTTGGGGACACTGCCCATGTTCTTGAAAACATCCATGATAGCGGAACTGCGTCCTAAATGTTTGATCCGCCATGTTTCCAGTTCGTCTTGATCTTCGACGGAATCCAGCGCCTTGAGCGCCTCTGCTTTGATTTGTTCAAATTGTTCGAGCACATCTACCTCCGAAAAGTTGCCTTAACAGGACTCACGCAGTTCGCCGATTGAGCCCGTCGAAATCAGGGAACTGCGGCCGAAAACGGTGGTTTCGACAGGCTCAACCAGCGTTTTCTGTGTTTAAATAAAAAGCCGTCCCATGGAAGGGACGGGATGTTGTCGTTCCCGCGGTACCACCCTTGATTGGCCGCGCCGGGCGGCCCTCTCTGGATGACGGTTGGATTGCTTTGAATCTCTTGTCCGAACCAATCCGACGATCATTGTCTCCGCTAACGTTGAGAAGAACGGCTCACACTACTTGGCTTCTTGGGCTTTCGCACGAGCGGCTCGGGAGGGAACTTCGGTCTGTTTTTGTTTGGCGGGGTTTCAGCCCGTGCCCCATGCCTCTCTGAAAACGCTGCCAGACCTACTTTTCTCCGTCGTTGCCTTTGCTAGGTTTTTTCGATTGTTAGTCTAATTATCTGCAAAAAGATGTTTCTGTCAAGGATGATCGTTTCTAGTACATCGCAGCAAAAGTCCGTAATAGGTTTTGCACCTTAAGAACTTCACCACAAAGGAACAAAGGACACAAAGAATCTTTTGTGAACACAAAGAAAAACTTTGTGTTCTCTGTGTCTTCGTGGTGAGAAACCCATCAAGGACTTACGCGTATTAGTACTAGACATCAAAATACAACTTCATTTCATAAGGATGCGGGCGGCTGTGCACGGGTTGATATTCAGCTTCCATTTTGTGTTCGATCCAGTCCTGGAGCAGTGCTTCGCTGAATACATCTCCGGCCAGGAGAAAGTCGTGATCCTCTTCCAGGGCGTGGAGGGACGCGTCCAGGGAAGTGGGCAAGGGTTTGATCGCGGCGCGCTGCTCCTCGCTCCACGAGAAGACGTCGGCGTCGATGGGGCCAAATCCTAACTCGGTGGGGTCCATCTCGTTTTGGATGCCGTCAATCCCGGCCATCAGTTGGGCGGCCAGCGCTAAATAAGGGTTGCAGGTCGCGTCCGGGGGGCGGAATTCGATCCGGGCGGTGTCGGGTTGCTTGGCGTACTTGGGAATGCGGATCGCCGCGCTGCGGTTGCCCAGGGAGTAGAACGCGTTGACCGGCGCCTCATAACCGGGCACCAGCCGCCGGTACGAGTTGGTGCTGGGATTGGTCAGCGCCAGCAGCGCCGGTCCATGGTGGAGCAGCCCGCCAATGTAATAGCGCGCTGTCTCACTGAGA
This sequence comes from uncultured Anaerolineales bacterium, assembly GCA_964644835.1. Lineage (GTDB taxonomy): Bacteria > Chloroflexota > Anaerolineae > Anaerolineales > UBA11858 > JAYELX01. Next base: position 16,848 of record CAZXXW010000058.1, read on the forward strand.
TGGCCGTAGCCTTCCGCGTCGTAGAAAAGATTCTCGCCGTGCTCTAAGAGATGCTGGTGGAAGTGCATGCCATTGCCCGCTTCGCCGAAGATGGGTTTGGGCATAAAGGTGACTGCTTTTTCATGCTGGCGGGCTGTCATTTTGGCCGTGTACTTGATCAGCATCGCCGCGTCTCCGGCAGCGGTGATGCCCAACAAGGGAATCTCGATCTCTAGCTGGCCGGGGCTGCCGACCTCGTGATGATGATACTTGACCGGGACGCCCATCGAGGCGAGATGCTCGCATATTTCCTGACGCAAATTGTAGTGACGATCTTTCGGCGGGGCCGCGTGGTAGCCACCATGCAAGGGGATATGGGATCCGCTTCCCTCGTTCCCGCTGCTCCATGGCGCCCCTTCCGAATCAAAGGCGTACCCCGCTTGTTTCATCTCGTTAAAGTAATAGGCCCGATCGAAAACATAGAACTCGAATTCGGGCCCCCAGCGGCTTTCCGTCGCGATGCCGATGCTTTGCAAGTAGCGCTCCGCGTTTTGGGCCAGGTTGCGGGGGTCGTTGGCAAAGGTTTCCAGCGAGTCGGCGTTCAC
>CAZXXW010000058.1:17441-19922 GCA_964644835.1 uncultured Anaerolineales bacterium
CTGACCCAAAACGGATCCTGAAAGCCGGTAGCCAGATCGGGAACCATGATCATATCGCCCGCTTTGACGTTTTTCAATCCGACAGACGAGCCATCGAAACCGATGCCGCGTTGCATCAGCTTGGGGGTGAATTGCTCCGCCGGCAGGGTGAGGTGGTGCCACCGTCCCCACAAATCGCTATATTTCAGATCAATAGCTTGGATTCTTTGCTCTTGGACGAATTGATCGGCTTGTTCGAATGTTTGAAACATGGCTATTCCTCGGTAGATTGATCAATCGGATAATTGGGGCTGGATCACAAAAAAATTTTTGCGCGCTATGAGAGTATATCGTTAAGCAGCTTTGCTGTTAGAAGGTGCTCGGATCAATCCGATGAACCTCCTCGACGATATCGAAGCCTATATCCACAGTGATGATCTCTTTGATATTGTGACGCAGCATCACGCCCAGATGAATTAAATCGCGGGCCTCCAAGGAAGGATATTGTTCAACTAGTTCTCTTGCTTGCCAGACATCCCCCACTTCAACGGGAAGAATATGTCCCAGCATGATCCTGTGGAAGCGATCAAAGATTTCTAAACCCTTCTCGCGCTGGCCAATGTGAAGATACCGATAGAGAATCTCTTGAAATACTTCTGCATTGGTAACAGCGTTGATTTCACCATGCACAATTCCAAGGATAACCCGTTGGGCGGGTTCTCTTTGTGGGTGTTCCCCGCCTGCAGCAAACATGGGAATGTTTGTATCAATGAAGATGCTATCCATCGGTTTCATCTTTCAGATGACTTGCTGTAATTTCATCTTTCATTTGTTCCCAATCGGCAACGGGAGCGCCTATCGAAAAAAGTTCATCAGCAGCCTGCTTTTTGGCTTCTTGGTCTTGCTCTAGCAGCATATCAATGGCCTCGCGAACCAATTGAGACATTGGCACATTACGTTTTTGAGATTCTCTTCGAAGTGTTTCCAGGGTTTGTGATGGCAAGCGTACTTCGAAACGTTCTGATAGTAATTCCATCTTGATCTCCCAATATGTACACCTCTGTTACGGTACTGGCTTACGTAATTGATTGTACTGATTGGTTTTTTTATTGTCAAGAAGTTACCGGCTTCCGCTCTTAATTCAGCTAATCCCTAATCCCCCTGCCTCCCCTCCCCATCGAGAGAATCAACGGGGAGGGGGGATGATGATACGCTTGTAAAGGGTTGATTAAGCTTCTGATGCTCGCTCCGCCCGTTCTGCCAAGATGTCGGCGAAGACATCCTCGGCTTCCTCGGGCAAGGGCGGTACCTGGTGTTCTTCGAGGATTTCGCGGGCGCGTTCGTTGGCGCGGGTGAACATGTCTCTGCTGCCCTGGTTTTTCCAACTCTCGTAGTCGGCCCGGTCGATGATTTTGGGCATCCATTGCGCCGTGCGGAAGTTGTCCAGCGTGTGCCGGTCGGCGATGTAACCGCCACCAGGACGCACGCGCTTGGTCGCTTCCAAGGCGAGGGTATTCTTGTTGACGGGCAGCCCACCGACGAAGTAGCGGGTCATCCGGATGATTTCGTCGGCGATGACCAGCATTTCCATCGAGGAGGTCGAGCCGTACTCGATGTAGGCGACATCGTGCACCAGCGTGGTGCGGGACAAGAAAGCGGCCATGGTCGAGAAGGTCGCCTCGATCCCGGCCTGGGCGTCGACGACCTTGCTGTCCGTGGCAGCGCCGTAGCCCCAGACGGGCAGATCGTAGTAGCGGCCCAGCGCCGTCCAGCTGGCCATACCCAGACTCCATTCGGGGGAGCCATAGCTGACGATGGTGGACTTCATGTCCAGGGCGGCGGTGTTCATCCCGTAGATGAAGGGCGTGCCCGGGCGGACCAATTGGGCGATGATCAGACCGAGGAGACATTCGGCGTTGCCCAGGGCGACGGAGCCCGCCACGGTGATCGGGCCGCCTCCGCCGGGATTGGGGGAGGGGATGTAGCCGACGGGGATGCCTTTTTCCGCGCAGAAGATCACCTTTTGGAGCGATTCTTCGATGATGAAGAGCGGCGAAATCGGCTCGGCGTATTGCAAGAAGAACGGTTTCGCTTGGAGCTGCTCTTCTCCGCCTGCCACCGCCACGGCGATGCGGTAAATGTCTTCCATGTCTTTGATGTCTTTGGCCGTGTACACGTTCGGCTTGACGGTGCCCCGCAGCATGCGCATGAACGAGTGGAGATAAAGATCATCAGGCTCCACGTCGGAGGGGTTGCTCATCGACATGACGAAGTCGATGTTGTCGAGGGCGTCGCTCAGGCGGGCGAAATCTTCCACGTCCTGTGCCAGGGCACGGCGGCGTTCGCCGCTCTCGATATCCAGCGTAAAAATCGTATCGGATCCGGTTCCAAAGAACACTTTGCCCAGCTCCAGCGGCATGGTCAGGTTGCCCAAGCGGTCGTACATCGGGATGCGTGCCGGGGCGCTGGCGATAGCGTCGTTGACCATATTTTCGGGAATCT
>CAZXXW010000059.1:0-19554 GCA_964644835.1 uncultured Anaerolineales bacterium
TCGATCACCCCTGCATATTGTGGTTATCTGGCTTGAGCGCAGATTTTTCAAGGGGAGGGAGTGAACGGTTACTTCCTTTATTAACCAGAATGACCGGATATTCTCTGAAACCACTCGAGAAAAGGGTTCTTCATGTTCTGGACGCGCTTAGCGCCTATAACCCTTCCCTCGCTCCGCGGCCCCGACATCAAGCAAAAAAATCGAGTATAGGCTATCTATTTTCACAAAACGATCGCTCAAAGTCAATCTGTCGCCAAACTCAACCCAGAGACTGTTCCATCAAACGGCATGCCGCAACTTGCAGGTGAGTGGATAAGTCAGTCAAGACGTTCAAGTTGTTGGAGGCAGGACCTCACTCCCACAAAAAAGGGGACCTGTAATCACTACAAAGTCCCATTGAAGAGGTATATTTTGCGAGTTTGCTATCGATCTGTACGACCGCATGGTAATACAAAAGCTACCCCAGGCACATTAAAATTGTTTTGGCGCAATGTTAATATAGAACTTCACGCTGCCACATATAAGCGACTTTCACGTTTAGGTCGCTAGATTCCGAGATGTCAATCAGCGCTTATAACTTCATCAGATTTGGCGGGTTCATCTCGCCACCATTCCACCACGAAGACAGCACCCACAGCCAACATCAAGCCGACAACACCGGCCAAAGCGGTATTCATCAACGTGTTAGGACCGGAAGGTTCTTCCGAAGCCCAAGCCTGGGCAGCCACTTTGGCAATTTGATCGCCCTGAGACAGGGTGATGCGAGTTTCTTCCAGTTGACCAGATAAAGCCCGATAAGCGTTGCGAGCCAGGTCGCGTTGCTCTCGAAGCTGATCAAGCTGATGCTGCTCTTCTTCCAACTGAACATTTAGCTGTTTGATCCGAGTTTCCAGAGTTGGCAATAAGGCTTTAAAATCTTCATTCTGGGATTGCAAAGATCGAACAAGCTCGTCTAAACTGGCGCGAGCCTGGCGCACGGTATAGCCTTCCCCCATGATGTCTGGTCCCGGCAGTTGGATCTGAGTGCCTTCTAAGGCACCAGAAGCACGTTGCTGCAAAGCCATCAAACTGAGCGCTTCTCCTGGAGGAATAACTGAGTTTTGATTAAGCGCCTCAAGACGAGCATCCAAACCGCGCACATCTTCGATCAATATTTCGTTGCGGTCGATTTGGGCCAGGTAAGTACTCAGATTACTCTTGGCCTGTTCCAATTGTGCTTGCAGCACATCCACCTGACTCTGGGGCAAAAATTGCTCCAGGGCCGACTGGGTTTCATCCCAGTTTTGGCGAGAAGTTTCGGCCTGTTGCTTGAGTTTTTCATAATTCTCTTCCGTAGCCCCATAGAGATCGTTGAGACGATCTGCGGTACAATTCGCCCAGACATTGGCAATACGGGCAGCCCGCTGCGGATCGCTGTCAGTGACGTTTAAACGCAATTGATTGTTGCCAATCAATGTGGCTTCAGCGCGGTCACGAAAGCCATCAAAGGCAATTTCCGGCTCGAGCAACTCCCTGACCTGGGAGGATTGATATACCTTCAACAAAAGATCTTCAGATTGAGCCAACTCGGCCAGGGCTTGGGTATCAGGCATTTGCATTTCTACCTGAATGCTGGGTTCCAATTCGGCGATAAGACTAGGCTCAATAATGGCAACCAGCGCAGTGGACTCATATTGGGGACTGAGGACGAACTTGCTGGTTAGAAAAGCAGCGAGCGATGCAAATAGTCCGGCCAGTATTATCAACCAAGCCCAGCGCAGCAGAGTTTTGGCTATGGCTCGCAGATCAATCACATCTTCGTAGTGTACTTGTGGGGGATGGGATGATTCCATACTTTGTTCCCTAATAAACGTGATAAATTATCTTTAGCTCATCACTTTTTAGCATCAATGGTTTCTAGACGGTGATCACTTGCCATACGTCCTCTTTGGATACCCAAAGGCGATGCTTTACGAATACATTTATCCTATTTCAATTCAGATTTCACACTTAACGCACAAGGCTAACAATCTGGGATTCTAACATGCTGGTCAACACACATCAACTCAATAATCCATAGTCCAATATGTGTGCACTCAAGAGTTGTCAGAAAGCAGAACCTCCAAGTAAGATAGGGCAGACACACTCGCCTGGAGACTCACATGGAGTTTATCACAAAAGAGATTGAAACGATAGTCCAACAAATTGTGAATTCGACCACAAAACAATTAATTCGATTTGGAAGAGGCCTGCCCATCGGCGAATTTGAGGAGACGATGCAAAAACAGTTGCAAAGAATTGGGCAAATGGTTCTAGGAGAAAGTACGGGTTCTAATTTTTTTTGTGTAGCCCTTCTGGCGATAATCGTCCTGAGCCTAATTCCCAACCTAACCGGATGGGCCCATCCATTTGGGGATGAGCAAGCGCCTGACCGGAAAACAAGGATCAAAGTGACTTACGACGAATATGAATGGTGGCTGACGCAGTGGGAGGACAACCAGGTCGCCTGCCAGATCTTTACCGATCATGAGAGTGTTCCTACCGATGACGAAATTTACGAGGCCTGCAGCGAAGAGATCTACCAAATATGGCTGGAAACCCCAAACTGTTCCGATAGCCAGGCAATTGCCGAGCAAGAAGAAGGTGAACAAGAAGCAGAAAGCACCTGCGATGGCTACTATCTGCACCTGAATGCGACCCGTTCCAAAACACGCAAGGTTGTCGTCGATCTGCCAACACCAAAGGTTTGGATCTCAGTGCCTGGCTGCCAACTTTCGGAATATACGCTTTATTGCGATCAAAAGCCATCGATTCTGCTAACTGCCAAGGAGCCCTTGCCCAATGAAATGATCGTGAAGATAGCCTACGAGTACGATGGCAAAACGGGAGAATGTCTGGGCGACCAGTGTCGTTTCTATCTTCAAGAAACAGAAGAGAAGGTCATCGAGTTGAGTTTCTGGGCTTTTTCCAGCTATGGCGATAAAAGCGGGCATTACAAGGCCAAGGTAAAAGTCCTTCCACCTGATCCGCCGACGCAGAAAAGATGGCAAATAAGCATCTTGAGTTCACATTGGAAGAATGAGGAGTTAGCCTGTTGCTCGGACATATGGCACGCTTTTCCGCCACCGGAAGGGATGCCCGCCTGGCTGCAGACGCCCGCCGACCTGAAAGAAATGACCTCAAACGAGCCGTATGTCTATCTGGCTGGCCGTTTGATCGCCTCGGGCGCAGTAGAAGCAGAGACATGCCCGGCAGGCGGATTAGCAGAGGACGGAGCGGCCAACACGTGCGGATTGGAAAAAGCGAGACATGCCGTGGCAGCATGGCAGAACCGTTTCGATCGCCAGCTTCTAGAGACAGCCGAAGAAACCGGCGTTCCGGGGCAATTGATGAAAAACCTGATCGGGCGGGAAAGCCAATTCTGGCCGGGCATCTTTACAGAAACCCGCCAGGAAGATCAAGAGCATGGCCTCAGCCAGATGACACAATGGGGTGCCGATGGGATTTTATTCTGGAACGAATCCCTCTATGCCCAGTTTTGCCCCCTTGTCCTGGCCGACCATCATTGTGAAAATCGCTATGTAGACCTGGATGAAAGCAAACAGGAACTGTTGCGGCTGGCTTTAGCCGCACAAGCGAGCGTCGATTGTGCTGATTGCGCCTATGGGCTCGATCTGGAAATTGTGGACTTCAGCATCGACTTGCTTGCCGAGGCACTATTGGCCAATTGCGAGCAGGTAGGGCAAATTGTGTATAACATTACCGGAGAGGAACCAGGCCAAGTGAGCAGTTACGAAGATTTGTGGCGCTTCACCCTGGTGAATTACAACGCCGGACCGGGCTGTCTGGCTGATGCAATCAACGCAGCATGGCGACCGGAATCGCCCTTGACTTGGGAGAGTGTATCCACTTCCTTGACCAGTGGATGTAATAGAGCAGTCGATTACGTCGAAAGCATCACTCAAGAATAGAAACGGGGAAAAGAGTGTTATTCGGTTTGGTTTAGCCGTCGTACCAGCAAACCATATGCCATCATCGCGAAACTAATCACGAGCAAAGAGACCCCAAGTATGATCAAAGTTGGGGATTTGTTTTGCATTTCCTGATCCAAGGAAGAAACAGTAAAAGTTGGGTCTGGCCTGGGGAAAAGCGTTGCAGTGGGCGTATTCGTGGCGGTAATTGACAGAAGATTGATGAGTGAATCCTTCGGTGTGATTGTGGGCGTCCAGGTAGGGGTTAGCGATGGAGTGGGCGTGCTTGTTGACGTAGATGAAAATTCTCCATGGCCGAGAACAAAATTTTCGCTTGTTGGAGTCGCTGATTGTAATTTATCCGAATCCCCTGAATCCTGGGGGGCATCTTGTCCAGCTGGTGCCGCTGTCGGGGTTGCTGTGGGCAACGCTTTGGCGAGGGCCGCGTCCATTTGGATGAGACCGTGGCCGTAAAAAGTATCCCAGCCTATAGCGCCCAAGTCTAAGGCAGTCGACTCCATTTCATAAGCAATCAAATCTGGGGAATAAGGTCGCGATAAACCGGTCAAAATAGCTGCCAATCCCGACACGTAGGGAGTAGACATGGAGGTGCCATCGCGATAACTATACCCCCCACCCAAACTGGTCGAATAAATGGAAACGCCAGGGGCGACCAAGTCCAATTCAGCACCATAATTTGAAAAATTGGCCCGATTGTTGTTAACGTCGGTGCCGCCTACAGCAATCACGTGAGTGTAACGGGCAGGATAAAGGATGTATCCGTTGCCGGTGTTCCCAGCAGCAGCCACTTGCACCACGCCCCGAGCATAGGCGTAGTTAACAGCATCCTCAAGTACAGGGGATGGACTATTACCACCCAGGCTCATATTGATAATATGAGCGCCATGATCGGCTGCCCATATTACCCCAGCAGCCAAATCGGAATATGAGCCGTTACCATAGCGATTCATTATTTTTATAGGCATCACCTGCGCCCCCCATGAGGTTCCCGCTACCCCTATGCTATTATTTGTGGTCGCAGCAGCTATACCAGCTACGTGGGTCCCATGGCCATTATCGTCCTGGGGATCTGTGTCGTTCTCCACGAAATCAAAACCAGAAGTGATTTTCGCGCTTAAATCCGGGTGAGAGAGGTCGACGCCAGTGTCAAGCACCGCAATGGTAACAGCTACAGAACCCGTTGCTAATTCCCAACCACCAGGAGCGCGGATATTGTCCATGCCATATTGGTTACTCCATCCAGGATCATTTGGGATGGTCTCAAGTAGTCGGGTTCGATAATTCGGCTCTACATAGACAACCCCCGGTAAAGAGTCGATTTCAACGATCAGTTCTTCAACACTGAAACCGGATGCCCGGATATGAATAATACCAAGTTCAGTAATCTCGGAAACAATATTGGCATCAATTGCGTTCAGGTAAGCGCTTAGCTCGTCAAGAGAAGTTGCAATATCTACTTTGATCAAAACTTCACCTGGCACGTAATCGCCAGACAAATGAAATGTTGGCGTAATGGTTGGCCGTAAAGTAGCTCTTTGTGTTTTTGTAGTTGTAGGACTACTTGTAAGTGTTTGCGTACTAGCAGGAAGAGGCATCCATGTAGACGTGCCGGTTGCGGTTGGGGTGAGAGTAGATGTGAGAGTGTTCTTTGCTGATGATGTGATTTTTGGTGTTGGGGTATGCGTAGGCGTTTTGGTTGAGGTCGGTGTAGATGTCGATGCCGGTTGAACTGGTGTATCTGTGAAGGTTTGGGTGGGCAAAGGAGACTGTGTCAAAATTGGAGATTGAGTATGTGTTACCGAAGGAGCTTCTAATTGAGCTCCCTTATCGTGGGGATTAACTGCGACCTGTAAAGAAGTACCATCATGGTCCAAATGGTCGATACTCATTTCCGAGATCACACCGGAGAGAGTTATCAACACAACTATGCCAATCCAATTCAATGAAAATGCAATTTTTATCAACTAAGCACCAAATTCCAGACAATTACCTATAGTTAATAAGCAAGTAAAACCGGATGACAAATAGAAGTTCATTGTCAACATCTTAAACACTCAGCTTGAAGAATACAAATCACAGGATCAATATAGTCAAGGGAAGCAACACGTCCGAAAATCTGGTCAAATGCTCTTCATGCCGTTGGCAAAATTGGTTCTGGCTTTTATGGAGCCAACAGGTTAATGAGCAATTAGCTCATGAGACGCAAATGTGTTTTCGAAACTGAAGATTGTATACCTTAAGATTTTTTAGAGGAGAATTAGAGCAATCAAGTTATTTCACATCTGAGTTGCGAATTGCTAACATCTATTCCTCTTCCAAAATATTAACAGGGATGGGTGACTGGCCTTTGTATAAGAGAAGTATGTCTGCTTCTATAAAGTGTCCTTTATCTTCTTCCCCCACAAAAATGACATCCGCAGCGTGCGGAAAGGCATCTAACTCGCCCTGATAAGGCAAAGCGACCCAATTATGGGTTGACCCAACCAGATAAAATTCGATGCGAGAGATGTCTCTACGAAAAGCACCTGTCCATCCAGTCATCCCCTCTCCAGGGGCAAAATAACGTGGATACAAAGCACGCCCATAGAAGACATTTTCGAGATTAGAAAGCTCTGCCTCTATGCCTAACTCGTCTAGCGATCCAATTTTCAGAAGTGCTTGATAACGGGTCTCAAACCAAGACTGCGAATAACGCTGGGGGATAATCATCTCAACAAGCGGGGGACTTAACCCAATCAATACGACGAAGAGCCCGATGAGCAAATAGGCTTTCGGTGTATTCCAATCTCGAGTTGTTTTTACAACCGGCCTAGCGATAAGCCAATCATCACATGATTCCCGCCGCAGCCAAGACCAGGTGCTGAAGGCTAAGTCGATGATGCCGATGGCATAAAACATGGCCGTAATCCAGTCAACCTCCAGGATAAAGCGACCACCCGAACGCCGAAAGAGGGCATAGACCAGCAAATGGGCAACGTAGGCAAAAAGAGGCAGCAAACCTTTCGTGCGTTGGCGTCTCCAAGCTGAGGCCAGGCCCAAGGCAATCAAGAATAGAATCAGGGCGAGAGGCAACACCGACTGAGTCGCTAAGCGCCCATCCCAATCGCTCCACCAATATGGCAAACCACGGACATAAGTAACGGGAGAACAACACATTTGCACAAAGGCCTGACCAGGGGAATCAGACGTTGCCGCGTCGATGGGAGCCACAAATAGGTTTGGCGCAACGGGCAAATACAGAAGAGACTGGATTTGCCCATTGAAATAATGATTGAAAACAATATCTTTCGTTGTTAAAGATGGAGAGGGTTCTGGTGGGTTCGGATCGAGCAACGCTTTTCCGTTTACTTTGGTCTGCATCCCTTCATCTTGGGGTGGAGAAAAGCCGGTTTCACGGCTGAAAATAGTTTCACGAAACACCCCCAGACGGTCACCAGGAATATCTAAAAAGACTTTGCCGGTCACGCACCAATTGCGTATCACCCAAGGAGCAAGAACCAAGATAACACCAAGCCCTAACAGAAGCATGCCTTTGCCCCAAATTGCAGGACGACGCCTGAGCACAAGCAGAGCACCTAAGCTTACAAACGGTATCATAGCGCCCAAATCGGGCCGCACCAAAATAAAAGCAGCAATCACACCGCCTGCTAATAATGAAAAACTCAACCGCTTTTGAGGTTGCTTTAACCACCATATCATGACCAACAAAAATAGGACAACACCCAATGTAGCGGGCAAGTCCGAAAGGATAAACTTGGCATGCGCGACAGTAATATGATCGGACAATGCAATCGCGTTCCGTTCTCGAAACATAACCAAAAAAGCAGTCATTAACCCTGCCGCCCGGCTGTGAATCGATTTCGTCAGAAAGTAAATCACAACGGGTAACAAGGCCAAAACAGCAACTTGAAGAGGGATCACCTTTTCGTAACCAACACCACCAACAGCATGCAAGAGGGCCACAAAGAGGTCAAACATCGGTTTTCTGGCTATGGGGCCGTCCGGACTGTTAAAGCCGCCACTGGCAAATCCCTCTCCTACTAACAAGCTATGAGCGATGGTATCATAATAGCTTGCATCTGAGTTGGGATATTGCTCCCCGTTAGGTGGATAAGGAGCCTCGACAAACCAACCGCCGTCTAGAGGAACGGTTACCCAAACAACAAACGTGAGTGTCCAAATCAACAAAGCAAAAACATAATCACGCTTCAGAAAAGAATTTGAGCTACCAAGCCATTTCCAAATGAGATAGAGGAGAATGACGATACCCAAGGAGATTAAAACCTGCACACCGATGATGGGTGCCCCGACAAGATGGAACGTCCCCAATTCATGCGACTCTCGAGAAAAACCATAGCCGGTCTTAGTAAGCCAATTCCAGATGAGCAAGAAGCCGAGAAATATTCCCGCAACGAGCAGAATATTCTTTTTAGTATTTGATGAGAATCCTGTTGGGTAAAACCGCCAGAAAGAAATCAAGAATAAAGCCAGAACACCCAAGAAAGCCACCCAAAACAAGACCGGCTGTAGACGGATCAAATAGGCATATATAACGGGCTCTTTAGCGTCATAGGCATAGAGAGCAAATTGTGCACAAACCAAGGCAATAAAACTAACTATGCCAATAACCCCAACAAATGACTTGGGATTTGAAATGATACGATCGAAATGCGTAGTCTGTTTCTTTAGCCAGGCTTCATCTCGCCAGGAAACGAATAGAAAAGTCAAAGCAGCGATTATCAGGAGAAGCACAAACCCCAACAAAAACAGCCGAGACGCAGAGAGTCCCCAAACAATGGCGCCATTTTGCTCAGATGGTGTTTGAACAATTAAGTATCCGACAAAAAGTCCGGTTAGAATGAGGAGAAAAAAGAAGAAAAGAAGACCTAATCGTTTTGTTCTCATAAGAAAGTTCTTAAAGAGAAAGCGAAATAGAAGCTTTATCCATTGATGAACTGAACATCTTGAGCGACATGTTTAGCCTGATCCTCACAAATTTTCCATCCTGTGTTTTGTTTATCAGGTATCATCGCGACCAGCAGGAGAATTTTATCACGACACAAAGTAAATCCGCAGCAATGACAGAACATTCACTGCTATTTTGTTAGAGCTAGCCAATAGCAAAATAGGTCTCAGATGAGACCTATCCAAACAAGTATTTTCAAAGCTGCATAATACTATAGCGAAAAACCTAATTGCATTAAAGCTTCGTACGTTTTATGTATTTAATTTATTGCAATATAAAATATTTAGATGGCTTTCTTAATCTCGAGAGAAGAAACTCCAACATGCGTTTGTTGCAAGAAAACTACCCCAAAATTCAGATCGTGTATAATAGGCCATACTAGATTACTCAATTCATCAAGAATAATGAAATAAGGTTAATCCATGCAAAAAAAAATATTTTCGACACTACTTCTGATTGTTCTGGTCGCGCTATCGCTGAGCGCTTGTCAAGGAGCAACCCAAACCACTCCCAGCGCGGACGCCAACGCCAAAGTGACCGAAGCGGTTCTAACCGTATATGCGCAAATGACCCAAGCGGCCACGGAGGCACCACCGCCGACAGCGACAAACACGGCGGTTCCCAGCCCAACCCCAACGATCGTGCAGCCAACCCAAATTCCGACGGAAGTACCGGCGGAGGAAGCAGGCGACCAAGAGGGTGGCGAAGCAGGCGGCGGTGGCGATGCGGGTGACGATGCCGGTGGAGCGGTTCCGACGGCGACCTTGGTACCCACCAATCCCCCTGCCCCTACAGAGAACCCTGAGGCAGGCATACCTTGCTATCGCGCCAATCTGGAATACGAAACCATCCCCGATGGCACAGAATTCTATCCGGGCCGGAAATTCACCAAAATGTGGCGCCTAAAGAACACGGGTTCATGCACCTGGAACGAGAACTTTTTCCTCAAATTTGTGGACGGCGATCTTCTCAATGCGCCCGCTAATGTCAGACTCACCAATCAGCGCGTCCCCACTTGGGGATTCGTCAACGTCGAGGTCGACATGACTGCTCCGGCTAAAAAGGGCACCCACAAAGGGCATTGGATGATTGTCAGCGATGACGGCAAAATCTTTGGTATCGGCCCCGAAGGCGAGGGTTGGTTCTGGGTAGAAATTGAAGTCATTCCAGTAGAAGAATAAATCAAGTAACGCCTATTTCACATAAGAAAAGGGGCAGCTTACTCAGGCTGCCCTTTTTGAGTTACATCTTTCCCAATTCTTGACACCGCTCTCTTTTTGCAGTACCCTATTTTGACTGACCGGTCAGTTTAGCAAGGAGCAACCCGATGGCACCCCGCCCAGACGTGAGCGAAAAACGTAAACATCAAATATTGGACGCTGCCGCCAATGTCTTCAGCCGGCGCGGCTTCCATGATGCCCGTGTGGATGATATCGCCGAAGAGGCCGGTTTGAGCAAAGGGACTTTGTACTGGTATTTCAAAAGCAAAGATGACATCATCATCGGCCTGTTGGATCGCCTCTTCGAGTTCGGCGCCTCAGGCGTACGAGAACTGCACGCCAAAGACATGGCGGCAACAAAGAAGCTGCGTCAATCAATCGATCTACTGCTCAAAGACCTCGACCACTGGATAAATCTGATCCCCCTCGCTTATGAGTTCTTGGGGTTGTTATTTCGGCGTAAAATCGTCCAAACCGCCTTCAAGCGTTATTTTCGCCACTACATGGACTTGATCATTCCAATCATCCAACAAGGGATCGACGAAGGGGAATTCCAGGCAGAGAGCGCCCAACAGGTCGCCATCACCATTGGCGCCATCTTTGAAGGCACAATCTTGCTGTGGGTTTACGATTCCGAAATGGTGAACATCAAAGAAGACATTCAAAGGAGTGTCGAACTGCTCCTCAATGGCCTTCAGGCATAGATTCATTAAAGACCAAGCTCCATCAACAAACTTAAAAACCCATGGATTTGAAATTAGCTCACAAAAAAGCCCTCGTCACCGGCGCGTCCAGCGGCATCGGCGCGGCCACCGCCCGCCTGCTGGCCCAAGAGGGGGCCGATGTGATCGTCTCCTACGGGCATAACGAGACCGGCGCAACCGAGACCTTGACAGCCGTCAAGGCGCATGGCGTCCGGGGATGGCTCAGCCAAATGGATGTCGGCGACCCGGAACAGGTTCAAGCTGAGATGGGCCGGATCGGAACGATCGTGGAAGCGTTGGATGTGCTCGTGCTCTGTGCGGGCAGCAATCATATCTCCCCCTGGGAAGATGTTACGGTGGAAGAATGGCAGCGGGTCTTGGACGTCAACTTGAACGGGGTCTTCTTCGTGTTACAGGCGGCGCTGCCCTTGCTCAATCAGGGTTCCGCCGTTGTGACCGTATCCAGCGTTGCTGCTCATACCGGCGCCCCGCACCACGCCCATTACGCTGCCGCCAAAGCAGGCGTGATCAACCTGACCAAGAGCGCGGCCCGCGCCCTCGGTCCCGGCGTGCGGGTCAACTGCGTCGCCCCAGGAATCACCAAAACCGCGATGGGCCAAGATACCATTGACCACCTTCCTAATGACTATGCGCAAAGAAAGTTACTCAGCGATGATTTTGCCAGCCCAGAGGAGATCGCCCGCTGCATCGTCTTTCTGGCCAGCCCGACGATCGGCTTCGTTACCGGCGCGACGCTGGACGCCAATGGTGGAAGGGTCTTGCGCTAACCTCGCTACAGGCTAATCATCTCCTGGAGTTGGGCGTGTATCGCTTGCAACTCGGAGCGGGCGTTCTCGATGTCATTGCGCAATCGATGAAAATCTAGATACAGGGGGTAAATCGCTTCTTCGGTGACCAAATCCAAGCTTAAAGCTACTTCCATCGCCGAGAGCAGATCGTGGTAAGCCTCCAGGTTGTCCTCCTGCAACGGATTTGTGAGAATCTGCTCGAGGGCTTGGCGTTGCTCTTGAAGCAAAGCGTCTTCTTCGGCCTGGCAGTGCATTTCCAACGTGGCTAGCGCTTCCTGGGGTAGCTGCCAGCCGCTGGCCGCGAGATTCTCTTCCAGGTGGGCTACAGAAGAGGGGCCCGTCAAAGCGCAGGTGACCGCCTCATGGGAGAGCACCCAGGCAATCGCCAACTGGGCGGCGGATTTCCCATATTGGGCTCCAATTTGGGCTAATTTCTCCCCCAGACGGACCCCGGAACGGTAGCGCTGGCGTTGAAAAAGGGGATCGAGGACGCGCGTGTCACCGGGTTCAAAGTTCGGATGGGGAGGCAGCTTGCCGGTGAGCATGCCCCGCCCGGTGACGCGACAGGCAAGAAAAGCGGCTTCGTGCTGGCGACAGAGAGACATCACCGCGAGTCCAGCCTCCGGGTGGCGCAAGCTAAACGGCGCTAACAACGAAAAAACATCCCCATGGCGGAAAAACGTCTCTAGCCCCTCTTCAGGCAAATGGCTGATCCCGTAGCGGCGAATCTTGCCCGCCTGTTTCAAGCTCTCCAGAGTCTCGACAACTTCCTCAAATGTGGTCTTGGGATCGGCGTAATCGACCTGATAGAGATCGATCCACGCCGTACCTAAACGTCGCAGGCTGGCCTCACACGCCTCGGTGAGATAGTCAGAAGACAGCTCAGGCTCGAACCCGTCTTTTCTGCCCACTTTGGTAGCGATCAGAATCTGATCCCGAAAGGGCTTTACCGCCTTCCCCAGGACAACCTCGGCTTGGCTATGCGCATCAGTAGCATCAAAGAAATTGACGCCCAACTGATAAGCACGCCGGATAACGCGCCTGAATTCGGCAACATCAACGGGACCATAAACCCCACCAAGAGCATCACAACCGAGACCAATTTCAGAAAGCTGCATACCGTCAACGGTTCTATATTGCATCAAAACTCCTTTTGAGATCAAGTCAGCATACCGACCAAGTTTAACACAAAAATCTTTTCAAGCCGTTCAAGCGAGAGCGAGATGAAGCAAATTGCGTTAAAAAACCTGACAAACGGATAACGATCCCTTGACATCCGTCCTGCCTCTGCTAAAATCAAGCCGCAATGCAGAAAGCTGTGTTAGAATAACTTCTGCAAGACAAAGCACCTTTCAAATCATAAAAATCCCGATTGAGGTACCTAAACCCCCGGATGGGAAGGTACAAAAGGCGAAGCCGGTGAATCTGTCCACCAGATAAGTCCGGCGCTGTCCCGCAACTGTAAGGTTCGTTCGCTATGATGAACGACCAAGTCAGGCCGCCCGCCTCCGTCGCGATTTCCATGCCCTCGAGGAAGGGAGCTGGGAACGTTTGATTCTATCGGCCCGTTTTGATTAACCATCTACCCCTGTCCTCTTGGCAGGGGTTTTTTGATTCTACAAACGTGTTTTGCATGCTCGCCAACCATGTTTTTGTACCCCACACAGAATTCATTCGAAAACCAACTCATTCACAGAAAGGAATTCCATGAACAACAAACGCTTCTTCACCTTGATAATTTTTACACTCCTTTTCGCCCTTTTGTTCGGGGCTTGCACGCCGGCCCCACCCCCTGAGACAGAAGAGCCCAGCGAGGCTGCCACTGAAGCGGTCGAGCAAGGGCCGACAGAAGAACCAACCGAAGCGCCCAAACCCACCGCGGAACCCGAAGAACCCAGCGGGGAGACACTCGAGTTGGAAGACGGCCTGGGCCGAACCGTTTCGATCGAGATGCCCGTGGAACGGATCATCTCACTGGCCCCCTCCAACACGGAGTATCTCTTCGCCGTTGGAGCTGGGGATCTGGTCGTGGGACGGGATTCGTTCTCCGACTATCCCGAAGCGGCCCTGGAGGTTACCGACATCGGCGGTGGCTTCAGTGAACTGGACACCGAGACGATCCTGACCCTGGAAGCCGATCTGGTCTTGGCCGCCGAGTTGACTGCTCCCGAGCAAATCCAAACCCTGGATGACCTCGGCCTGATCGTCTTCGTCGTGCCCAACCCCCTCAAGCTCGAAGATATGTACGCAAATTTGCGCCTGATTGCCCAGATAACGGGCAACCAGGAGACAGCCGAAGCGATGATCGAGGACTTTCAAGGCCGCGTCGCCGCGGTGGAAGAACACGTCGCCGAGGTGGAAGAACGCCCGCTGGTGTTCTACGAATTGGACGCTACCGAACCCAGCGCCCCTTGGACTCCCGGGCCCGGCTCCTTCCATGAGACCTTGATCGAACAAGCCGGGGGCGAGAATCTGGGCAGCATCCTCGATTCCGCCTGGGCCCAAATCAGCCTGGAAGAGTTGATCGCCCAAGACCCGGACATGATCTTGATTGGCCATGCCCAATTTACCGGCGCGACCCCTGAATCCGTGGCCGCCCGCCCCGGATGGGAAGACCTGACTGCCGTGCAAACGGGTCAAGTCTTCGCTATCAACGACAACTTGATCAGCCGTCCCGGGCCGCGGCTCGTCGAAGGCCTGGAAACATTGGCGGCGTTATTCATGCAATCAAGTCTTAACAAAGAGTAACGAGAACTAACAACCTCTTTTCATCCTCCTACGTTCCCCTCCCTCTCATGATGGCCCAGCCCCGAGCTGGGAGAGGGAGGGGTTCGGATGCATCTGTGTTCCTTTTCTGTTAAAATTTCGAGGGGATTTTTCGCCATGCCTCTGCCACCACCGGCCTGGCTTTCTCAACCACCTCCTGGAAAGGAAAATTTGTATGTCAAAAACCAAAGGTCTTGTTATCGTTCATACGGGCAAAGGCAAAGGCAAAACCACAGCGGCGCTGGGCTTGTTGATGCGCGCCTGCGGCCACAGCTTCAAACCTTGCGTGATCCAATTTATCAAATCAGAATCCGGGCGCTGGGGCGAGATCAAAACGGCCGAAAAACTGGGCATCGAATGGCACAAAACAGGCAGCGGATTTACGTCTACGCCCGAGGAAGAAAAAGAAGCGATCGCCAAAGCGCGCCAGGGCTGGAAACTGGCCCAAGAGAAAATCGCTTCCGGTCAGTATGATCACATTTTGCTGGACGAATTCACCTACCCACTGCACTACGGCTGGCTCGACACCACCGACGTCATCGCCTGGCTCAACGAGCATAAACCAGAAGATTTGCACATCATCATCACGGGTCGTTCCGCTCCCGCCGCCCTGATCGAATACGCCGATCTGGTCACCGAAATGCGGGCCGTCAAACACCCTTTCGAGCAAGGCATCAAAGCACAGCGAGGGATCGAATTTTAGGATGAGAGAAGCGACTGTCGGCATCCCCCTGACCTGCGGGGAATTGGTTCAAGGCTTGTGGGAGGGGACTCCCGCGCTGATCTCCTGCCCGATCGACTGGTATCACCGCGCTCATGTTCGGTTGGATGGGGATGGATTCTGGGAGTTGCCCGCCGAGGCCCCCAAAGCTGCCACCGCTCTTGAAACCGGAAACGCGCGACTCAGGGGCCAGGTGGGATGCGTTTTGGAGCTGGATTCCCCGGCTCCGCGCGGCCGCGGCTACGGCACCAGCACCGCTGACATCGCTGCCAGCCTGTACGCCCTGGGAGAAGCCTTGGGGCATCCTTTCACCCCAGCAGAAGTCGCCCAAATGGCCGTAGGCGTCGAACCCAGCGACAGCACCATCTTCCCGGATCTGTCGCTGTTCACCCACCGCGACGGGACGAATCATCAAGTTTGGGGAACGGCACCACCCTTGAGTGTGATTCTGTTGGACCCAGGCGGCGAGGTGGACACATTGGCCTTCAATCAACGCGATATGGGTGCAGCCCTGTCCCAGATCGCGCCCATCCATCAAGAAGCCTTCACCCTGCTCCGGTCGGGATTAGCCAATCAGGACTGGGAGGCAGCGGGAAAAGCAGCCAGTCTCAGTGCAAAGGCACACCAGGACATTTTATTCTCGCCCCTGTTAGAAAAAGCGTTGGCCTTGGCCGATCAAATTCACGCCCTGGGCGTGTGCCGCGCCCACAGCGGTACCATCTTAGGTCTGATCCTGGATCCAAACCGGATCGACATCGTCTCAGCGACAACCTATATTCAAGAAAACGTGCGTCCTGCGGTGTGCGTGCACCATCATCACATCGTGGGAGGCGGGCCGCGTTATTCCATTGCGCGGCTCGATCATCAACAACAAAAACTGTACCAGACAAAGGAATCTCGATAATGCTACAAGAACTACTTGCAAACATTCAACCGTTAGATCAAAACGCCATGGAGGCGGCACGTGCCCGCCAGGACGACCTGACCAAACCACGCGGCAGCCTGGGGGAATTAGAAGCGATCTCGATTCGCATGGCAGGAATCACCGGCAACCCAACGCCGTCCGTCAAGAACAAAGTCGTCACCACCATGGCCGGCGATCACGGCGTGGTTGCCGAAGGGGTCAGTGCCTACCCATCGGAAGTGACCCCGCAAATGGTGGGCAACTTCCTGGCCGGGGGTGCGGCGATCAACGTGCTTTCAGAACACGTCGGCGCACGCGTGGTCATCGTCGATATGGGGGTGGCCACCGATTTTGGAGACCATCCCGATTTGATCAACAAAAAAATCGCCCCCGGTACCGGCAACATCGCCCAAGGACCGGCCATGACTCGCGAAGAGGCCATCGAGGCGATTGAAGCCGGGGTCTCCGTCGCCGAAGCCGAACTGGAAAAAGGTCTTGACATCCTGGCGACCGGCGACATGGGCATCGGCAACACGACGCCCTCCGCCGCCATCGCCGCTGTGTTGACGGGGCGCGCCCCAAAGGAAATCGTCGGCCGCGGCACGGGAGTTGATGATCAGGGGCTGGAACGCAAGATCAACGCCGTCCAACGAGCGTTAGACGTCAACCAGCCGGACACAGATGATGCCATCGATGTGCTCGCAAAAGTGGGCGGCTTTGAAATCGGCGGTTTGACCGGCGCGATTTTGGCCGCCGTAGCGAACCGCAAACCTGTTGTGGTGGATGGTTTCATTTCCACCGCCGCGGCGATGCTGGCCGTGAAGCTTGCGCCGCAGGCGCGCGAGTATCTCTTCAGCGCCCACCGCTCGCAAGAAACAGGGCATCAAATTATGTTAGAATGGCTGGAACTGGAACCGATGCTTGACCTGGGTCTGCGCCTGGGTGAGGGCACCGGCGCCGTGCTGGCGATGTCGCTGGTCGAAGCGGCCTGCAAGATTCTCTCGAATATGGCTACGTTCAGCGAAGCTGGCGTTTCGGATAAGGACGAATGACCATAAAAAATAGAACGCTGATTTCCGCAGATGCAGCAGATTTTCGCGGAAACTTTACGTGCTATTGGCAAAACCGAAAAACAAGAAACCGTGAAAATCACGCCTAATCCGTGTCGCCGAAGGCACGCCCCTGGCGATCCGCGTTCCATTTCTGTTCCTTTGGTAAACCTAGTAGACACATTATGATCCCTTTTCTGGCTGCCTTGCAATTCTTGACCCTGATCCCACCGATTGTCAAACGCCCTTTCACCACCAAGGAGCTGGGTCAAGCGGTGGGATTCTATCCCCTGGTTGGTGTGATCATCGGCGCGCTGTTGGCCGGGTCCCATTACGGGCTTAACCTGATCGCACCGACTTCGCTCACCGCAGCGCTGACCCTGGCCCTTTGGGTACTCGTCACCGGTGCGCTGCATCTGGATGGTTTTCTGGATAGCTGGGACGGCATCTTTGGTGGCTTCACACCGGAAAAAAGGCTGGAGATCATGCGGGACGAACGCATTGGCGCCTTTGGCCTGGCCAGCGGGATCACACTGATGCTTGTGAAATTCAGCGCCATGCACGACCTTGCCTATGCCACCGCCGCGCTGATCCTGATTCCCACACTGAGCCGCTGGGGAGTCTCGTTGGCCTTATTTAGCTTTCCCTATGCCCGTGCTCAAGGTTTGGGCCGCGACATCAAGGACAACGTCACCTGGCAGCAGATGGTGCTGGCAAGTACGATTGCCCTGATCACCGCCTGGTTCACTGCGCAATGGTTGGGGTTGATCGCTCTGGGATTCACCGCCTTGATGGTTTGGGCGGTGAGCCGTTTCGTGCTCAGCCGCATTCCCGGCTTGACCGGCGACATCTACGGCGCGCTGAATGAATTGATTGAAATGATTTTGTTGGTTGGTTTTGTAATTGAAGTGATCTAGATCGCCTGGAGTGCGCCGTGCGTCCTCTTCGGGGAAATCACCAGGCTGATAGCTAAAGCCGGATAAATCCGGCTCTGATTGGAAAAATCTTACAAATCGGCAAATTTTCAAATTGGAGGCAAAGATGGTAACAATTGGCGATAAAGCCCCTGACTTCACCCTCTTGAATCAAGAAGATCAAGAGGTGTCCCTGCATGATTTTGCCGGGCAGTGGCTGGTACTCTACTTTTACCCCAAAGATGATACCCCTGGCTGCACCAAAGAGGCCTGTGATTTCAGCCACGCGCTGGATGATTTCGTCGATATGAACGCCAATGTGGTGGGAATCAGCACCGACAGCACGCAATCGCACCGCAAATTCATCACCAAGCACGACATCACGATCACGCTGCTCAGCGATCCCGATAAGGTTGCCCACAAAGCGTATGGCACCTGGGGCACAAAGAAAAATTTCGGACGTGAATACGAAGGCACCATCCGCTCGACCTTCATCATCTCACCCGAAGGAGAGATCGCCGCGGCCTGGCGGGATGTTCGCGTGCGCAGCAAACGAAAAGGCGAGGAGATCACGCATGCCGAGATCGTCCAAGAAAAATTGACCAAATTACAAGCCTGAAAGATCACCGTGCCATCAGACCGCAAAGCCGCGCTTCTATTAGCCCTGGGCATTGATCAAATTTTCGGTGACCCGCCGAACCGTTTCCACCCCGTCGCCTGGATGGGCAAGTTGATCGCGGCGGGCAGGCGTTACGCACCCCCAAAAGGGGATCAAGCTCAGTTCACCTATGGCGCTTTTCTAACTTTGGCTGGATGTTCTTTTTTCGCTGTGATCGGTGCGCTAGTAGAAAAATTCACGGAACGGATGCCTGCTCCATTGCGCTGGTTGGTTCAGGCTTTGACGCTTAAGGCAACCTTTTCCCGGAGTGGGCTTGATCGCGCCGCCAGCGAGGTGCAAGCCGCACTCGAAGAGGATGACCTCGATGGGGCCCGTCAGGCTGTGAGCCGGCACCTGGTCAGCCGGGACACATCAGCATTGAACGAATCCCAGGTAGCAGCAGCGGCGATCGAGTCCGTTGCTGAAAACGCATCGGATGGAATCATCGCCCCGCTGTTTTTCTACACCCTGGGAGGGTTGCCCGCGGCATGGGCATACCGCTTTGCCAACACGGCAGATTCCATGCTGGGGTACCGTGATGCCGCCCGCGAGTGGCTGGGCAAATTCCCGGCCCGGTTTGACGATCTGCTCAACTTCGTCCCGGCCCGGTTGACCGGCCTGCTGATCGTCCTGGTTTCCCCCTTCCGAGGCGGCAGCATGGCGAAAAGCTGGCAAATCATGTGCCGAGACGCCTCCACCACCGACAGCCCCAACGCCGGTTATCCCATGAGCGCGATGGCCGGGGCCTTGGAGGTGGAACTGGAAAAAGTTGGGCAGTACAATTTAGGAAAGGGGCAGCGGGAGCCACGGTCAAATGATATTGCCAAAGCACGAACCTTCCTGGCCTTGGTAACGGGCATAGCCACGGCCTT
>CAZXXW010000060.1:0-19539 GCA_964644835.1 uncultured Anaerolineales bacterium
AGCGTTTTTCTCAGCGGTTACCGAAGGTACGCATGCGAAGCACGCAAAGCGAGCGCCTGTGTCTCAGCGGTAAATTTAGTTTCATGTGTGTAAGTCCTGAACAAATCACATCAGCGCTGGTCGAGTTCCGGAGCGATAGCGTAGGAGTATCGAGACCAAGCGGCTTTGGCAAGATAACATCGCTTTTCGAGTCCCGCTCATCGCGAAACGAAGTGTAGCATCCCCTTGGGGGACTGGTCTCGATACTCCCTTCGTTTCACTTCGGGAACTCGACCGACGTTCGCTATTAATGGCCATTGTTGGCAATCAAATCTTCTCTGACGCTTTCAGGAAGCAGAGAAGGCCATTGTGTCAGTTCTTGAAGGATTAAGTCTGAAATCGCCGGGGATAGTTCTTTGATCGTATAGAGATGGGCGACCAATTGGCGGGTGTCGCTTTCGTTCCAATCATCAAATCGCCCAGAGAGCTCCCAGATGCTTTGAAATTCTTTGGATAAGCCGAACTTGGTGGCCGAGCTCAGATCGGGATCGTGATAGGTGGTCAGGCTGGCGCGCTCGAGAATGTCTGTAAATTTCTGAAAGTCGGGCTTGTTGGCAACAAGTGTTTTGTTCATCATCATTTACCTCCGGCCATCGGTACTCAATAAAGGTTGGTTTTATCGACATGTTGCGTTTGCCCTAACGATAACAAAGAGACCGCTTCTCGGACATATATCATCCTCGAGATGGGGATATAAATATAGGTATAAACAGGGGCAATTCCAACGATGTCACTGCGCTTGTCCTGAGCATCAGCGAAGGAGCTTACTTTCTGCGACGAAGCAGTATTCTCGGCCATGGGAAAGATTGTCTCACCCTGAAAAAGCATTCAGGGCAGGCATGCGAAGCACGCACAGTGGGCGCCGTCCCTCTTCAGAGATGCTTCGCGAAAACCCGCCCTACGTCGATCACGCTTACGCTTAAGTGTGGTGCTACTGCCTCTGCAAATGTATCCATAAATGTACCTGCTCACCGGTAGGGGACACATTTACAAGTCAGATCTCGGGGTTAGAATAGTAAATGAGGCTGGTCAATCAGGCGAACGCTCAATGTATCAAGGTGACCAAGCCAGGGGGCGTGTCGAACATTGGTTACCATGGAGAAGGTGAATACCTCCACATTCCCCGCATCGAATGGGGCGTGGGGATGCAGGGGTTAGTTGCCCCCGTTCAGGACATGTTCGATGATCTCCTGGCCGCCATCCCCAATATCATTCAAGATAACAAACACAAGGAGACTTTGTATATGGACACAATAACTATGAAGGAATTGAAGACCTTTCTGCCCAGACATTCTGGCTGGCATGTATCGCTGTTTATGCCTACTCATAGGACAGGTCGAGAAACCGAACAAGATCCAATTCGTTTCAAGAATTTGCTTCGCGAGGCGGATGAACGCTTACTGGACAAGGGCTTGCGCTCCCCGGATGTGCGGAAAATGCTAAAGCCAGCGAAGCGTCTAGTGCAGGAGCCGAGATTCTGGCGGAACCAGAGTCACGGTTTAGCGGTTTTTCTGACGGCAGAGGAGTTTCACTTCTATCGCCTTCCTCTCCCGTTTGAAGATCTGGTGGTGATCTCTCAGTGCTTTCATCTCAAACCACTCCTTCCGTTCTTCGCCAGCGACGGCCACTTTTACATCCTGACTCTTAGCCAGAACCGAGTCAGGTTGCTGGAGGGCACACGCCACACAGTGGATGAGATCGACCTGGAGAATATGCCCGAAAGCATGGCCGAAGCGCTTCAATATGAGCGTTTCGAAAGACAGTTACAATCTCATAGCGACACATCATCGGGAACAGGAAGTCGCTCGACTGCGTTTCATGGTCAAGGGGTTGGTGACAAACCCAAAGGCAGAATTCTACGTTGGTTCCGTGTGATCGACCGCGAGTTACCAAATCTGCTTACGGGCAAACAATCACCTCTTGTACTGGCCGGGGTCAAATACCTCTTCCCGCTATACAAACAAGCAAATACGTATCCTCATCTTCTAGAGGAGGGAATTGCTGGCAGCCCGGAAGAACTGACGCCCGAAGAACTACATACCCGGGCTTGGCCACTCGTGCAGCCCACGTTCATGGAAGCACGAGAAGAAGCGGTGGCTCGATACAGTCAATTGGTTGGTACGGAACAGACCACTGCCGATGTGAGGGATGCTGTCTTGGCCGCGCATCGCGGGCGAGTAAATGTATTGTTTGTTGCTCTCGGCATTCAAGTGTGGGGTACGTTTGATCCCAGCACAGATACAGTACATTTGCACCAGGATCATGAACCCGGTGACGAGGATCTCCTCGACCTGACTGCTATCCAGACCATTTTGAACGGGGGAATAGTCTACGCTGTTGAGCCAGAACAGGTGCCCGAGCATAATGTTCCCCTTGCGGCAGTGTTCCGTTATTGAGTTCAGATGACGAGATGGTCAAAGGGAGTTCTCATCCCTTTCTTCCGTCTGCATATCGGATTCTTCCTCTCCTTTTTGGTTGTGTGTGACAATTGCGCAGCATGATAACAAGGGCCGGCTAACACCGCGTTACAGCCGACGCGCCTCCGTTTCGCTCGGCGAGCGTTTGAACGCGACTGTTGGATGGACAGAAATATTTATGAAAACGAGTCCAAGTTGCCCAAAGAAATTACGCTATAATTGAAGCGAAATTATCCTCTCTAGCCACGCCCTTCCAAGAAAGCCAACTTCAATATCTGCAGTCGGGTAAGCACCTTAACTGAATCAACTGGAGGGAGTTAACTGATGGACACAAACCAAATCAACGTTTCTGAGAAATCTGACCGCGCCACCACCTACGACATTGTCGCCTTGGCCTCCTCAGCGGGCGGGTTGAACGCCCTCAGCGTGGTACTGTCGGGCCTGCCCGAGGATTTCCCCATCCCGGTTGTGGTCGTGCAACATTTGGACCCGCGTCACCGCAGTCTAATGGCCCAAATTCTGCGCAAACGAACACCGATCCAGGTTAAGCAAGCCGAAATCAATGACCGACTTGAGCCTGGCTTTGTTTATATTGCTCCGCCTAATTATCATCTTTTGGTCAATCAGAACGGTAGCCTTGATTTAACGCAAACGGAATTAGTCCACTTTGTGCGCCCCTCAGCCGACTTGCTTTTCGAATCGGTGGCGGGAAGCTTCAAAGAAGGCGCTATCGCTGTGGTGCTGACTGGCAGCGGCAGCGACGGTTCGATGGGCGTCGAAGCCATCCATAAGATGGGCGGCACGGTCATTGCTCAGGACGAAGCCAGCGCCGAGTTTGCCAGCATGCCCCTGGCCGCCATTGCCACCAAATGCGTCGATTTTATCCTCCCGCTTGAAGAGATCCCCTCTGCTCTGGTCTCTCTCGTCATGGGAGAGCGAAGTGAATAGTAAACGGTGTTCAGGTACCGATCACCGATAACCGAAACGGGAGAAACACCATGACAGACCAAAACGGCCCAAAACTCGAAGCTCTCCTCGAGTACCTGCGCGATAACCGGGGGTTTGATTTTACCGGCTACAAACGTTCCAGTTTGCAGCGCCGCATTCAGAAACGCATGCACATGGTCTCTATCAAAGACTATGAACAATACCAGGATTATCTGGAAGTGCATCCGGATGAATTCGAGCAGTTATTCAACACCATCTTGATCAATGTGACTCGCTTTTTCCGTGACAAAGCGGCCTGGGAGTATTTGGCTGCCGAGATCATCCCATCTATCCTGAGCGGCAAAGGCCCCCATGAGCCCGTTCGGGTGTGGTGCGCGGGCTGTGCGTCAGGTGAAGAGGCCTACAGCATTGCTATCCTGCTGGCGGAGGCGATGGGGGAAAATGCTTTCCGCCAGCGCGTCAAGATTTATGCCACAGAAGTTGATGAAGATGCGTTGAGGGAAGCCCGCCATGCCCGATACACGGCCGAAGATATGGAGCCAGTTGAGGAAGACTTGCGCAGCAACTATTTTGACCAAGTCGGGGATGACTACGTCTTTCGGAATGATCTGCGCAGGCAAGTTATTTTTGGGCGCCATGATTTGGTGCAAGACGCCCCCATCTCGCGTCTGGATCTGCTCTCTTGCCGTAATACGTTGATGTACATGACCGCCGAAACCCAGACCCGCATCCTGGCCCGGTTCCACTTCGCCCTGCGGGATACGGGCTTTCTCTTTTTGGGCAAGGCCGAAATGATGCTCACCCGCACCAACCTTTTCATCCCCGGGGAACTCAAGCATCGGGTATTCAAGAAGGCCTCTCAGACGATGCGCCCCGGGTTCGAAATGCCGCCAAGGCGAGACGAACAAAACAAAACCGGTTTAGAGCTCTCTCATCAGGTAAAACTGTGGGAGGGGGCGCTGAACGCCATTGATCTGGCCGCCCTCGTCATTGATCGCGATGGGGAACTGCTGATAGCCAATCGCGAGATGCAGGCCCTGTTCGACATCGACCAACGCGACTATGGCCGCCCGCTGCAAGACTTGGAAATCTCTTACCGCCCCCTGGAGCTGCGCTCCCTGATTGATCAGGTCTATGAATCTGGCCAGTCGGTGCTGACTAAAAATGTTGCGTGGCACCCATCTTCAGGGCAGCAGAAATACCTGGATGTCAAGGTGGTACCGATCCCCTTGGAAGGCGAGGATTTCTTGGGGGCTGGGATCACCTTCACCGACATCACCCGTTTCCACCAAATGCAGGAACAGCTCCAACACACCAACCAGGATCTGGAGACAGCCAACGAAGAACTCCAATCCAGCAACGAGGAGTTGGAGACCACGAACGAAGAGCTTCAATCCACCAATGAAGAATTAGAGACCACCAACGAGGAGCTGCAAGCGACCAACGAAGAGCTGGAAACCATGAACGAGGAGATGCAATCGACCAACGAGGAGTTGGAGACGCTCAACGTGGAACTGCGCCAGCGCACCGAAGAATTGAATGCATCCAACGCCTTTTTAGAATCGATATTGGCCAGCCTGGATGCTGGGATGATTGTGGTGGATACCGGGATGAAGGTGACCAATTGGAACGACCGGGCTGAAGATTTATGGGGCCTGCGCCGGGAGGAAGTGGTCGATAAACTTTTCCTGAGCCTGAATATCGGCCTGCCGGTGGAGAAGTTAAGTGCCCCGTTGAAAGACTGTCTGAAATCGGGGAAGACCAGCGAGCTGAGCCTGGAGGCCATCAACCGCCGCGGCCAAACCATCACCTGCCAGGTGCGCTGCTCCCCCCTGATGTCCGCCGAAGAAGAGAAGGTGGGCGCGATTTTGTTGATTGAAAGCCAGTAAAAATATAGATCACTGCCCCCACGCGAGAATGACAAAATGGAACAGCAAGACAAACTCAAAGAGAAGATCAGAAGCGCTCAAGAACAGGCCGATGAGTATCTACGCCAAATGAAAATGGGGGAAGCGCATCGGGAGGCTATTGCCCCTGATGTTGTAGAGTCTTTGCTGCAAACGTTGGAGGAGCTGCACGTGGCCGAGGAGGAGTTGCGCGTCCAGAATGAAGAACTGGGAGCCACCCGGCTGACCATCGAGGCCGAGCGGGCCCGCTACCTGGATCTCTTCGAGTTCGCCCCGGATGGCTACCTGGTTACCGACCTCCAGGGCGTGATCAAGGAGGCCAACCAGGCTGCCAGCCACCTGCTGGGCATTCAGGCTGATCACCTCGTCGGCAAACCTTTGGCCAATTTTGTTTGCGAGGCTGACAGAAAGGAGTTCCGCCGCCAGCTCAATCACCTGCCGGAGATCGGGCAGCTGCGGGATTGGGATTTCTGCCTCCAACCGCGGAATGGGGAGCGTCTCCCGGTGGCGGCCACGGTGGCTGTGACGTCTGATGACATTGATGGAGTTTCCGGGCTGCGCTGGATGCTGCGCGATATGACCCAGCGCAGACAGGCGGAGGAAGAGCTGCGGAAACACCGCGAGCATCTGGAGGATTTGGTCAAAGAGCGAACCCAGGCGCTACGAGATGCCCAAGAGCAATTGATCCGCAAAGAGCGGCTGGCCGCCATAGGGAAGTTTGCTGGTGGGATCGTCCACGACTTGCGCCATCCATTGAGTGTGATCAACAATGTGATCTACTTACTCAATTCAACGATATCCGACCCCGACGAAGAGACCGTCAAATACCTGGCAATGTTGACTGAAGAAGTAAACCACGCTAAAAACATTATCACCGATCTATTAAATTTTGCCCGTACCAGCGAGGCTAAGCAAACTTCTGTCATCGTGTCTGATTTGGTCAAGTCCGTACTCAGCAAACATTCCCCTCCCGATGGTGTGACCGTAGAGCTCAACATCCCAGACGATAATCCCCTCGCTTATGTCGATCTCGTCCATATTGAACAGACGCTAACCAACCTGATTATGAATGCTTACCAGGCGATGCCTGACGGAGGAGAGTTAACCATAAACAGTATGCAGTATTCAGCGGACGGCCTGTTGATTGATGTATCGGATACGGGAATCGGCATCTCGCCGGAGAATATGGAAAAGATCTTCGAGCCGCTCTTTACGACCAAACAAAAGGGTATTGGGTTGGGCTTGGTTACAAGCAAGATGCTGGTAGAGGCAAACGATGGTCACATTGAAGTCGAAAGCACCGAGGGGAAGGGCAGTTCATTTAGAATATACGTACCGGCTTATCGTGAAACGGAGTGTAACGCCTGACACATTCCGGGTTTTGATTGTCGACGACGATGACACCCTGGCCGGTAATTCTCATTATGGGTGTCATCGCTTCGCTTTGCGCGCCTTTGGTGTGACGCGCCGCTGGCGTTGCGAGCCCTGAATGCTTTTTTCAGGGCGAAGCAATCTTTTTCAATGGTCGAGGAGACTGCTTCGTCGCAGAAAAACGAGTTCCTTCGCTGAGGCTCAGGACAAGCGTAGTGACATATTGAGAATTGGTGTAGGGGCCAAGCCACGATGTCACTTACCCTACGTTTCTCCGCTGTGTGCGGTCTCCTGACCGCACACCCAGGTATCCATCGCGTGGAGACCTTCGGTCTGGCTTTCGTCGGGGTCAGGAGACCTCCGACGAGCGAAGCGCTCTCGGGCCGTGGAACTGCTCCCGGAGCGAGAACCAGGCGGCGGTTAAGCCGGGCTGGTCATCCCCTTTGCTCGTTGATCGCCGCGCAGACGTGGGCGCCGAGCAAGACGATGATGTTGCTCAGGTAAATCCACAAAAGCAGGATGACGATCGCGCTCAGCGAGCCGTAGATCAGATCGTAGCTGGGAAAACCGGAGCGCAGGTACCAGCTAAAGCCCCGCGAGGCCAGTCTCCACAAAGGGGCGGCCAAAGCCGCGCTCCAACTGGCCGCTTTCCAGCCCACATCGGCGGAGGGAATCCAGTGATACAGGCTCAGGAAGAACAAAAAAGAGAACAGCCAGGGGGAGATGTTGGTGATCCAGGCGTAGATTCTTGAATTCAGAAAGGGGATTGTGCCCAGCAGGGGGATTTGGATTTGGGCGATCAGTTCCAAAATCGACGAGGAGAGCATCAGCAGGATCAGCAAAGCGAGGATGATTACAATCATCACGAAGGCGACGATTCGTTTCTTGATAAAAGAGCGGGGCTCGATGTCTGTCCAGGCCTGGTTGATGTTTTCCACGAGCATGAAGAAGGCATTCGAAGCGGACCACAAGAAACCGACCAGTCCGAGGGCGCCGACGGAGTTGCGTATTTCCAGAATCCGTTTGAGGTTGCTTTCGACCAGATTTTGAGAGACGGGGATGACCGTTTCCATCACGCCGGTGATTTGCGCTACGGCTTGGGTGCCCTTGACGAAAAAGCTGGCGATGGTGACCACAATGATCAGGAAAGGAAACAGGGAAAAAAGGGTGTAGTAGGCCATGCCTGCTGCTCCCTGCGAGGCGTCTTTCTCGCCAAAGTTCTTCCCGGCGTTCTTGAGCACGTCCAGGCTTCCATGTGACCATTGGTTGATTTTCTTGTAAAGCGTTTCGCCTTTGTCAGCTAGGTTACTCATAGCAAGCTTCATCTTCTTCTCCTTTGTTTGCTGCGACCAGAATGTTGACGGCCTGGGGGACAACCGTTATTTCA
This sequence comes from uncultured Anaerolineales bacterium, assembly GCA_964644835.1. GTDB lineage: Bacteria > Chloroflexota > Anaerolineae > Anaerolineales > UBA11858 > JAYELX01. The sequence goes on from CAZXXW010000060.1 coordinate 8,070, forward strand.
ACCGGGGTTTCACCAATATAATCCCCATCCCCTTGGACGGCCAAGGGCGTTTGTGTGTCGATGGCTAATTTTTGGGTCACTTGCATGCTGGAAATGCTCGGATTTCGGCGTTGGTGCTGCCAAACCAGGTCCCACATAATTTGGAGATACGCTCCCAGGGTGCGGCCCCGAATGATGGCCAGGTTGAGGATACCGTCGTTGATGCAGACTTGCTCTCCCCAACTGACATAGGGGGCACCGACAGCGTGACTGTTGATCACCAGAATTTCGGAAGCGCGGTGGCGCGCTTCGACGCCATCGACGTTGATATCGAAGCGATGGGGCTGGAAGCCCAACAAGTGCCTCGTTCCTTCGATGATATAAGCCAGGCGGCCGAGTCGCTGTTTGCTTTCGTGCTCTGTCGTCCGCATCGCCTCGGCTGTCACGCCGGTGGTGATGTTCATGAAGAAATAGCGGTCATCGACACCCATCGCGTCAATCTCGATTGTCTTCGTTGAGGAGACGATCAGGTCGATGGCTGCTTCGATCTCCAGGGGGATGTCCAGGTCCCGAGCCAGGACATTCCCCGTGCCCACGGGAATGATGGCCAGGGGCTCCCCGGCGTTGACCAGGCCCGCGGCGACGTCTGAGAAGGTGCCGTCGCCCCCCGCGGCGATGAAAAGGTCGATGTCTTCTTGGAGCTTCTCGCCGACGACGCCGGCTAAATCTTCTTCGCCCGTGGTTTCATAGATTTGGTAAGTCCATCCCGCCTCTTGGAACGCCCGGTCGAGTTTGGCCCGGATGTGTTCCGGGTCGCTTTTTCCGGCCACGGGGTTGATGATTACAAATGCATGTTTCATAGATTGGTGTCCTTTGCTATATGAGTCCACTGAAAAAAACTGTTGCACCGCAGAGCCGCGGAGAGCACGGAGATTTTTTTAAAAATTAGCGCCAAAAGTTTTAACAGAATAGAAAGACATGTTTGACAATTTTAAAAAATCTTATTTTAAACTCAGCGTTCTCTGTGACTCGGCGGTGAGTTTGAGCTTTTTTCCAGTAGAGTCTTGCTATATGTATCTCGAAATGTATCTATAGGGCCTGCTTGGATAGTGGTTGCCCTTTCGCTTCTGTGCTATAGTGAACTTCCATTGGATTAGTTGCATACAAAAAGGAGTTAAACATGAAGATCACAAAAAACATTGGTGTTATTTTGCTGGCTGTCTGGCTGATCTTGAGAGGATTGATCTCTTTGCTCAGCTTGAGCTTCCCCTACTTGGGGCTGATCATGGGGATTTTGGCGATCGCCGCAGGCATCGTGCTTGTGGTCGGCGGCGGCAAACTCGGCGGCAAGTGGGCCGTGATCGTCTTGGCGGTTTGGCTGATCCTGACCGGTCTCGTCGCCTTGATCGACTTGAGCTTTTCGGGTTCTGGCATTCTCGTAGGCCTCTTGGCGATTGCTGCCGGAATCTTGTTGTTGATTCAGAAATAGGTTACGAACACGAAGCCAAATTTATCGCCGAGACACAGTGATTTCTAAGGAAACCAGGAATGCAGGAATTTTTTCTCCTAATTTCCTGGTTTCCTAATAAAATTGTAAGCGTTCAGGGTGTAAGCCAAACGTCGATTGAGTAGCCCGATAGGGCATATCGAAACCAGTTTGGCGGCTGAAAAAGCATGATTTCTTGATTTCGATATACTTTCAGCTACTCAATCAGCGAAATCACGCTAATACCTGAACTCCTTGAGGGGCAAAATTCTTTACAGATGAGACAAAATTTTTACTTCGAAACTCAAAACTGCTTTAACGCAGAGTCGGAGAGACACAAAGGCGCAGAGTTTTAATTCTTTTCTCCGCGTCTCAGCTCTCGGCTTGCGCTCCCATCAGAACTTGGACGTGATGCTCTTCCCCATCGTCTTCTAGGGGGATGGTTTTTTCGCTTTGTTCCTGGCCATCTATGGCCATCTCTTTGATCCCGGCGCTAACGCCATCGGGATTGTCGACCCGGATGTAATAGCGGGATTCGCCATAGCGATAGGTAATCTCGTATTCTTCCCAGCCGCTGGGAATGCAGGGGTTGATCTCCAAACGATCGCCCCTGCGCCGCAAGCCGAGGATCGCTTCCATGCCCAAGCGGTACATCCATCCCGAGGAGCCGGTGTACCACGTCCAGCCGCCATGCCCGGTGTGGGCCGGGTTGCTGTAGACATCCGCGGCGACCACATAGGGCTCCACTTGGTAGCGCCGAACGTTTTCGGCGCTATCGCTGTGATAAACGGGGTTGAGCAGGCGGAAGAGTTCCTCGGCGAAATCTCCTTGTCCTAACTTGGTGAAAGCCAAGACGGCCCATAACGCCGCGTGGGTGTATTGCCCGCCGTTCTCGCGAATGCCGGGCAGATAACCTCGGATGTAGCCGGGGTCGTTTTTGGTCTTGTCGAAGGGTGGCGTGAACAGCAAGATCAGGCGGTCGTTTTGCTTGATCAGCCGCTCCCTGACCGAGTCCATCGCTTCTTCCGCCCGGGCCGGGTCCGCCGCGCCGGATAGCAGGGCCCATGATTGGGCCAGCGAATCGATTTGGCATTCCTCGTTTTGCGCCGATCCCATCGGGGTGCCGTCGTCATAATAAGCCCGGCGGTACCAGGCGCCGTCCCAGGCGTGTTCTTCGATCGCCCGGGCCAGGTCTTCCGCTTGTTGGCGGTACGCTTCAGCCTGCTCTCCTTCATCCTTGAGCAGGCAGATTTCTCCAAAACGTTCGAAGATTTCGCATAAGAACCAACCCAGCCAGACACTTTCCCCTTCTCCCTCGTTCCCGACTCGATTATAGCCGTCGTTCCAATCGTGGTTGCCCATCAAAGGTAAGTTGTGCCTCCCGGAGGTGGTTCCCTTGGCGATGGCCCGTTTGCAATGCTCAAACAGGGTGCCTTGCTCCCCGCCGGATTCGTAATGGCCGTAGCGTTCTTCTTCGTCTTCCCGGAGGGGTTCTCCCTCGAGGAAGGGTACCACTTCGTCGAGGATCGTTTCGTCCCCGGTGGCCTGGACATACTGGGCAGTGACGAAAGGCAGCCAGAGCAGATCATCGGAGCAGCGCGTCCGCACGCCGCGCCCGGAAGGGGGGTGCCACCAATGGAGCACGTCGCCCTCCTCGAACTGGTGGCTGGCCGCTTCGAGAATATACTGCCGGGCAATATCGGGAGCCAGGTCGACCAGGGCGGTAACATCCTGCAACTGATCGCGGAAGCCAAAGGCGCCGCTGGATTGGTACAGCGCCGAACGCCCCCAAACCCGGCAGGCAAGCGCCTGGTAGGGCAGCCAGCGATTGAGGACGAGATCCATGCCCTTGTCGGGCGTTTTCACCGTGATCGTCTGCAAGAGACGATCCCAACGCCGGTTGAGCGCTTGCCAGGCCGACTCGATCTCTTCAAACTGGCGGTATTGTTGCGCCAGACGGAGAGCATCGTCGCGGTTTTTCCCTTGGCCCAAGACGAAGGTGACCTCTTTGGTTTCGCCGGGCGCCAGCCAGAGCAGCACCTGGATCGCTGCGCAGGGGTCCAGACCGGGCTCGAGTTCGGCGGCCAGTCCGACCCGGTTGAGCGCCTCGGGGCAGCAATAGTCGCCCATCCGGCCCAAGAATTCGGTCCGGTCGGTGGTCAGCCCGTGGATAGGGCGTGTCGTCGTGAGGAAGGCGGTCCGTTCTCCAAATTCTTCATTGTAGGGATTGCGGGCCAGGAGCGTTTGGGCGTTGGTGTCAAAATCGGGGATGATGAAAGGGGCCATCGTCTCTCGGCTTGGGCCCAGGACCCATTCGGCGAAATAGGTGGCGTTGACCCGTCGGGTGCGCGACCAGGTATTCTCCAGTTGCACTTGGACGATTTTAACGGGGTCATCGGGAGCGGCAAAAAAACGGACCCGTTGTTTCAGGCCGTGGCTGTTGTGCTCAAACGTGGAATATCCGATCCCGTGGCGGATCAGGTAGGGAGCCTCTTCTCCGGCGGGGGCGGGCGTTGGCGACCAGAAGTGGCCGACCTCCTCCTCCCGTAGATAGATTGCCTCCCCCGGTGTATCGCTGACGGGATCGTTCGTCCAGGGGGTCAAGCGGTTTTCGCCGCTGTTGATTGCCCAGGTGTAACCCGCTCCCGATTCCGAAAGGGTGAAGCCGAATTCGGGGTTGGCGATCACATTGATCCAGGGTTGGGGCGTGTGCTCGCCCGGCTCAAGGTAGAGGACATATTCGCGGCCGTCAGGGCTGAAGCCTCCCAGCCCGTTGTCGAAGAGCAAGTCTTCAGGGCGCTGGAGAGGCGGTACGCTTTCATCTTCAGGGGGGGAGGCTGTGGCCGTAAAGGAGGGCAAGCGCCTCGGTTGTTGACCCAAGCGTTTCAATTGATCGACCAACTTGCCCCGATCGGCATCGAGGATCACCCGGGCAGCCGTTTCCAGCAGCACCCGCCGGGATTGTTGGATTTGATCGGCGCGGACGATGAAGACGCCGCCACGACGATTAAGCCAGCCATCTTCGCTCCGGCGGTTGAGCAATTGGCGGATGCGCTCGTTGAGTTCCTCGGAATACCCGCTGTCTTTCAAGTTGAGGATGACCAGATCGATTTTTAGATTTCGATTGCGCCAATAGGCGTGGGCCTGAAGTAGCTCATTGACCAGGCCGATCTCTTCTTGATGGTCGATACGGACCAATAAGATTGGGTAATCGCCCGAAATAGCCAGGGGCCACAGGCCTTGCTGACCTTGTTGGTTGGCTTTTAGCGTATCAGCATCGGCTCGCAGAGCTGAAGAGGGATAGAGCAAGCCCGATAAAATTTTGTCGAACAGTCGAATCTGGCGGGTGGTGAGGTTGAGTTGGTTAATTTCCTTTTCGATCGAGTAGCGGGCTTTGTCGAACGCTTCTTCGATTCTGTGCCAGTTTTGATAGCGCTGAGCCAAAGCAAGGGCTTCATCGCGGGAATCAGCTGCCAAGGTAAGATAGGCGACCTCAGCTTTGGGCTCGGATTTACTGAAAGAAAAAGGGGATCCCCCCCGTGCAGCCCTTGATTTTAATGTCAATGGATAGGCGATCGCCATCACCGGATCGAGGGGCGCTCCCACAAATCCCGATAATCCCGCCTGATTGGTCAGGGCATCGGGGGAACGAAGCGAGCCTCCCCGCCCGATGAAGCGGTCACGGCGGGTTTCGACTTCACAATCGGCGCCCATCTCTTCTTTGGAGACAAACAGATGGATCAGAAAGAGGGGATTTTCCTCGTTGGAGCGGGGGCGGCGGCGAAAGAGCAAGGCATTCAAGTCGGGCAAATGTTCGCTCTCGATAAAGAGCTTGTTGTAAGCGGGATGTCGCTGGTCGACAGATTGAGGCGCAAGGACCACTTCTCCATAGGAGGTCAGGCGCAGCCGCCGCCGGTGATCGCTATGGTTGATCAGGGTGAGACGGCGAATCTCGACGTTGTCCCGCTGGGCGACGGCCACCGTCATATGCACGGAGATGTCGTGCTCGCGGCGTTGATATTTGACCTGGTGGGGGAAAAAGAGCACCTCTTCGCTCTCAGGATAATTGCCGACCGGCTGAAGCCCGACCGACCAGAGATAGTCGTTTTCTTGATCTTGTAGATAGATCCAGCTGCCCCATTTGTCCAGGGTGGCGTCAGGCCGCCAGCGGGTCAGGGCGATATCCTTCCAACTGCTATAGCCGCTGCCTGCGTTGGTGATCACGGTGGAAAATTCGCCATTGGAGAGACAGTGCAACTGGGGGAGGGGTGACCTCAACTGGACTTGCCAGGAACTGATCACCTGGCGCGGTTCCGTCGGTGGAAAAATGCCAGCCTCCTCGGGGTGGGGCGTTTCAACTGGCGCCTCGTGGGGTATCTGACCTTGGAGCAGCAATTCAACACTTGTGATCCGAGGATCGGTGTGGAAACGTGACACCATGATCTCGTCTTGGAGGTAGTTGGTCAACGCGGTCAGGATCATGCCGTGATGGTGGGCGTAGTAAGAGCGCACGATGCCGTACTCTTTTCCCAGAGAGAGATGAGCTTTCGTGAAATCGATGGATTCATACAACCCGTACAAGCCGACCATGTCGAGACGTTCGAATTCGGCATAGTTCTCCAAGACAGCTTGCGGCTGAATCGCAATCGCCAGCATGGAGGCGTAAGGCGCGATGACGAGATTGTCACTGAGACCGCGCTTGAATCCCAGGCCGGGGACGCCAAAGCCCTGGTACTGGTAATTCATGTTGGCATCGAAAGCGTAATAGCCGGCCTCCGAAATGCCCCAGGGGACCTTTTCCTGGCGTCCGTAGTCGATCTGTTTTTGAACCACGGTTTGGTGAGTCTCGAAGAGCGCGGTTCCCGGGTACCGGCGCAAGAGGAGAGGGGGCAAGAGATACTCGAACATGCTCCCATTCCAGGAGATGAACGCCTGAGAACCGTCGGCGCGCGTAATCGGGCGGGCCAGTTGGAGCCAGTGACTGGGAGGCACATCCCCGCGGGCAATCGCGATCAGGCTGGCTAGGCGCGCTTCGGAGGCGAGTAAATCATAGTGGCCGCCGTCGGCTTGCTCGAGGGAGACGTTGTAACCGAGGCTGAAAACCTTCCGTTGGGGGTTGTACAAGAAGCTGAAATCCATCGCCTGGAACATCTCCTCGACGTGCTCGCTCAAGCTTTGCGCTCCGATCAACAGGCTTTGGGCGGATTTATGGGCCGAATGCAAATCGTTGGCCAGCTGTTTAGACCATGTCAGCGCCTCTTGATCTACAAGTGTTTCGATTAATTGCAACAAGGTGCTTCGGCATTGCCGGTAGACGGCGGGCAATTGTTCCAGGCTCAACGACTCCGTCAGGCTGGTCTGGAGTGTCTCCCAGGCCCGACGGATGTCCTCATCGATGTCGTTTTGAGTGAAGAGAGCCGGCGGTTGGTTCATCGGTTTCAACCAGGGAATCAGTAAGGAGAATTCTCGCTGGATTTGCTTAATTTGTCCCTTGGTCCGCTCTTCCCAGACACGCAATTTATGCAAGCTCTCGGCGTCCATGTCGGTTTGATCGCTGTCAAGCCAGGCGATGAGCAAACCTTCGAATTCTTTCCAGGCTTCTTCAGCAAGATGATCGACAATAACAGCCCATTGGCCCGGTTCTTTTTCGATATCCTTGATGTTCTCGCCCATCTCAGTCAGGCAAGCCTTCAACTTCTCTAGCTGCTCTGTTGGCTCTTCGTTGGATAGTTCGTCGATGGTTTTCTCCAGAATCACCAGGGTGTCGAGCAGCCCCTCGAGCCGCTGCCAGCGCAGAACCGGTTCTCTTGGCAAGGCCAGGCAGCCTTGTTTGAGGGCCACAAGACACCCAGCCAGGTTGCCGCTATCGACGGTGGAGACATAGGGGGGATCCAATTGTTCCAAGCTGCGGGTGTCGTACCAATTGAGAAAATGGCCGCGGTAGCGTTCCAGTTTTTCCATTTGCTCCAAGGTGTTGACCAGCCTCATCACCACAACCATCATGCCGATGTAGCCGAGGTCATAAGCGGCCAGGGTGGAAAGCAGCAGCAAGCCGATGTTGGTTGGTGATGTCCGGTGGGCGACCAGGCCGCGCGGATCTTCCTGGAAATGGTCCGGGGGCAGCCAGTGGTCATCGGGGCCGACAAAGTTTTCATAGTAAAGCCAGGTACGCCGGGCCAGACAACGCATCGCCTGGTGCTGCTCTGTTGAAATCGAACCTGACTCGTGGATGATCGGGAGGCTGATCCAATAAGCAACCTGAGGCGCCAGCAGCCAGGCTAACAAGAAAGGCAGCGCAAAGGGCAGCGTTGTTACCTTGACCCAACTCAACAAGGCAGCGACGAAGAGCGCAAAGACCGAAGAGCCAAACATTCTTTTCCATAAGACGCTGACTTTCAACTCGCTACCAAAGATGCGCAGAGTGTGGGCTGAGGTTGTCCATTGTAAGAGCCGCTTGCGGGTGATGATCAGGCGGACCAGAGTCGTTGCAATCGCATCCAGCGTGATCGAGGCTTGATAAGGCAGAAAAGTCAACTCCAGCAGCCAGCGGAAGGCTCCCCGCCTGATTTGATGCTGACCTTTGGACAATGACTGAATCAACCCCTGGGCGGTTTCTCGTATTGAGCTGATCGACAGCGGCATGACGAAGGCCAAAACTGTTAAGAGCGTCCATACCAGGGCGGAGCCGGGCAGCCAAATCCATCCCAGGAGCAGGCAGGCCAAGATCACCGGCCTGACCAGGCTGCGGCGGAGATTGTCGATGATTTTCCAGCGATCGAGGGTTGAAAACTGGTTCGGTTGCTGCTCTCCTCCCGCCACGGGAACGCGGGCCTTCAACCAGGGGAGCAGTTGCCAGTCCCCGCGCACCCAGCGATGCCAGCGCTTGGCGTGCGAGAGATAATGGGCGGGATAATCCTCCAGCAGAATCACGTCTGTGACCAGACCGACCCGGCCATGAAGTCCCTCGAACAAATCGTGACTGAGCAAGGCGTTCTCGGGAACGCGCCCTTCCAGCGAGCGCCGAAAGGCTGCCACGTCGTAGATTCCCTTGCCGGTGTAATTGCCCTCTCCGAACAGGTCCTGATAGACATCCGATACCGCCCGGGCGTAGAGATCGAGGGCCACTTCGCCGGCGAAAATTTGGGTAAACAGGGTTTGGTTGACCGAGGTAGGCTTGGTTTCGACTCGGGGCTGGAGCACGGTGTAACCGGCTTCGATTTCCCCGCTCTCGTCGTCGAAGGCGGCTCGATTGAGGGGATGGGCCAGGGTAGCAACAAGCTGCTGGGCGCTGCCCCGGGGCAGGACGGTATCGGCGTCAACGGTAATGACGTAAGCGATCTCTGGCAAAATCTCCCGATCGCCTAGCTGTAGTTGGTAGGATGTCTGCTCGTCGCCGCCAAGCAGTCGATTGAATTCCTCCAATTTGCCCCGCTTGCGCTCCCAGCCCATCCAGGTTTCTTCGGCAGGATTCCACTGCCGTTTGCGGTGGAAGAGATAGAACGGTCCCGGCACTTGGCGATCGTACCTCTGGTTGAGTTCTTCGATTCCCGCTTTGAGATATTGGCGCAAGGTCTTATCTTCGGGCATCTCTTCTTGAGGCGCATCGGCAAAATCTGTCAGCAGGGCGAAATGCAATTGCGAATCGAGGTTGCTGATGTAATGCAATTCGAGCTGGTACAGAAGCGAAGCGATCTCTTTCGGTTGGGTTGCCAGGCAGGGAATCACCACCATGGTGCGGTGTTGGGGGGGGATACCGTCCTGGTAATCCAGACGGGGCAGACGCCGGGAGGGGACCGTGTGGGTGACAAGCGAGTTGACCGCTTCGACCGCCACGCTCAGGGCTGGGATCGAGAACAACAGCCCCGTAAGGATCGTCACGATCAGGGAACCACCGACAGAGAAAACGTAATAGCTGATACCGGCGAGAACGAGCAGCGTGATCAATCCGATCGAGCCGAGATAGAGCAGGGTGGGGCGGCCTAGCAGCCAACGTTTCAGGCGCACGCTCCAGGACGGAAAATAATCAAGCCGTTTTTCGAGCAGGTCTCGCCCTTCGTCAAGGAGGTAGAAGCCGACGTGGCAGGTGCGTGAGCTGCCGTCTTCATCTTCGGAATTGCTTTGCTCCTTGGCTTGTTCCGCCAGCCAAATCGCTTCTTCGGCCACGGTTTGCTCTTTTGCGCCAGAAGCTTGGGCCAGTTCTTCGATGATGTCGCGGTAGCGGTCGCGGGATTCAAAGTCCATCCGGGCGTAGATTTTAGCCGGGTCGGAACGGAGCACTTGCTCCACTTGACTGAGACCTTCAAAGAAGTCTTTCCAATCTTGGGCGTCCAAGGTGCGCAAACTCTGGACGCAGTTGGCGATGTCGGCCTCGTCGATGAGCAAGTTGACCGATGTTTCGGAAGCGGGATCCTCTTGCGAGTGAGTCTGCTCCTCGTCTCGCATCTCAACGGCCCGGGTGACCACCTCGGTCAGGGCCTGGATGATGCCCATCCGCAGCATGATCGGCAGCGCCCAGATCTCGCCCATTTTCAAGGGGGTCACCTGTTGATAGGCCTGGACAAAGCGGGTCAATTCGGCCAGATTGATATGATAGTCGGCTTGGTCGATGAACTTCCAGGCGAGGGCAAAAACACGCGGGTATCCCTCCATCGGGGAGGCGCCCAGTTTGGGCAACTGGCGGTAATAGCGCCGGGGCATGTCTTCGCAAATTTGGCGGATCGCTTGCTGGATGATGTAATAATTGTCCAGGATCCATTCTCCGGCATAGGAGAGAGCGGCGCTGGCCTCCGAGATTTGAATGAAGTGCTGGTAGGCTTGGCGGAGCAGTTTTTCCTGGTTTTGGAGGCGATCGAGGAGATACTTTTTCTCTTCCGGTCGGCTTGAGGTCGTGTGGCTCTTGGCCAGTTGTTCAGCTAAAGCTTCCAGTTGCATGGGTTAGTGGCCCTTCTCTTCCCTGGCGGCAAGTTCAGCTCTCGATTTTTGCGCCTCTTGCCGAGATATGTCCTGAATAATTAGCAAAGGCGTTGTTCCGTAGGCAACAAAGCTGAGAGCGACACTGCCGTAAGGCCATTTGGGATTGCCCGATTGCCCGTGAGCGCTGAGCACGACCAAATCCACATCTTCGTTTTCGACAAGCTCATGGAGTTCTTCGGCGCTGTGGCCCACCTTGACATGCAGATGAAGGTCGATATCTTCTTTGGTACGAGAACGAATCCCTTCCAGGTATTGATTTGCCTTTTGTTTGTTCACGGTGGTAATTTTGTTGATCAATTCATTTTCCGAAGGGGTCAGTGCTGTGTGAGAGATGATCTCTGGTTGTAAAACCAGATGGGATAAGAGTAGGTGGGCGTTACAGAAATCGGCCAGGATGGTGCTTGGTGCCAGCACGTTTTCTGCCCGCTGGGAGCCGTCCAGGGGCGCAAGAATTTTGCCGTACCCATCCCGCTCCAAGTCCTCTTCGGGAGTTTGGTAAGCGCGCACGATCAGCGTCGAGGTATAGGCACGCAAAATTGTTTTTTGGACGACACTGCTGATATTCCATCCGCTCAGGCCGCTTTCCCCGTGGCTGCTCATGATGATCAGGTCGATTTGATTGTGCTTCACAAATTCGATGATATGTTCTTCCGCCTGGCCTTCCTTGATTTCGGTATTGGTTTCGAGACCATGTTGCTCTAAGCGGTTGGCGACGTCTTGGAGATAGGCCTTGGCCTCGGATTTGATCAACTGCCATTCCAGAGGGTCGATGGCTTCGTCGTGAGCAGAGCCGCTGGGACGTTCCAGTACCCGCAACAACGTGACGTCAGACTCAAACGCCTGGGCAAAGACAAGCAGATGAGGTAGGACGCATTCGGCTAGAGAGGAACCGTCTAAGGGGACAAGTATTTTTTCGAACATGGTCAACCTCGCTTGTACAGATCTAATTTTTTATAAGGATTACTGCAAGCCGGAACTAGCGCGGCGTGCCGGGGTAGACGGGGAGCAAACTCAAGCCGGAGAGTGTTTTGA